>CAYWZG010000122.1:0-6842 GCA_964462795.1 uncultured Methanotrichaceae archaeon
CAAGGACAGTTTATAAACTGGGCGCGACCGAGGGAAAACTTGGAAAGTAGAGTTACAATATCATTTTCATCGGAAAGTCGGGTGAGAGTCAGGTTTATCTATTTTTACAGTATTCAATATTCGTCATGGAGTGGCCAAAATCCCTCTCAGGCGAGAGGCTTTCCGCGAGAAGGGGGCGGTTCAGGGACTGGATCTGCGTGGCATTTTTCCTTTTTGCGCTGAACGCCTTTTCCCTCAACTTCGGATGCATATCCCCTGCGTTCAGCCGCCTATCGGGCTTTCTTGCCTTGATCGGGGCCGGACTCTTGTACATGCCAGAATATTCGAACCTGCATTCGAACCTGAAGATCAGAAAAGATCTCGTCCAAGGGATGGGCCTCATCGTCGCGTCTTTGGCCATTCTTTTTGGGTTTTCAGATGAAATGTTTTGGATTGCAAGCCTTCCAACATTCATCGCAGGGCTTGATTTGATCTTGAAGGGGGTTTGCAGAAATCCAAAAGAGCTTTCGGCCATATCTCTTGGAAGCTTGATCTATGCATCTTTTTACATAGTGTGTATCCATTTCCCGCAAGTTTTGATGATGACAATCTCTCTATCCAGACACTTCTCAGGCCTCGTGGGAACGGTGGCGGGAACTTCGCTTGATCTTGGACCTTCCGTGAGCGGCGCCTGGATATTCCTGACCTTCTTTTCCACATTCATCGCCTTTTTCCTCCTCTCACAAAGGAAGGAAGAGCAAGATGACAGAACCACAGACAAAAAGACATTTCTCTGGTCAATAACGGGCCTTCTTGCAGCCTATACAGCTTACATCCTGGTTCACGCCACCGGCTGGATGACGCCAGAAAGGGCCATCCACTCTTTATACATCCCGTTTTCACTTTTTCTGGTGCCGTTTTTCATTTTCGCACCCAACTTTAGGTTAAAAGAAGTTTCGTCCGGAACTTTTCTGCCAAAAAGGAGGCTCTGGCCCTTTTTGCTCCTTTTTTCTGCTGCAATCATCCTGATCACAGCAGATCCTTACGAATACAATTTCTCAGGGGAAAAAGTCCTCTTTTACGAGAAAAATTGCGAGATGAGGTTTGACCTTCCTGCATTCCCCGAAAAAGATCAGTACATCCACCCTTATGACGGCTTTTCCGTCGGCGCGCTGGGACTGTACCTGGAATGCCTTGGATACAAGGTAAACGAGCTCAAAGACACTGACTCTAAAACCTTAAAGGAGGCCCTAAAAGAGGTCGATCTGCTCGTGATGATGAACCTGGCTGAGCCCCTGGGTGGAGAGGACCTGGAAACGGTATGGAGTTTCGTGAAAGAGGGCGGCGGACTTCTCGTTTTCGGAGAGCACACCAGGATGTTTGTGAAAGATGACGACTTCGAGGCGGGAAGAGACTATCTCAACGAGGTTTTATCCCCAACAGGAATAAAGATCCGCCCAGATACCGCCGACTACGTTTTAGGAAACTGGGAACACGCTGTAACGTCGCTTCCTCATCCGGCGACAAGAGACCTCACCCATATCACCACCACATCGGTGGGGGCAACTCTTGACCTCAGCGGCGATGCAAGGCCCCTTTTCCTCAGCCGATACGGATTTTCGGACGATCCAAACCCGAAGGCTCAAGGTCGCCTCGGAAACAGGACTTACGATAAGGGCGAAACTTTGGGTGATCTGGTCCTCGCGGCCTCAGACACTTACGGCGAAGGAAAGGTTCTCGTTTTCGGAGATACATCTTACGTCTTCAACTCAGGAGTGCCAAAGAGGTACAGGCTCGTGGAAAACTCGATCACGTGGCTTATGGGCGTGGGCGCTTTTCATCCAAAGACCCTCGACTTGGCCGGCCTCGCACTGCTATCGTCGTTGGGATTCATTTTCCTGTCATTAAGGTTTTTTTCCGCCTCAAATCGATCGAAAATATCGAATGGATCACAGATATCTAACGGATTAAAAATCTCCACAAAACAAGAGGCAACTTTCGCTCTAATCCTGGTCATCACTCTCACAATTTCAGGCGCCATAAACGGGTTGTCAACACCCTCTCTTGATAGGTGCGACAACATAGCCTGGATAGATCGCTCTCACGTAAACGAGTTTGACCTGGCCGGGTACAATCCCGGCAGTATCGATGGATTGACGACGAATCTGATGAGAAACGGCTACATGCCACTGATCTTTGAGGATGGCAACTTGTCCGAAACGTTGGAAGGAGACGTACTTGTGATCATCGCCCCAACCAAACCCTACAGCCGCAAAGAGGCCGACATGATCGGGAACTTCGTAGAAAGTAGCGGCCTTCTCATCATCAGCTCAGGGTACACAAACGAGGAACCACTCGAACCGGTGCTCGACCTATTCGACTTCGATATCGGCAAGATCCCCTTGGGATCTCCCCCATGGATTGTGGAAACTCACGGTCAAGGCACAGGCACCGTCGTTCCAGAAGATTTGGCGATGTACTGGCATAAACCCAAGTTCATGGAGGCTCATCCTGTCTGGTCTGAAGAAGATTACGAGCCCATAGTATGGCTGGAGTACGAGGGATCTGGCTACAACCTGATCGCAGCCAGACCCTTTGGCGAGGGGACGGCCGTCCTGATAGGAGATTCTCATTTCTTGCTCAACGAGAACCTCGAACACCTCACGCTTCCCGGAAGGGAGACGAGGGAACAATATCAGCTCCAGTGGCTGGGCAACATCGAGCTGTTGCGCGGGATATTGGCCAAATACGGGAGGGAAAAACAATGAGGTGGGCGCTCTGGCTCTCGTTGATTCCGCTCACGGGTTTCTGGCTGTTCAACTTGGGAATATACGGACCCAGCCTTGACCCCAAAGCGGCCTTGATCATGCTCCTGGCAGGAATTTGCCTTTCTATTATCGGATTTTGGAAGGCGGAAGTTTCCTGGGACAAAAGAATAGTCTTTGCAGCCACCCCGATGGCAATATCTTCACTCGTCATACCAAGCCCCTACAACACAGGACTGATAATCGCATCAATAGCGCTATTTTTGGCCTTCGTCAGCATCGGAACAAAGGCGCTTTGGTTTAAGGGCCACAATATTAGAGGTCACTGGATTTGGGCAATCTTGCTTGGTGGGCTCTTTACAGGGATCACCCTCGGATTTCAGGCCCTGGTTCTCGCGATGTATTACATAACGGCGCCATCTCATCACGATTTTGGAGAACTCGCACCAATCTTATCTTTCGCATCCAACTTGACCGGACTTGCGGCCGCATCGAATGAAGGAATAATTTTCGTATACGGGCTTGGCCAGACGTACCCAATCACAATAACCCTCGAAAAGCTTGGGTTTTATCCCTGGATCCTCATATTCAGCGGAGCCCTCATCCTGATCGGGCTCGCATCACAAAACAGATCGGAGTTCTCAAAACGACTTTTCGGCATGGTCAGTGTGAGCGCCCTATATCTTTGCCTCAGATTCGTGGTTTTGCTCCACCTCTTCTTTGCAACCGATATGCCACCGGTTCCAATCGAACGAATGGAGATATTCACAGGGTCCATCTGGCTTTTGGCAAGCTTCGCACCCTTAGTCTTCATACTCGCAGGCCTTTATTCCTCATCCAATACCAAGCTCGACTTCAGGCTCGATTTCGAGTTGAAGTTGAATAAAAAAAACGCTATCGGCACAGCGGCTCTTTTCATCGGGCTCTTCGCCATTGCAGGTGCCGCACTATTTCAAGATCCAGGAATCGAGAAAGACGGAAGAGTTCTCGTCGACGAGATCCACTCTGTCTGGGAGTTTTCCACCCTTGCGCTGGACAAAGAATGGTATGGGACGAACTCGACTTACAATGCATACAACATGATTGAGTGGCTCGACCAGACTTACGATGTGGATAGAATTGTGAGCCATTCCTATGATGAGTGGCAGGTTCCAGGTGTAACAAAGGTGGCGCCAGAGATCGTCTCTGATAAAATCACGCCCGAAATATTGGATGGTTACGACATATTGATCATAAAGACGCCTTCCCGTTACAAGCCAGAGGAGGTCGAGGCGATAAGGGACTTCGTCAAGAAGGGGGGTGGTCTCTTCCTCATAGGAGACCACACCAACTTTGCAGGTTCTGGAACAAACTTGAACCAAATATCGAGAAATTTCGGGATCGAGTTTGGGTTTGACAGCGTCAACACTCAAGACGGGAGGCTCTACACTTACGAGAGAGGGCACATTACCCACCCTTGCGAACGGTACATGACCCACTTTGACTTCATGACCGGATGCAGCATAAAAGCGCCTTTGCGATCCGAACCCGTGATGTTAGGGTTCGGATTGGGCGCAGTTCCTGGTGAGTATGCCTCGACTGGATTTTTCAGGGAGACGAGGCGAAATGATCCTACACAGGTCACTGACACCACATGGGGCCTGATCTATCAAACTGTGGCGCTCAAGTACGGCAAAGGAAGGATTGTGGCGTTCTCTGACTCGACCACCATATCCAACTTCAGGATCTTCTTTGGAGGCACTCCAAATCTGATTGCAGGATGTATGGAGTACCTCAACAAGAGCAACCGGTATGAATATGGAAGGCATGTCCTGCTCTTGCTGGGCGTGATCTTCTCTTTATGTGGAGCATACTTCCTGAGTGGGAAAAGAGTACCAGGTGAAAGCATACCGGATGAAAGCGCACGTGGCAAGAGAAGAATGGCGGCACTGACATTGATATTGGCGCTGGCCGCCCTATCTGCAAGCGGTGCGTTGTTGACCTTCTCTTCCGAAGTCGAAGACTCGATCCCGTGCCGGTATTATGATAAAAACAGCACAATCTGCTTTGAAGTAGGCCATTCAGGTCCAGTGGTGACATCGAAAGGAGAACACGGAGATTACGAGACGTTCTTCATATGGACCCAAAGGGTCAATTTCACGCCATCTCTTGAAAGAGACCTGGAAAAGGCCATGGCAAAGGGCAGGGTTCTGGTGATAATAGACCCCACAAAACCATTCTCCGGTGAAGAGGTGGCTTCGATCCAAGAGTACGTTCGAGAAGGAAACTCGGTGTTGATGATGATCGATTCAAAAGATCCAGATGCGGGATCAGAGTTGATCAGATCCTTTGGGATGAATGTTCACATCGTAAACGAGACGATTAACCAGAAAAATCAGACTGTAAGTAATCAAGTTAGCGATTTGGCAGGAGATAAACTGCCCATCAATCCCGCAGGTTTGGGAATCATGGGCGGAACGAAACTCTTGACCGCAAAGAACAGAACAGTCCTTGCAGAAGTGAATCATAATGACGGCAAGTTCGTCCTCTTTGCAGAATCACACATATTCAAAGACGGGTTAGGAGGACGGCCAGGTTATATGGGATCTTCGAAAAGCGATCCGTCGATCGGAAACCTGGGGTACGACCTTGGAGCGCTCTACGACCTGGAGTTTCAGATCTTCGAAGAGGTTCTTGGTCCCTAAAAACCGGCTTTTGGTTGGCAACCACAGGACTCAAGATCCTCTGACCACTATGGTAAGTATGTCCTCGTCCAAAAGAACATGATCCAGTCCCACAGACTGACCCGGAAACTTAGCGCTCTTTCCCCAGACCTTAGCGTAGCGGAAAAGCTTGACGAAGTCCCTGTGCAGGTGTTCGCAGACCGTTCTAACCGTGGACTCTTCGAGTATTACCAAAGGTTCATCCATGTCCACTTTTCCACGCTGGGGTTTGAGATAGATCCTGATGAAACCGAGCCGTTGGTAAATCTGCTCGACTAGCTCTTCAATGCCCACGTCAGCCTCCACAGAGATCTGTGCGAAGTCACGTCCAATGGTCTTTTTGATGTCATCCCTCACGCCCTCGTACTCCATGTCTATCTTGTTGATCACGGCTATTTGAGGCACATAAATCCTGTTGCCAGCCAAGAAATCAACCAGAGTGTCGGTATTGACGTCCTCTCGGATAGTGATGATCCCGCTGACGATCCCGTAAGCCCGGAGAATCTCGGCAATCTCCAGTTCAGTCATCTTGGTCAGGGGTATGGTGCTCCGAACGATTATGCCGCCTTTGTCTGATTGACTCAGGTGTATGTCGGGCGGCGTTTTGTCCAACCTGATCCCGGCGTTGTAGAGCTCTCGTTCCAGAAGATCCAGTCGATAGTTGTAGATATCGCCCAATAGCAAGATTATATCCGCAGCTCTTGCAGCCGTTATGACTTCTCTTCCTCGGCCTTTGCCCCTGGATGCGCCCTCGATGATACCTGGCATATCCAGGATCTGGATCTTGGCACCTTTGTATTCCATGACTCCAGGAATCACTTCAAGCGTGGTGAACTGATATGCGCCCACCTCAGCATCGCTTCCGGTAATCTTGTTAAGAAGGCTGGATTTTCCAACGGATGGGTAGCCCACCAAAGCGACGGTGGCATCGCCCGATTTTTTGACGTAATAGCCTTTCCCGCCTCCGACACCTTTGATCTTCTGAAGTTCTTGCTGGGCTTTGAGCTTGGCTATCTTGGCCTTGAGCTTTCCTATGTGGTGCTCGGTTGCCTTGTTCTTCTGGGTTTTGAAGATCTCATCTTCGATCAATTGTATCTGTTCATCTATCGTCGCCATCTAGAACCTGCCTTTGACCCTTCAAAGGGGCCGGTAGACCTATCGGCCCTTTTGACGGCCGCCTTCTTATAATTGTTTGGGTTTCCAAAGAAGAGGACAAGAAACAGAGTTTGGTCCGCGTCGGTTTCTGTGAGAATATGGAGGGATGATACTTGCTAGGCGATATCGGACTCTTATGAATATTTATAAATCAAATTGCGTGCGGCCCACCCCGCCCTAAAGGACGGGGTATGCTTCGGGGCCGCACGCCCGGTTTTCCGGATTTCAGAAATCTTCGAGT
>CAYWZG010000123.1:0-6778 GCA_964462795.1 uncultured Methanotrichaceae archaeon
CAAGATTGACTCCACAATCTTTGGTACGCATAACTCCAAAAAATGGAGGTGAACTTTATGTTATAGTCGAGAACCGATTAGATGAAACTAATCAGTTCTCGCCAGAATAGTGCTTAACGATACGAATAGGCCAAATCTCAAACTCTTACGAGTTAGAGATTTGTCCGAAAGGTATCGTTAAACACTATAGTTCACATAAATTTGAACGCATTCTTCCCCCCACTAAAGTAGGGGGGATCCTGCTGCGTTCGTTCTGAATTAGTCGCCTATGGAAAGGATTTTGCCAAACCGCCAGAGATCGCATATTACGTCAATATAGTGCTCAACGATACATTTTGATCGGACAAATTCGCAAGAGTTTGAGATTTTGACCCTGCTTATAGAAGTGGGGTCTCAGTAGCTAACACGTTATTGGCGCTTGGTGAAATGGGAGTTTATCTCACTGGGTGTGCAGAGGGGCGGAAGACCCCAGCCTTCAGGCTGGGGATGGATAGCCCCTCGCCCGTTCGTCCAATATTCGGGTAATAACTGCGTCATATGATTCACCCTTTTTCCCTTCGTCTTTGAGTCGTTCCCGCGTGCTGGTTTTCAACTGAATTGTAGTAATCGGATCTTTTGGCATAACCTATATATGGCACATGGGCGCTATATATAACTTAGTTCCCCGAAGCATTCGGGAAACAGTCTTTCGCCTTCTCAGGAAGGTAGGGCACTCTTGGCTTTTCCAAGAGTAAGATGGTGAACGAAAGACATATCGCTTTGCATGGCACGAGATCCGCAAGGATCTGGTCTGAGCTGGATGGAATGATTCGGCAACCACGGCGTCAAGATCTCCATGCAAGACAGGTCGCTAGGTGTGAGAGAAATCTATGACCCCTCAGTGTTTCGCCAACATGGTGTCAACCGGCCCAACGTGTCCGAGACTTTTTGCTCAGGCACAAGCCACCCCTTTTAGGGGGTGGTAGTTGACATGAAGATACTGCATTAATGGTATGTGTTTAGCTCCATTCAATCGGCATCAGTAAACCCATTTCGTGATGGCTCATGTGACCGGTTCCAAAGAGCCGATTTCAAGTAAATTCGGCTACTGATATCGTTTTCCAATCTGGCTCAAGTTGTTGATCGGCGTGCGTTCACCGACTAAAACCAACATCGAGCAATTCATTCTGGGGGGCTAAACACGTACCATTAATGTAATGTCTATAAAATTTTAGTTAATTCTTCTTTTTATCTTATGGGCAGTTTGGCACAGCAATGTTAGCTACTGTGTGGGGTGGACACAACTGAAGGCGGCAGCTTTTCGCCTGTCTAGATCAATGATGCCCCGGTAAATGATTGCAAAATCCAGATGCCCACTTGCCTTGCGGCTTTAACCAAGCCCTAAACATATTCTGGGTTTTTGGGAGGGCATTACCCCTGCCAAACCTCACCAAACCGCCTTTATGCGATTTTGGCCACAGCGAGCTTGACCGCGTCACCTTATGTTCACGCGAAGGCACACTTTGCAAGTGAGCGGCAGTATACCACGCATTAATCATATTTAAAGATTATGGTCTTGAATATACTGTATAGTCCCAAAACCTTTGACTTTATATGCACCCTCTCAATTATTAAAATTCTTTTTATGTATTAAATTAGGATTCCCTACGCTTTAGAGTATGTGTTTAGCCCTCCAAGATTGCTCACTTGATGTTGTTTTTGGCCAATGATGACACGTGGACCAACAACTTGCGCCAGATAGAAAAACAATATCTATAGTCAGAGTTACTTGAAATTAGATCTCTGGAACTGGTCACGCGAAACATCACAAAATGGGCTTGATGGTGCTGATAGCAGGCTCGAACCCGGCTCATTTTGTCCATCCGCGTGAGTTTTCGCGGCGCAAAAGAGCAGGGCCCCTCGTAGAAGCCCCCTGGCACCTCGAAGAGTGGCGCCGGGAGCTGGCAGGACGACATCTATAGACACGGATCTTGTCGATTCCGCCGCCCGCGCTTCCTCGCCGGGTGCGGAACCGGCGCATCAGAGACGCGGGAACCCCGCTCTGCAATTTGGGAGGCGATCGCCAACGTCGGCCGGGCCACGATAGATCGAAATCCCAATATCTCTGTGGCAGGATGTACCGAGGCCTCAATTTCTGGTGGGCTAAGAGCGAGGGCGTGAGGCGCTCGACGAGCGTCTCATGCAGGGTGCGCGTCAGCACCACCTCATGGTCGGAGGCTCGGCCCAGCAGGCTATCCGGTCCGAAGTCCTCGTTGTTGTAGGCGTAGACTGACACCCAGCCGAGCAGTTACTCCAGATACTTGACTGTGATCTGCTGACCGAGAGGGTCCTCTGAGCAGGAGAAGGAATTCATTGCCTTTTCACCTCTGAACTGGCAAACAAATGCCTTGCCCTTGTTGGTGTCATCACTGACTGCCCCCCTCGACCCTTGGAATGAATCCGTACCGACCTTCATCTGTCTTCGTGAAATGAATGACGTTTTCACTGAGATATATTGGAGGGTCATCGTTTTCACAAATGATCACTTGAATGCCCTCAGCAGCTGAGAGACTTCTGTAAAAAGCTTCCTTCACATCGGTCGAGAAACCTTTATCTTTGGGATCGAAATTAGGGTCATCCGCCTGTCGATACACCACCAATGGCGAGTCCACAACAAGTAACCCAGGATGTGGCATTGATCGTTTTCGACAAAACCTAAGGAGCCCCAGATTGAATGCGGTATGTGTGATTGCTCTGACACCCTTGCCGTGACTAGATCGCTCTTGACCTGAGATTATGACGTCGTCATTAGATTCGCTGAAAGTTACCCAATCCAGATCTGGATACTCCCATTCACGCAGTACCGCTTCGACTTCCTTGCAGAACTCTTCTTTTTCCGATGCGCTGAGTTTAGTAAAGGTATCCTTGTCAGGCTTCTGGGGCTTCTCTTTTGAGAGCACCTCAATTAGAGTCCTGAAATCCTCGACACTTTCGTAAAGGTAGAGTGCTCGCAGAAAGACGAGCCGCTTATCTGTCAACTCGCGAAATCTCGTGGTCACGGCCTGGAATCGAGGCTGAAGCTCGTCCCTGATGGTGTTGTCAGCTGCAATAAGTTTTGCATGGATTCTCCGGACATCCTCAGTCTTAGCCTTAATCTGAAAATCGTTGCTCCTGCTTGTCTCAGAAAGATCTTCGATAAGGCTCCGGATCTTCGATGCTTCCGTTGCACAAGATCTAGCCAGCACCTTTGGGGGCGTGTCCTTCGTATGGTCGTATCGGTGGTGCTCGGGCAGCGCTCCGCATACAGGACAGCTCACCTCAGGCATCTGGGTCAACCTGAAACCCGCATCCGAAATCGCTTCCAACCTTGCCAGATCTGACTGGTATTGATCTCTTAGAAGGCCAAATCGAGTGTGAAGTTCCGACAAAACCGCAATCTTTGAGCGGACACGTTTATGATCTTCCCACAACGACTGACGTTGTGTTTCAAAAGCGCTTATTGCGTCCTGTTCAGCTGAGATCTCCGCATTGAGCCTTTCAAGCTCCGTCGAAATATCTTCGTTCGCCTTCCTTATCCCCACACTCTCGTCGAGCTGAAGCCCCATCTCAAGTTCATTCAGTTCTTTGGAACTTTCATCGAGAAGTTGTTTGATGACCTCGGTCTTCGCTTCTTTCCGAACCTTGGAGGTCTTCGGATCTTCAATTGCAGTGATCGATGAATCATCAACACCAGTCAAGAGCAACCGAAATACAGACCGCTCCTTTGTCTTGCTAACCCCTCGACCCGTAAGATATGGAGATGTCTGCCCAATCACCTCCTCTTCATCGACGACCACCAGCCTCGCAAGATCACGAAAGCTGAATGAATCAGTCTTACCATCTTGATTCCTACGAACCTGCTTGCCGTCTAGACCTGTCAGACCGAGAAGGAACCTCGACACATTATTTTCACTCTTGGCGCTGTGCGTTGCCGAAAGCTTTCGAGATGGACACCCTTTAGCGGAAAGCATAACCTCCCCACCTTTCAGGCTTCGCGTCAATTTAAATTCTTCTGGCGAGTCCCAAGGTGAGATCTCAAGCGAAATTTTGTCATAGCCTTCGGCTTCTGGGATTGCCTTGGGCGACTTCTTTCCGCCAAAAATGAAATCAATGCATTGAACAATGAAGGTCTTGCCTGTGTCCGACGGTCCGTAGATGACGTTTAGCCCCTCCAAGAAGGAGATCGTAGCCTCCTTCAATCCCTGGCCAGTTAATGACAATCTGATGAGTTTGAATCCGTATTTGTTCAAGGCAACTCCTCCCAGAGCACGGATTCAAACTCGAATTCGGCCCCCCAATTCCCAAGTCGCTCCTTGACGAAGTCGTAAAATTCCTTGTCAGCCAATCCGTGGAATTGAGAAATTAGCCACTCAGCTCGCGAACGCAAGTCAAACACATACTGCGACTCAAGAACATCAATAAATGCAGCAGATGCTTCAGTGGCCGCAAACATAATGCCATCTGGTTCATAACGACGTTCTATTAATCCTCTACTCTGATAAAGGAGAAGCCCTCGCTGCAACGACTCACGTCGAACCAACAACTCGCCACTTCGTCTTGGAGTTTGAGGGTGCAGCCCCTCCGGCCCATCAGCATCATCAGAGTGAACCACCAGATAGTCAGAGATGACCAGACGCTGCAATGAATATGTGGCTGGGAAGGCTTCTGTTAGAACCACCAAAGCACGCAAGCCAATCTCTATCGGCCCATTGAAGGGGTCTATAAAGCGAACCGACTGGAATTCACTCATCTCACCCACCTCACATTATCATTATCATTTGCGAGCTGATGACATATCCCTGCCCTGTCCCGTTGGGTTAATTCAGCGGTCAGAGCGTGTGCATTCACCTGTAGTTGTCGGGCAAGCTTAACAACTGCAAGAACTCGTCGATAACCATCGGGATGATCAGAACGAATCTCGTCCATAACACCATCGTAGAAGTCATCCTGAAGTTTTTTAAATTCACCTGGCGGCAAGGTGTCACGGGAAAATACTCTCAGAGATTCCGCAGTGTAGAACTGGATGCGTGAATCAAAAAAGTGATCCTGCAGGTCGGGGTTTGGGATCGTTTCGTGTGATTCCACGTCTGTTCCGGTGTGCTCGGCATACGCTTCAAGCAGTTTTGTCACATAACTCAGCTCTTCCTTTGCAGGAGTAGCGGGTGGGGCGTCCATCGGCGGACGTTCTGGAAGTCCTCCGCCAAAACGCGCCGGATGCCATCGAGTTTCTGCGTGTGCGTCGATCATTTGAAGTGGTTGCACCGCACTGAAGATCGAAAAGTCGAGCGTGTCTACATATTGAGCGAGTGAACTATCGAGAACGACTTGGCATTTATTGGTGATTTTGTCCTTGCAATGCGTATCCCATTTGGCTTTCAACTTGGAGCGTAACTTTTCAGGGTCTTTCAATAGATTGGACAGCTTGGTGCCAATCCCACGAGGCGCAACGAAAAAATATGACGACGGCCAGCTATATTTACCCTTATTCGTGTAGTACACGAGCTTGCCAAATTCGATCCAGACATCCTTTGGCGTAAGCGGATTGCGATAGTGCTTGCATTGATAGTTGTCCCAGAGATCAGGAGCGTCTTTGTGGAACGCGATAACATCCCGCCCCATGTCACCAGCCCCACCACACCGCTCCACGTTTGAATACTGTGAACGCAGGCTGTAGGCCCACTCGTGGACAAAGTCCTCCCATTGTTCGGGGCTAAAGAGCTTAATCCGATCGATTGGCAGTACTAGAACGCCATACTGAACCGTCGACGCAGAAGCGGGTGCTGGGTTAGCTGGAGCAGGCATTGGAACAGTTCCTACCACACCACCACCCCATTCATCAGGCGCGGCAGATACAGCCGACTTGCTCGCATTTCAGATTCTCCCCCAGGCGGGCTTCGATGACACCCATGACCCCCTCTGCCGACGAAAGGAGGGTAATCGATGCTTCCGGTTTCGAGAGGGTATTCACGTACAGCTATGCCCCTGGAGACACGGGGATCGAAATAGTCCCGATCCTGGACGACGGCCCAGCCTGCATCTTCAAGAAGTTTGTCGATCTTTCGTCTCGCTTTCTCATCTAGTTTCCCTCCTGAGTCCTCTGAAGCCGTTTCGACCACCCTCATCCTAAAAGTTTGTGCAGAAAGTCGTGACTTCTAATATATGCAAATTGCGAAGAAATCAAGGAACGACGATGGAGAGCACAAAATCCTGAGCATATAGATAGTGGTGTGAACAAGCTTTTTTAAAACTCGACGGGGGCCAAACCTGCATGCGTGGCGGAAAATGTGCTATCGCATACCATCCGTAGCACCTCTCTTGCACATCTAACGGCCAAGAACGACATGCAATGGCTCGACATCTCCGCCAGGTAAGAGCTGCTTCGAAGGTGCGATGCCACCTGTCCCTGATACGACGAGGTGATCCTAAACAGGACGTAATTCGAAAAGCTCCTGGCCGAACAGACAGGCTCAAGACAGCTCGTCATTCTCGCCGCCGGGAAGTCGCCTCTGGCCTTGGATCTCAGGGTGTTCCTGCCATCGCGGTACAGATCTAGCCGTTCGAGCCCCTTCTCGCTGGCGTCGCTCGTCATGTTTTTGCCTCACAAGTACGGTCTTCAATCAATTACCCGTCAATTACCGCATCAGACCCAGAACGGTACGGACTTCATCAATAAAAGATGCAAACACGGTTGAACAGTGGCCTGGGAATCGCCATCAGAAAAGATAATTTTGGTGCGGGGGATGGGATTCGAACCCACGAA
>CAYWZG010000124.1:0-6755 GCA_964462795.1 uncultured Methanotrichaceae archaeon
AGGCATTATATAGGGTTGGGCTCATATGAGTTAAATCTATGGTATATGACTATAGATCGACGAACTTCTCTTTGACTGCCAGCCTCTCCTTGGGATCCAAGACCTCAGCGAGGCGACCTCGAAGGGTCACGAAACTGTAGCTTGAAAGGTCCGGAGTGTATCGTTCCACCTCAACAGAGACGTGAGGGTCCTTTCGGAAATGTTCAATCTTCTTTCCATACTTTGTGGATAGGAAATACATGAACCTTCCATCAAATACGTAGACAAAAGGAGCGACATGTGGATATTTATCGCCCCTGAAAGCGATTCTGCACACGTGTTCACTTTCTATCAAACCGTCGTATTCTGCCTTTTCCATGGCAGGTATCTTCGGAACCACCATATTCATCCCCTCAAAAGAGATATTATAAGTTTCTTGTATATGTAGTGCTTAACGACACCTTTCGAACAAATCTCGAACTCGCAAGAGTTCGAGATTTGGCCTATTCGTATCGTTAAGCACTATTCTGGCGAGAACTAGGTCGTCTCATTTAATCGGTTCTCGACTGTAAATTCCTTCAGAAAATGCCAAAGTTCAAACTTCACTGGTCGAGCACCTTTTCCTTTATGAGATCTTTCAACTTCACTTCGGCCTCGGGGGTTTCTTTGGGCTTGTTGTACCTTGACTTTGTCAGATTCCCCTCGCAATCCTATTTCCTTCTTTTTCAGTGAAATACATCTTTGGCCCGATTCGTTCAAATCGTGATGAGACCGATAGAATTCAAATTTGATTTAGGTCTGGGTGACCTACCAGTCGCATTAATTAATTTAAATAGGTTACATAATAAATGCTCGCCGTGTTTCTGCAATACAACACGCAGCGTTGAGGTTCAGTCACATCAATACCTTGAAGGCCTTCTCCTCAACGTAGGGCGTGGTAACATAAGTCGCTATTCCGAGAGGGTACGGAACTGCAACAATCAGTCACTTAACCACTTTATTTCTGACTCGCCATGGTCCTATCGACGTTTGATTGACTATATCCAAATTAATACAACTAGTTTTATTGGCGATTGGGCCAATGGTTTTCTCCATCTAGATGAGTCTGGCATATCTAAAAGTGGTAAATGTTCTGTGGGCACAAAGCGTCAGTACAATGGTCGTCTCGGAAAAGTTGATAATTGCCAAGTAGGGGTTTTTCTCGGGTACGTGAACGGATCATATCGAACCTTGATTGATGCGGAACTGTATCTTCCAGAAGATTGGTGCGAGGATCCTGAACGTCGCAAGAAATGTGGTGTACCTGAAGATGTCGTATTCAAGACGAAGGCCGAACTCGGATTGGAGATGCTTCTTCACGCCAGAGAGAACAATGTTCCCTTTGACTGCGTTGGAATGGACGCATTTTATGGTCAACAACCATGGCTTCGAGATAAAATCGATAGCGAAGGAATCACTTACGTCGCGGACATACCGGCAAATACACGAGTTTGGCTTTATGATGGAGAAAAAGATATAAAATATCAGTTTTCTAATGCTCCAATTGATACAACTGTAAAACGGTTAGCACAGATGTCATATAGCAGATACTGGATTGAACGTGCGTTTCAGGATGCAAAGGGAACCGCGGGACTTGCTGATTATCAGGTTCGAAGTTGGACGGGATGGCATCACCATATAACGATGTCACTTCTTGCAATGTTAGCTATACTGATGATACGTATAGACCTGGGCAAAAAGGCGGAATTATTAACTGTTCAAGATGTGAAGGGAATTCTTGAGGTGATACTACCTCAAAAGGAGATCACTGCTCAGGAGGTGTTGAGTTTAGTCAAAAAGAGACATAAACAAAGGTACTCAGCGAGGATGTCGCATCACAAACGTCAGAGATTGTCAATTAAGTGTGCAAATCATCGATATAGGTCTCCAAGTGTTGGAACGGAGCTAATGTGACAAAGTCAAGGTACATAGTGCACCTGGAAGGCATAGGTATCAGTTCCTCGTCTAACAAGGTATAATGCATCTCATCAAGTTCTATCTCACCCTCCACATATTGGGTTAAGATCGTCCGGACATCTAACTGCTCCCTTGCCCCCAACGTCTCGAATCGTTCTGCAAGCTGCTCGATCTGTTCTTTCAAGTGGTTACTCCCGATTTCAGTTCCAGTTTGAGTATGTTTATGATCACATTGTGGCCCCTATCGATAGAGCACACCACTTCCCACTTAGGATTAACGCTTGGTGCTTATTATACCTTCTCTCAAGGCTAAATCCAGAAGCAAAAGAGGAATAGATATAGTACGCTGCTGATATAATGTCGAAGAGTGGACAAATGGTGGTTCGTGGTGATGGAGACGCGCATTTCGGAGATATGCCAGGGGATACGTCGAAAGAAAATTCTCACTGAAGAATATTGCAAAAATTGCAATATATCGAAAGCTCAGTCCCCAATACAAAATCGAGGAACAAATCGAAAGCGCCCGAGAACTCGTAAAGGATGAGGACGAATACATCCAAGCCCGATGTTACGCTGTTTGTTACGATGTGAAACGTTGATTAGACGACATAGAAATCAATAATCCCAACGATAATCTGAAAACCAATATTCGGCAGGTTTAATTCTGCAATTTAGACTTTTTTTGGTATATGCATTTAAATAGCGTATTATCAAAATGTGGATGAATTCCCAATTTTACGCAAAAACGACCTCGTTTCGAACACATTTGGAATGGCTGATCCTAAAAATAGAATTTTAGATATTTTGAGAAAACGCTATCAGGAAAAATATCCAAAATCAAAACTCGATCTGCCGAATGTAGGTGAAAAGCAATGAGGGAGATAACGTGAAAAAAGCCTTGATGTTACTCAAAAATATTGATAAATTCTCTAAAGATAATTATAGTCCCGAACGCCAAGTTTGACACTTATCTGATGCGTAGCGGTGATGTTAACCCAAGAAACTACAGGTCTTGTAAGCAGATGATTCCTCCAGTATACTGCATTACGTGTCAAGTCTAAGGTTCAGGACTATAATCCCCAGAACGAAAGCATATAACCCCTCTCAAACTTTCGCAATCATGCTCCATCTCAAGAGAACAATCGCCCGCCAACTCAAAGCAACAGAAAGGAAGAACAAAAAGGAGAACTGAACAAGAGAAAAGGAGGAATAGAAGAATGCTAATGCCAAAGATCGCACCCTACGGATCCTGGAAGTCGCCCATCACACCAGACCTGATCGCTTCCGACTCGATCAGGCTAGAACAGGTGATGATCGACGGCGAAGACGTCTACTGGATAGAGATGCGACCTTCCGAGGGCGGACGATACGTCATCGTGCGCCGATCGCAAGACGGGAAACGCGAAGACCTCATCCCAGCTGACTTCAACGCCCGAACGAGAGTCCACGAATACGGCGGCGGGTCCTACCTCGCCTCCGAAGGCGCAGTTTACTTCACCAACTTCGAGGATCAGCGCCTCTATCTCTTAGAGGACGATACGCCCCGCCCCATAACCCCTGCCACTGACGGAAAGTTGCGCTACGCGGACTTCGTCTTAGATAAACAGAGGCAGAGGATAATCTCCGTATGTGAAGACCACTCCGACCAGGGCGAAGCCGCAAACAGCCTGGTTGGAATCGACATCGAAACTGGCACTATTCAACCTCTAGCCTCCGGAAACAACTTTTATTCCTCGCCCCGGCTCAGCCCGGACGGATCCTGGTTGGCATGGCTTGCCTGGAACCACCCAAACATGCCCTGGGACGGAACCGAACTTTGGATCGCAAGACTCGAGCCTGACGGAACCTTAAGCGGAAAAGAAAGGGTTGCAGGCGGTCTTGAAGAATCTGTATGCCAGCCAGAATGGTCGCCAGACGGCATATTGCATTTCGTCTCCGACCAGACAGGCTGGTGGAACCTGTACAGATGGATCGATGGGAATACCGAACTGCTATTCGAAAAAGAGGCAGAGTTTGGAAGGCCCCAGTGGGTCTTTGGAACTTCCTCTTACGCCTTTGAGTCTGCTGATCAGATAATCTGCGCTTATGCGATAGAGGGGTCCTGGCACCTCGCACGCCTGGACACAAAAAATCATAACCTTGAGCCTACTGAGCCTAAGTTTGAGCCCTTTGATATCCCTTACACCGAGATCAATTATCTTCGAACGATGCAAGATAAGATCGCCTTCGTAGGCGGATCTCCCGGCGAGACGACATCGATCATCCTCTTTGATTCAAGTTCAGAAAAGACGGAGATCTTACGCCGTTCAAGCGAAGTTTCGATCGATCCTGGCTACGTCTCAACGCCTCAGGCTATCGATTTTCCAACCGAGAACGGCCTGAATGCTCACGCGTTCTTCTACCCTCCAAAGAATTGTGATTACGCTTGTCCCCCCAACGAAAAGCCGCCGCTTCTGGTCATAAGCCACGGTGGACCTACTTCGGCTACTTCAAGTTCGCTGAACCTGAGCATCCAGTACTGGACCAGTCACGGAATCGCAGTTCTCGACGTGAACTATGGCGGAAGCACCGGTTACGGCCGAGAATATCGAGAACGGCTCAAAGGCCAATGGGGCGTAGTCGACGTTGACGATTGCGTAAACGGCGCCCTTTACCTCGCCAAAAAAGGAGACGCCGACCACGAAAGGCTCATTATTCGTGGTGGAAGCGCTGGCGGTTACACGACCTTGAGTGCACTCACTTTCCGAAATACTTTCAAGGCCGGAGCCAGCTACTACGGGATCGGGGACCTTGAGACCCTCACCAAAGAGACACACAAGTTCGAGTCGCGCTATCTGGATAAACTGGTCGGCCCCTATCCTGAACGCCAGGATATCTACGAGAGCCGCTCCCCAATTAACTTCGTCGAGAAACTCTCTTGTCCTGTGATATTCTTCCAGGGCTTGGAAGACAAAGTGGTCCCACCAAGCCAGGCAGAAAGCATGTACCTGGCACTGGAAAAGAAGGGGCTTTCCGTCGCCTACGTCACCTTCGAAGGCGAGCAGCACGGATTTCGCCGTGCCGAGAACATCAAGCGCTCTCTTGAAGCAGAGCTATATTTCTATGCCCAAATATTTGGATTCAAGATGGCAGATCCTGTAAAACTTGTATCAATAGACAACCAGGTCCATTCTGGCTGACCGGTCCCGTCGATAACCAATTATAGTCATGAACCTTAGTCGTGATACTTAATGAATTAATGAATCATTCCAAAGGGGGCATCTGCTACAAAGCGAGTGATTTCTTGGGTTGACATCGCCTTTGCGCATCGAATAAGTGTCAAACTTAGCGTCCAGGACTATATGCCATACAAAGAATATTTTGAGAAAACTCCGAGCGAGCTACCTCCTTTAACTTGCGGGAGCGAAGATGGTAGAGCGGGAAGGCCCTAGTCTTTAGGCTGATCTCGTTAACTCTTGGAGTTATAGTGTTTAACGATACCTTTCAGACAAATCTCGAACTCGTAAGAGTTCGAGATTTTGGCCTATTCGTATCGTTAAGCACTATTCTGGCGAGAACTGATTAGTCTCACCTAATCAGTTCTCGACTATAACAGGAACTGCACCGGCCGATCGATGGAAAGATCAAAGGAATAAGCTCGAATTTTGCCGCCTGTTCTTTATTCCCACATAATTTCAGGGATAACTTTTTAAAGCACACCGCCTCAGTCAGGGCACTAATGTACAAATTAGTACATGGAACTCGTATAATTCGGCATATATGATTTTATCCGGGGGGAAATGGTCGTGGATTCGAGAGAATTTGCCTTTAAAGGCTTTGGGGATCTGAAACGAGGTGGTAAAACGACAAATCATAGGTGGTCTTGATGCTGACTGTGCCGATGCCTTATTTGGCTTTGATCGCCTCAATCGTCATAATGCTTGGGATGACCATTATCATCATCTTGAGGCGAGACCGTGATTAATCAGATCCTTCTGGTAGCTTACGTTGCCGTCATAATTATTTTCTCAGGCAAACTGGCGACGACGCACCCCGCTGCAAGCTAGCGGGGCATGATTCGCGCCGCCGCCCTGTTAAGCCGATAGACCGCAAATGAAGTCATTCTTAAGCCAGTCATATGCCACCCCGATCCACAATATTCAGATTATCCGTGGACCGATTCAAACTGTTAACTCTACTTTCCAAGTTTTCCCTCGGTCACGCCCAGCTTATAAACTACCCTTGCGTCTCGCATAATACGAGAACCATATGGAATTAAATACGTCGCACATATTCCGATAAAAATAGCATTAATTCGGCTTACAATCTAGTAAAGGTATGCAAAAACCAAAACTTGGAAAGTAGAGCTGTTAAGTTGGTTTGGTGACCATCCCAACCGCAGCAAGCTGCGGGGTATTCATTTCAAAATCAAGAAACAGCTTTGGGGAAGTGGATTTTGGAGTGATGGAGGATACATCGGAACTGTAGGTGATGGTGTGATGTCGGACATAATCCGCAGTTATGTTGAGACACAAGGAACCCCCGAAGAGAAGGAAGGCTACAAGCAAATGAATTTGTTAGAATTTGACTAGCTAATGAACGGCGCGAACATACCCCGCAGCTTGCTGCGGGGTGCGCTGTTTGACTACGGCGGGAATGACGAAAACAGGCAAACTCAGCCAACCGTCGATTTTCTCGTCTCAAAGCTTTGCGAGTACAAGTGGCTAGAAGAGCGGTGGAACCTCTCTTCTGGTCCGGCCGAGGTTACCGCAAGGGAGTTGATCAAGTTAGGACTTACGCAGTTGACCGGAATATTTTTATGCCATTTGATGCATTCAAAT
>CAYWZG010000125.1:0-6730 GCA_964462795.1 uncultured Methanotrichaceae archaeon
ACATCGGATCCCAGATTCTAGAGATTTCGCCCTTCGTCGAGGCCATGACCAAGATGATGGATCTGGCCTCAAAGATTGTGGATGTGGGCGGCAAGATCGAGATGATGGACTTTGGCGGAGGTCTTGGAATTCAGTACCATCCAGACACGGTTGTGCCCAAGCCTCTGGATCTTGCAGAAGGAATTCTTCCGGTATTCGAGGGAAGATGCAAAGATCTTGGCATCTCGCCAAGGATGGTGCTAGAACCTGGCCGAAGCATAGTTGCAGACACCACCATCATGCTCACCAAGGTTAACACCGTCAAGAGGGCCCATGTGGATTTCGTGGGAGTGGATGCAGGGTTCAACCTCCTTGCAAGGCCCATGCTTTACGACGCCTATCATCACGCGGTTGTTGCCAACAAGGCTGGCGAAAAGCCGACGGAAAAGTACACCGTGGTCGGTCCCATATGCGAAAGTGGCGATGTTCTTGCCAAGGATCGGGTGCTGCCTTTCGTTGAACGTGGTGACCTGGTCGCGATGCTGGACACTGGAGCTTACGGGTTTTCGATGGCATCTATTTACAACGGCCAGCCCAGATGTGCTGAGGTATTGGTCAACGATGGAAAGCCCGAGCTGATCCGAAGAGCCGAGGATCGAAGCGTCTTTTTGTCCGGCCAGATTGTGCCGCCCCGAATTTTGGGGAAAAGATAAAATTGGGACGGACGTTCGTTCGTTCCAATCTGGTCTGGGATAAGAAGCTCGGAAAAGAGGTCCACAGGAAAAAAACAGCGATGAGAACAAGACTGAATGAATCCGGGAAGTTTGGAGAAAATGGCCACCTTTTCACCTCGGCTGGCTTTTAGGGCGCTTTGGCAGATGAGGGTTCGAAAGCGGCCCTTCGTCCTCTCTCACGGCATCAATGCCAGCTGCAACTTAAGATGCCCTTTTTGTGAGTACTGGAGGAATCCTGGTGAAGAGATGAGCACTGATGCCATCTTTGGGATGTTAGTGGAAGCGCGCGACTTTGGGATCGGGGTCTACAACGCATGGACCGCAGAGCCTCTTCTTCGAGGTGACCTACCCGAGATCCTTCATCACGCCAAAGGGCTTGGGATGATCACGTCACTCATAACCAACGGAAAGCTGCTTTCCCAAAGGGCGCACGAGCTAGAGGATCTGGACTATCTTTCGGTCTCGGTGGACGGGATTGAGAGCTACAAGGAGATTCGAGGTGTGGAGCTCGGGCCGGTCATCGAAGGTATAAAGGCGGCCCAGGAGATGGGCCACCAAGTTCTCATGAACTGCGTCATAAGCGGCAAAAACCTTCACGAGCTAGGTGACCTTGTCAACCTCGCAAAAGATCTGGGTGCGCTCATATCCTTCGAGCCTCTAAACCAGTCAAGAGAGATCGAGGATGCGGTCTGGGATGATATGGGGATTCAGGACTGGGGCGCTTACAGGGTGGCTCTCGACGGCCTAATCGAGATGAAAAGGAATGGTCTTCCCATCATCAACTCGCTTACTTACTTGAGAATGGTCCGGGACCGAGACTTCAGTTTCAGGTGTCATGCCAGCGATATCGTCCTTCACGTCGCGTCAGATGGCACAATAACGAACTGCCGGGTTCAAAAAGAGCCGTTGGGCCACGTGTCACAGGGACTTTCGAAAGTCTGGGAGTCGTCGCAAGAAAAGCGCAAGAGGATCGTTTCGGATTGCGAGGGCTGTCTCTTCTTTGGGTACGTGGAAAACAGCCTACTTTACGACTTCAGGCCCGAGGTCCTCGCCCACTACGAATGGATGTAGCTATCAAATTTTCTACAATCTGAAAAATTTATAAAGCCTCGTGGCCCGCGGCGAAGAGGTTCCCACCGAGGAAGGGAACCCAGAGTACACCCAGACAATTCAGGCCCACGCCTAAGCTACCCGCCATCGCTCCTCAGAAATTGGCCAGAGCAATCGGGCTTTAGCGCCGCCTTCCCGACCGATTTTGCGTTCGTTTCGCGCTCTATCATATGCGAGCTTCAAGAAGCTAGAGCCACGCCGACGGTGGGCGCCATAACCGGGTGCTGGAAGGTGCGAGGCGGTGGGGATCGTCTTCCTCTAACGCCGCCATGTGGCGCGGCCCAAGGGATCCGAGCCCCCCCGTCCCTCCACTGGGTTTCACTCGGCAGGCCGGGGGTCCGGCCCTGCAACAAGCGATCTTGACTTCGGCGCCTGGGGCGCATCGGCGCCGAATCTAATGGCCTCTCAATATGACGGTGCTGCAGGATGTCGTGGACGAAAAGGAGCTCGCCTTCCTCGCCGAGCAGAGGACGCGCGAGCACGCCGCGAACGTCATCAAGCACCTCTACTACCCCGAGAGGCTAGCCCAGGAGGCCGGGGCCGGTGGGGTACTGAGAGGTTAGGGCAGAATCTGTGGTCAAGAAACGTTTCAGCTTAAGGGATAATCCACTTCACATCTTGTAGTCATTTATCCGACTTTCGGCAGGGCGAGTTCTGATCGGAAATAATTCTCTTGATAGCGGTTTGACGGTAGAAACAACTATATAATTTAACTAACATTAAATCAACACACGCGTAAGCAGTAGTTGTGGGATTTGAACATTTGTGGGCGGCCCATACTCAGATAATTATATGTTGAATTTAGTCCACATTATGTAAAGCAAAATGTTGTGGAAAAATATTTGTGAGGGAAAATCCCCTGCAGAATGTCAGATTTATAAGAGCTTGTGGAATATTTTTAAAATTCAGTTATATTTATATATTATTTAATAATTAGTTGCGGTTACCGAAAAACGTTTTAGGTTAAAGCGAATAGCTAATTCAAATGATTCCAAGTTTCAACAAAAAAGGAAACTTACCTGCGGGATTGCATAATGCGACACTAGATGAATTTGAAACCCGTTTCGTAACAGAGCCGATGTCATCTACCAGAGGAGATATTTTTGGAGGATATTTGGAATATCGCACTGAATTGGAGCCTCTTTGTGTCGCAATAAAACAGTGGATTGATGGAAGTTTTACAACCGTAAAACAAAATCCGTCCGATATCGATCTAGTCACTCAATGGGATGGCACTAAAGTCGATAAAGATCCTCAAATTCAAAATAAACTCATACCGCTATTGGACCAAAAAAACATGAAAGCAAAATATAACTGTGATGTGTACGGATTTCCTAAGTATCCAGAAGGAGATCCATTGTACCAAAAAACATTAACTTGGAGGTCTTATTGGTTAGGACTATTTGGATCCACCAGAGGAGATAAACCTGATCCAAAAGGAATAATCGAGTTTAAGTTCTAATATGAGACATATGACAGATGAAATTAGGCGGCCCGCATTGATTCAAAAAGAATTGTCTCAGGTAGCGGAGCTGATAAGAGATAATGAAGATCTCATAAGCCAATATCCTGATAGATTCTCATTAAAGTTACATCTCATGAGTTTGCAAAATAGGCAGGAGCAACTATTAGTAAAATTAAGAATTTCATATAATAGGATTCAAATGGAAACATTTGATATGGATGTTAATGGTAAATATGTAGAAACTTATCGTATATCAACCGAAGTTCTTGGAAATCTGCTGATTAAATTCCAACGAGTCGTTACATCGATCGCAGCACAATCTGAGTCAGAAGAGCCATTGTCAGAACGGGGCCCTATTTCTCAATCAATTATCGATAATTCGCGAATAGATGTCGCCGCAACTTGTCCGGCGGCATCAGTAAGGGTTGTATTCTCCAGTAATAAGCCAGAAATTACAGAGTCAAAAGCAAAGACGGCATTAAGACGTTTTAATAGGCTCTTAGAATGCGAAGACCGGGATGATTTGATCAAACAAGAAATAAAAGAACTCGGACCAAGAACTATCAAGAGATATAAAGATTTATTATATATTATATATAAAACTGAGAGCGATATAAAATTATACGACGTCATCATACCCGAAGGATTTGAAACTAAAGTAATTACCTCAGAATTAGCAAAACGAATATGGGATAAAATTAATAGTGAGGAAGCAATACCAGATAAGGAAGAATGCTATAGCGGCACAATAAAAGGGTTGAGTCTGCTTAGATATACCTTCCAATTTTTAGTCGATGATTCAGGAGAGGTAATTAGCGGCAGTTTTGATCCGAAGCTAAGCGAAAGCGTGAAAAATAGTTTGGATAAGCATTCTGCCGCAATATTCAAAATAGCTACGAAACAAAACGAGCTGACAGAGGAATTAGATCAAGACTACGTATTGTTGGGATTCGAAAAGTAGAATCCCATTATCGAATATTCATCTTTTTTCATCTTCCAGAAATAATTAAAGAATTATGAATAAATTTTAAATGCGCCGAACAATAAGTGTCGCGCCGAAATTACGCTTGTATGTTCACTCAAGGTTAGGTACAAAGCCGCAGTCAGCGAAACCCTTTTCAACCCAGACCACCCACCATCTGCTATCATTGAATCTTATTGTACATAATTTGAGGGTATATCACTTTGAACTCAACCAACCACACACTAACGCAGCCGAACGACAACGAGACACCGATCTGGTGGTTGATTTGATGTTTCTCGCGCCGACGCCATATCTGTGGCCCTCGTGGCCTCGATGATACTTAGGGCCCGTAGCGAAATAACTTGCGCATATACGTGTACAGCCATTATATGAAACCGACATGGTGCAGGTTCAGTATAATAATTACATAACACTCATATGACAAGGTTATTTCCTCACGGGCCCTTATGCTTGCGATAATTATCTTTATAATTTTGGAGATGTCTGCCGATTAACCAGGTTCTCTTAGTGGCTTACGTTGCGGTCATCGAGATCCTCTCGATAAAGTTCCGGCAGGGAACCTTCACCGACTTCGTTTTGTCTGACCGCAACATCATGTATTCGGCCGCGATCGGGATCGCCTTCGCCGCGGCCTCGTTCCTTGGCAGTGGTGGTTACGGGCTCGTTGCAGGCGATCCAGTTGGGCGGCGACGAGTAAAATAGTCCGCGCGGGTTTTTTGCGATTGGCTGTGGCCAGATCGCTTGCGCCACCGGCGACCAGGTCACGGACAATCACCCACTCAATCCAGAGGCCCGTGTTCTGAGCGTTCGGTATCTTTAAAAATATTAAGCTGCAAAGGTCTATTCTGGAGAGAGAATTGAAGGAGAATGACAAAGAAGAAGAGACGACGAGCCGTTCGTTTCTCACCCCAAGACAGATGTCAGTGCTCAGGTTGAGAGAGGAAGGACTATCCCAGCAAGAGGTTGCTGAGATGCTGGGAACCACCCGGTCCAACGTGAGCATACTGGAAAAAAGGGCCCATCAGAACGTGGAGCGAGCCCGGGCCACCATTCGAGACTGGATGGCGGTCAAAGCCCCGATCTCCATCAAGGTTCAGAAGGGCACAGACGTCTTCGAGATACCGGGCCAAATCTTCAAAGAAGCCGACAAAATGGGTCTTCGAATTCCCCTAAGCTCTGTGGACTTGATCGCCAAACTCAGAGCTGAAGTGACTCATGCCTTCAGAGGACGGATGATCTGTCAGGAGATTGAGATATTCGTCTCTGAAAACGGCGAAGTCCTGGTCCAGGAATCCAAAAACCAGGTATAAATATAGTCGAGAACCAATTAGATGAAACTAATTGGTTCTCGCCAGATCAGTGCTTAACGATACGGGCAGGCCAAAATCACAAATTCTTGTGGGTTTGTGATTTGTCCGAAAGGTATCGTTAAACACTATAGTTTCAGGACACATATGGATGCGCTAGATCACCAGGATAGAAGAGGTGTTTTGCGAAATGGCAAGGACGCTTACCGAAAAGGACGTTGAGATCCTAAAGAAGCTGGCACCAGAATGTGGTGACCTGACCTGTTCAGGTTCTGGATCCTATTATCAGTTAATACTGCCACCGGTATCAAACCACTATGCTAAGGATGAAGAAGACTTTGAAGAGAGGATAAACAGGCTCGACCTCAAGGAGCTAGAGTACATATCCGACCGCATACTGGACGGATCTGAGAGCTTAGGATGCGTACCCCCCGAATACGTGGAAATCTTGATACGGATCCTGTCAGAACGGGTCTCAGAAAAGATCGCAAAGCGGGTGAGTGCCCTTTACGAGACGATGGAAGCATGTTACTTATAGATCAAAAAGAACATGGATCCCGATTACATAGTCGTTTTTTGTACCGCTCCGCCCACCGAATCTGGCAGGATTGCACGCCTCCTCGTAGAAGAGAGGCTTGCAGCCTGTGTCAGTCTCTCTGTGGTCAGATCTTGTTTTCGGTGGGAAGATAAGATCTCTGAAGAGACCGAAGACCTTCTGATCATAAAAAGCGAGGGCAAGAAACTAGAAGAGCTTGCAGCCCGTATAGAAGAAGTGCACCCTTACGACGTTCCAGAGATCATCGCTCTTCCCATCATCGGCGGAGACGATAGATACTTAGACTGGATCTCAGAGTCCCTGAAATCAACGACCCCTCCCTAAAAGATGGGGCCTATTCTCTTTCCCCCTCACACTCAAACGAAGGTCAACTACCACCCCCTGAAGGGGGTGGCTTGTAACTGGCTTTAAGCCGTTACGATTGGCTGGTTGACAGGCAGCCTACCCAAGCAAGATATACCCGCCTGAGCAATGTTACGAGAAGCATTGAGGTCAGCATGGAGTTCAAACCCACATTTGCGGCAACGGAAGAGATATCTTTCACGATTTCCTTTGTAGATATGTCCGCATTCAGAACATTTCTGCGAGGTATAC
>CAYWZG010000126.1:0-6659 GCA_964462795.1 uncultured Methanotrichaceae archaeon
TGTATAAAAAAGTTGAGTCATAATATTATGATTGCACCAACTGCGTAAGTCCTACATACTGATCATACACGATCTGGCAGTTTCCCAGGAGTACATAGAAGAGTTCGACAATTTATGGAACGATTGGTGCGAGTGAGATCCATCATGTAGAGGCAATAAATGATGTTATTAGGATCAATCTCCATCAAAAAGTGACTTGTGGAAAAGCTGTTTTGGCAATGATCTTAAACCGCCTCGGATGGACACATGAGGCGGCACCATCCAAAAATCGAGTGATATCACCAGGTCGGAACACCTGAATGAATATCCTTCTGTAGGTCAAAACAATCTATGCATGCGGGTTTTGGGATCTCGATGAGGATAGCCGTATTTACGAACTGCGATGCCTCGCGTGATGTGGCAGGTGATCGAAAAGAGGGGATACCGACGATGCCTGTGACTTATGGAATCCCGCTGACGTCAAAGCTGGTGGCATTGACCTGGGCCTTGGGCGTTCTTCTCTCCTTTGCCTTTGGTGTCACGACTGGATTGGGGTACCTCTATTTTGGCGCGGTCGTGATTGCAGGAGCCTGGATGCTCCTTCAGGCGGTAGACTTCATGAAAAACCCGACTGTCGAGCGCGGAACCCAGATATTCTACCAGGGCGCAAACTACAGGGCGATCCTCTTTTCCGTCCTGATAGTCGATGTACTTTTCAGGGCCGTGGTAGCAGGGTATCCGGGCGTTCTGGGCTGAAAGAAAGGGCCTCTTTGGGGATTAGAGGGCCCGAAGTTCGGTAAGTCTCTCGATGATCCCAACTCATCACCGGGAGATTGAGTATTTTTTTATATTATTTTTGGGGGCGATCTGGTTTTGAATCCGGATCCGCAAAGTAGTCCATCAGCATCCGATGGACGAAGACGTAGCCTCCACCGACTTTACGCAGGAATATGCGCTCGGCTGCGTAGTCGAGGAAGGGGACCAGTTTCCAGGGGAGGAGATCTTCGTGGCGGAGTACGAAACGGAGGGCGAAATGCTGGATGACGGCCATGCCGCCACCGAAAAGCAGCCCACCAGTCAGCCCAAGAATCAGCCCACTAATCAGCCCAATAATTATAGCATTTTTTGAGGACCGTCGAATGCCTTGATTGGGGATCGTTCTCGCTTCCATCCCCATCTCTGCAACATTCAGCCCAAGAATCAGCTCACCAATCAGCCCACCAGTCAGCCCACCACCAATCAGCCCCCCAATCAGTCCACCAATCAGTCCACCAAAAATCAGCCCAACACTTAGGATGACTAAGATGGAATACAGCCGCTTCTGAGCCTTCGTCTCCAACAAACTCGGCTGCATCCGTTCGATCAGGAACTCTGTCTGATTGTTTTCCTTCATCTTCCGGGCGAGCCACGAGAGCCAATGGATGGTCTTCTCTTTTGGAAACAGCTTCGGGTCGATCCTTGTCGTGCGCTCGAACATCTGGTCGACGTAGGTCTCGAAGAGATGCTTCTTCCTATCTCCAGTTGAGCCGAGGGATTGGAGGCTTTCAACCGACATCCCTCGATATGCAAGAGTCATTATGCTCAATATCAAAGGCGTTTTGGCGAACTCCTGGAGGTCTTCATCGCTATCTAGCGCCTCTCGCAAAGAATCGAGATCCGGGCTCAATCTTTTGAGATAGCCGTCGATCTGCTCGGGTGTCAGGGGCTGCAAGAGGACCGCGCTCTGGAGCTTGAGCTTGGCGTTGAGATCATCATAATCCTTTTTGCGGCAGCAGACCACCACAGGAACCAGGTGCTCTTCGAGAAATCCGTTGATCGCCTCGACGCACTCCGCTCTTCGAACTGATGCGACCTCATCCAGGCCGTCGAGGAGAAGGAACAGGGAATCGTTCTCGACCCAGGGGGCGGCGATCTTCTTCTTCGGGATGTTGTACTTGGCCCACAGCTCCTCTGTTAACCAGTCGGAGATAGTCTGTTTTGGGTCCGTCCAGGAAGAGAGGTTGAAGACCACCGGGATCTTTTCGAAAGAGTCTTTCTCGGCCCGGTCGATCATCTCCCTTGCAAGCTCAAGCAAGGTGGTGGTCTTGCCCGAACCTGGTTCACCCAGAATCAGGAGGGATTGGCCGACATCCTCGAAGACGTCAGCGACTTTCGTTCCTGGTGGTAGTTTGCAGTCCGGCTGGTCCGGAGTCTGCAGGATCATGTCCCAGGGGCGCTCGGCGACGGCGTCTCTCCGCTCCTCAAGTCCCAACTCGATCCGCGCCACGTTGTAGAGGGATCTTTCCAGCACGCCTTCAATCCAGAAATCTTTGACCCGGTTTAGGATAATCTCTCTGTTCTTCCTGTCACTTACAGACCGTTCTTCTTCAGATGCGGGTTTATAGATCAGTTTTCTTAGAAGGGTCTCGGTGGCATCAAAGGTGGCTACGAAGATGGCCACTCCGCTCAGAAGAGCTGTTAACGGTCCAAAAAGCATAGTTCCAGCTTGGTGCTCGTAGTATCCCCAGACAATGGAACCAAGAAACATCAATATGCCAATGATGCGCAAAATCCAGCGAGGAGGTACAAAGAGCACGTGCATATCTGAGATTCTAAATGCTCTAAAAGTTTTTCCTTCGTCCTCGATTTTTGGCCCAATCAGCAGAGACAGAACGCAAGGATGAGATTATTATCGTTAAGCACTATACGGCCAAAATACGAAAAGAAAATGGAAGTGGGCCCGACGCGATTCGAACGCGTGATCCCCGCCGTGTAAGGGCGATGTCATAACCACCTAGACCACGGGCCCACGGGCCCACACCATGTCGCTTGTCATATTAGATTCTATCGCTTAGAAGCGCTACTTGGGCTTGATGTAGAGCCCCGTCAGGGTCTCGTCCAGGATCTTTTCATCGGGCTTTGCCGTAACGAGGCTTACAACAATCATCGCAAGGACTGAGACGACAAAACCGTACATGCTGAAATGGACCGGCAAGGGATGGATGAATTGAGCATAATATCCTGCAACAGCGGCGCCAATAAGGCCAAGACTCATCGAGAAGATCGCGCCTTCCCTCGTGGCCCGTCTCCAGTAGAGCCCTGCAAGAAGCGGCATCACATAACAGGCGAGCATCAGCCCGATACCCATCCATATCAGCCAAGCAAGAAGCTCAGGCGGGTTGCTCCAGGCAAGTATCAAGGTGATGAGGGCCGCGACGGCAACAGCGCTCCTGCTCATGAAAGTTACCGACTTGTCTGATGCCTCTGTATTTATGAACCGTTTGTATATGTCCCAGCCAAAGTAGCTTCCTATGGTCAACATCAGCCTGTCTGTGGTGGACATCACCGCAGCAAGGACTATGATCCCGACAAATACCCCGATCGCCTCGGGGAACGCATACTCTGCGCCTATGATGAATGAGTAATCAGAGGGGTTCGCAACGCCTGAAGGCAAGGCGATTTTGCCCTCGGCCACCATAACCCTGGCGGCAAACCCTGAGATCTTTATGAGGTACATCACCACCGCGTAAAGGACAAAGGCGACAAGCGGTGACCACTTGAAGTACTTGCTCTCCCGGGCTGAGAAGACGTTGTTGATCACGTGAGGCGCGCTTGCAAGTCCGAAGGTCAAGAGGAAGAAGAAAGAGGCCAGGAACGCAGGAGTTGCAAAGGCGTATTTGGCGTAAGGTGGGTTCATCTGGGGGTACCAGAGTTGAACGAAGTTGGGATCAAGGCTTGCAAGGACCGTGTTTATATGGGTCATCCCGCCAGCCGCGATTATTATCGCCGGGGCCACCACTATGACGCCGATTATGAGCATCAGTCCCTGGATCAGGTTGTTCCAGGCGACGGCATAAAGGCCGCCCATGATCACGTAAGCGGTCACGATCAGGGCCTGATATGAGGAGAGCCTGATGGTAGGATATGCCAAAGAGCCAGCTTAAGACCATGCTGATGGCGACGTACTGGCCTACCATGTAGATCAAAGATATCAGTATCCCGGTGATGGCCGAAAGGCCACGAATCCCATTCTGGCTGTAGTAACGATGGGCAAAATAATCCTGGACAGTCAGATACCCTTTATCAGAGCCGATGGTGTGAAGCTTGACTCCAAAGAGGAGAATGCAGACCGCAGCGCTCAGCGGAACGAAGATCTGTTCCCAGATGGTGGGCCAGCCTGCGACATAGCCAAGGCCGCTCACCCCAAGGAGTGTCATCCCGCTACAGATGCAGGCCACAATCAGTATCGTGAAAACCCAGAATCCCAGGTTTCTTCCGGCAACGATGTAGTCTTCAGATGATTTCACCTTCTTGGAAGCCCAGACCCCTACGGCCATGAGCCCAAGGAAGTATACGGCCACGATCGCAGCCATTTGCGTGTTCAATTCCAAGTAAGTCACCACCTAAGTGCCCAGAATAGCAGCACCAGGGCAATCAAAACGGGCACGGCAATTATCATAAAAGACGTTTCAAATGGCAGTCCAAACAATAAGCATCACCTCAGCAAACATGTGACATGATAACGTGTCTCATTTGCAATGTGATAGCGTGTTGCATTATCTCACGTTTAAATCTAACGGTAACTATTAATGATCATAAATATTGGGCTGGGAAGTTTTTATAATAGGTGCTCTTAAATCCCACCACGATGACCATGCAGGCCACAACGGAACTGTCCGCAGAAGCCGCCACCCTGAAGAAGATCTGCGACGGGATGGCAGAGTCAGTAGCCACATCCATAAAGGAGATGGTGGGCGATCCGACAAGCGGTCACGTTACCGAGATGGGCGCAGACGGAACCCCTACCAAAAGAATCGATCAGATTGCCGAATCAGTGGCATTCGAGGTTCTCGAAAGTTCAGGCATCGAGTTTACGATTCTGAGCGAGGAAATGGGAAAGAAGGTAGTTGGCGAAAACCCGAAGTATTTCATATACCTAGACCCGCTCGATGGGACCTTCAACGCCATAAACGGGATCCCTTTCTACGCAATATCGGTGTACATCAGCAACCAAGGCTGCAACTTCGGCTACGTCTTTGACCTTGCCCACGAGATCAAGTACTACGCAGAAGAGGGCAAGGGTGCCTGGACCGAAGTCGAGGGCGAGGGCAAACCTCGAAAGCTCAAGGTTTCGACGACCAAGAACCTGGTGGATTTCAGCATCACAGCCTACACAGCCAGGCCCAAAACCCGGAGGATAAACAATGTTGCTGACGTGGTGAGAAGGGCCAGAACGATGGGCAGCACGTCTCTTGAGCTCTGTCTTGTGGCCTGCGGCAAGATGGATGCCTTCGTTGACCTGCGACACGGTCTGAGGATCGTGGACGTTGCAGCCGGAAACCTGATTGCGCAAGAGGCTGGCGGCCTCGTCACGGATGGGCGCGGCCGAAAGATCAAGATGGACGGCGGGATGTGGCAAAGAAATGATCTGATCGTCTCTAATGGGCAAGCTCATCAGGCACTCCTGGAACTGGCAGGTGGTGACGGGGATTAAGATGGGTTTCGTCTCAAGAGGAGACGTCAAATCGGTAAACATGGTCCGGGACCTTGTCGAGAAGTTCAAGTCCAGGGCCAGGATCTTCGTTGAACCCGAGACTGCAAGAAAGCTGGGCTTAAAAGAGACGCCAGTATGCGAGATGGATACAGATTTCATAGTTTCGGTGGGCGGGGATGGGACCATACTTCGGGCCATACGTAAGATGGATGATCCCCGCCCCATTCTCGGGATCAACATGGGAACCCTCGGGTTTCTCGTAGACATCGAGCCCGACGATGCCGTCAGGGTTCTGGAACGCACCCTATTTGGCTTCGATGTGATGGAGCGAAACAGGATCGAAATCCAGATCAACGGCAAGAGCCTTGCTTCTGCCACCAACGAGGTCGCGCTCCTTTCGGCAAGTCCTGCAAAGATGTTGGAGTTTGAGATCATCGTCGATGGCTCTCTCCTCGAGGGTTTGAGGGCAGACGGTCTCCTCTTTGCGACATCTACAGGGTCGACCGCTTACGCCATGAGCGCAGGCGGTCCCATAGTGGATCCGCGAGTCGATGCCGTGGTTTTAGTCCCGATGGCGCCTTTCAAGCTATCGGCAAGGCCTTGGGTTCTTCCAGATAGTAGCATAATCAAGGTCAACCTTCCTCTTCCCAAAAAAGAGGCCCTTGTTGTGGTGGATGGTGAGAATGAGGGCACCATATCCAAAGAGGATCACGTGACCATAAGGAAGGCCGAAAAGCCCGCAAGGTTCGTTAAGGTCAGCAAGAACGGGTTTTACGAGAAGGTGAGGAGCAAGCTTGCATGAAACGGTAAGGACCCAAAGGGCCAAGGATCCCATGTGTTTCCCTTTGGGAGACGTTTCTCTTTGCTGACACTATTTTGGTCATCTGTCGTGGGAGCAAACACTCATCTGGATCGACGTTACATCGACCACCCACAAAACAAATATTTTATGGAATGGGCACCCATCATCTAACATGCACCATTCTCGGGGGGCTCTGCATGGCGAGAATATCGCCTATTTTTCGATGGAGATCGGGCTTGTAAACGAGATTCCGACCTACGCAGGCGGTCTTGGTACCCTTGCAGGAGATACGGTCAAATCGAGTGCTGATCTGAAATTGCCTTTGGTTGCGGTAACCTTGGCGAGCAGAGACGGAACCTTCCGGCAGGAGCTTGACGAACGTGGGAAACAGACCGAACATCCGAT
>CAYWZG010000127.1:0-6656 GCA_964462795.1 uncultured Methanotrichaceae archaeon
GTCCATGACAGGTATGCGCATATTATGCTCTCCAGATCAAGTCTGGGTAAAATGTCCCCTCGAGGTGGCGAAGCAGGCTTAGGGATAAATCCCATCGGATTCGGCGTGTCCAGAAGTGGGCAAAGCTAGGGAGGTACTCTGCCATTCTTAGTAGCCCACAACGCTGCTGCATTTTGTTGCCCTCTAGTCTAACTGTTTAGTCTCGCTTAGCCGTTCGCAAGCCACGGCCTTTAGGCTGTGGTAGTTGACCCTAAACCATACCGAATTAAGGTTTTAAAATTTTTTCTTCACAGGGAGGCATTCGATAATCATATGGGTATGTTTTGGTGCACTTCATTCCGAATTTATGTAAAATCACTCTTACTTGCTTCAGCGTATATTCTACATCAAAATTTCTAAGTATTAGGTCTCCAACTTCTTTAGTTGTCCAATAGTCTTTTTGATGAAGAAGGTTTTTTAGCTCATCTTTTTGATGATCTGAGAGCTTAGAAGGCCGCCCCCCCCAATATCTTGGGGCTAACCCATCATAACCATTTGCATTCCATCTCTCTTGCCAAATATATCCTACGCTTCTTGTGATTCCAACGCGTTGTGACGAGACGGCAACACTTTCCCCTTCATAACGATATTTAACAAAATACAATCTTTTCAGAATGTTTCTATCTCGCTCAACTCGTATTTTCTTATTAAGTTCCTCGGGACTAATGTGTTTTTGAATGTGAATCTGTTCTGATTTAGGCATGACAAAACATTAGCGCGATATTGTATCAATCTTTCGGTTCATGAATATACATCAGGGTTGTTACAGAGCCGGTTTCAAAATAGTGCTACACGCGGGTTTTTATCGATCAAACACCTTAGGCCTTGCCGATAAACAAACTGATCATATGAATGCTGCGTAATTATTCTATTGAATCCAGATCATGTCGGTTTCGTATGATGGCAGTACACGTTTATGTACAGGTTATTTCTCTGCGGACCCTTATTGGAATAATCCGCCACACCTTGCCCCAAATGATGTGTAAAATTCGATTCGAGACCGAGGGGCGCGTAAATAGTTTTGAAACGCGCATGACCCGAGGGCTCATGCCCAAAAAGGAAAAATACTTTTTTAAAGTTTGGAGACAACAGATCTTATACTTACAGTGCTTAACAATACCTTTCAGCCAAATCACTAACTCTCGCGAGTTAGAGATTTGGCATATTCGCATCTTTAAGCACTATTTTGGCGAGAACCAATTATAGTCCTGAACCTTAGACTTGACACGTAATGCAGTATACTGGAGGAATCATCTGCTTACAAGACCTGTAGTTTCTTGGGTTAACATCACCGCTACGCATCAGATAAGTGTCAAACTTGGCGTTCGGGACTATAGTCTCATCTAATCGGTTCTTGACTATAAACCCACTCAGTTCTGGATAGAGGTGTTCAAGTGTCAAAAAAAGAGATTCAAGCAGATATCAAAATCGAGGCCTCACCAAAAAGCATCTGGAATATTCTCATCGACGTTCCAGCCTATAGGGATTGGAATCCTTTCATCCAACGCGAAGTTGAAACGCAAAAGTAAGAACGCAGGGTAGAGCTGAAGATGAAGACTTGGCCACGTCGCAAGACTGAAACATAGGCAGAAGGCAATTTATGAAATTCAAGTCCTGGGTGCGTTGAGAATTTCTTCAGAAATTCACCACGACCCGTCTTCCAGTGAGCACATCCATTTCAGTTACCGCAACGTTTTGGCTTTCGTCGCCCGACATGACGCGATAGATGCCTTTCGACCTTGCACCAGGCCGAGCCTCGGTGGAATAAGGGACAGTTATCTCATAAAAGCCATCTTGGACTCGTCCTTCGTTTTGATACTGGAAATTTCTGCCTTGGTCCGTGGTCAAATTCAAGATTACATTGATCAATCTGTCATCTTGGGCTTTGCCTGTGATTCTGGCTCCTGAAACCTTTTCGAATACCTTGACTTGACTCGTCTCGAATATCAATCCTACAGTTGAGTTCGATTCGTAAATCAGCCTGAAATGCCCCATGCCGTTGCAGTCGAATAGATGACATCGGGCGAGAATTGTTCTCATAAATTTATTAGAATATTTAAATGTGATTCCTCCGTTACCTTCGAAGATGTTGACGTACTCTGAAGGATTTGTTTCGATCCATGAGACTAGGGCAGGAAGTTTGCCGTGGAGGATGTCAGCGTTGGTTACTATGTATCTCGCCTTTCGGCGATCTAAGATATTCAAGGCTTCATCTTCGCTTTCGGAAAGGAAGAAACGGGTTGCGTCCTTTGCACCTGCTTGAAAGTTGTTGGCCACAACTGGTCGTTTGGACTGGTAGAGAATCCAATTTCCATAATCCCACCAAGAAAGAACGCCGTATTCTCCTGGTGCATTTGGATCGTCAAAACCACTGACTTTTGGGGTGTTTTCCTCGAGCCATCCAATTGACTCGATCCAATGACCGGATATTTCGGGCTTCTCTTGAACCATCGTCACTACCCCCAAAGCCAAAGGAAGGATGAGGATTGCAAAAAAAATCGCTTTAAGGTAAGCTAAAATGTTTTTGTCAAGTTCCTTCTTTTGATCCAAAAAGTTATCAAACCAAAAGACGAGCATTCCAAAAAGGATCGCAATGTTGGCTGTGAAGAGATACAGAAACCTGCTTTGCAAAAGGGTCAAAGCCAGCATGTAAAGCGTCCATACGACAAATAAATGAACCCCTTCTTGCAACTTGGAACGTTTCGTTGAAACCAGAGCTAAAAGACCCATCAAGGCAAATATTAAGCTGAAAGTCGCAAGTGACGTTGGGCTTGTAACCATGTGAAGGGGGGTCGCTTCTGTAACTTTATTTGAGAGTTCTCCACCAAAAAAGTAGTTCAATCCGGCCCATAACTGAGAATATATCTCCTTATTTTGTGCAAAGTAATAAACCAATATCGAAAAAAAGTATCCTATTATTATAACTAATATCGGAAACACGGGCCAAAAGATGCCCCTTTTCAAAAAAAAGGTCGAAAGGGCATAAAGGATAATCAAAATGACGATAATTGCGGCAATCATGAAGGTGGTGGCCCGGATCCAGGGTTCGTTCCAGAAGGGTAGAATCAATATCAAAGCCGCCCCAAACGAGCATCCTAGGATCTCAACTGTCTCTTTTGAGGTGCGCCCGTCTCTTACATCAAGGGACATTTGGAGAACTGCATAAATGAGGAAAATTGCAAGGTATGCTGGCGTCCCGAGCCATGTGTAGGCCATAGCCGCCATCATAACGCCAGCAGAGACTGCAAAAGGTATCTTGTAGTTTTTTCTGGAATAGGCCAAAACTAAGAAGAGGATTATGCTCACCAGGAGGAATATTTCAAGAACGTGATGATCTGTGTGACCAAAACAGGTAGCGTCAATGTGGAGCGGAGATATCGCCATCACGAAGCCTGATATAAGGGCAACTTTCGTTCCAAAGAGATCTCGGGCTAGATAGTAAAGTGCCAGAATTGTCATCAATCCGATAATAGGTGGCACGATCGCACCAATGACCTCTACTGATCGAGTGGTTTCAGCACCCAGAACAATGGCGAGTCCTGCGATTATCTGGTCGAAAAGAGGTGGCCACATCAGCTCTAGCCCGTAGGGATGATCAAGATAAAAATCAAACCATAAAGTGTGCGGAAAATGAGCCTGTGTGTAGAAGACTCTTCGCATGTGATAAAATGAGTCATATCCATAGAACAGGACTTTATCCCCAACGAGGGCGTACCTTGCAGAAGCCATCCTCAAAACGAATCCAAGAATAACTGCCATCAAAATCCATGCTAATTCACGCGACTTACCATGGTCTGTTCCAGTGCTCCTCCCAATTGACGGCATCTTTCTGCTCCCCCCCCTTTTTTCTTGTCACCCTCATAACCACTGGACATATTTAGGCGTTCTGGATTGAGAATTTGATCTAGGAATGACCACAATTCCGCAAGCTTTATGTTTCTCGCCGTAGATGTGATCCGACTTGCGGGTGTAACTTATGATCGACCATTACCAACCCTGTTGTTGCAGTTCTGATGAAGTATCCCTTTTGCTGGGAGAGAAAATGGCCTATGTCTGTCATTATTGTGGGGTTACACCTTATTTAGATGGGATGTATCACGATATCTCCTGCCCTCGCCATTGTCCTTAGGGCCTGTAGAGAAATAACTTACACATGAACGTGTACCGCCATTATACGAAACAGACATAATGCAGATTCAGTATAATAATTACACAGCATTCATATGATAAGGTTATTTCTTCGCGGGCCCTTAGTTAGGCGAGAACAGCTCTTCATGGCACTCCACACTACTTATTTTATTATATTTATTGAATGTATAATTCTTGGTAATCACGGCAGTTCTAGATCATATACCCCAAATATTATTAGATGATGCTGAAATGGTCTCCGGCCCGGCTAAAGGAAATCGGGCACATGGACCTTGAGCGGGTAAATATGCGCCTTTTAAGGCCGTAACAAAAATACTTTCAACCGAAAAATAGGTCCAAAAGGGGGGGATGATCGACGCCAGCAAAAAGCGCCGACACCCTCAGAATATTGCGGCTAGCAGGTACAACGGTAACATGAACGATACAAGAAACCCTACAGCCATCAACGCTATTGATACGCCATTTCCTCCCATGAAAATCCTCACCTCAAATGCTCGCTATCAGCTGGGTCTCAGGTAGGGGGAGGTTGTATTAAATACTATCGTGACCACTCAAAGACGGCCCAGCTTTTGCCAACACCTTTAACTATACTTGGGCCAGAAGATGATAACTGTGCGATCTATCCAAAAGACCGGTACAAAAGATCTGGGGGACCGGCTGGGACGCGAAAGGACAGAAGGCGCTAGATATGTTCTTTTAAGCCCAATGGGATACCCTTTGACGAGCGTTTTTCAGGATTATCCTGAAGTTTCGAATCCTCGTCTTTTCGAGCTATATGCCCAAGAACAATGGCATGGCGAGATGGTTAAGCCGGGATGTTACTTGTTTGATCGAAGGCTCTACCCAGACTTTGCTTTCAAGGTCATAAAGGCACACCCCCACGCCTCGATTGTGGGGTCTAACACCAAGATCATGGTGGAACAGAAGCGGCCTTTGAATCGCACGATCAAGAGTGATGTGAGATTTGATGAAGTAGTGGGCCAGGAAAGAGCCCGGCAGAAGATGCGGATTATCGAACGCTTCTTGACGGAACCTGAGAAATTCGGCAAATGGGCGCCCAAAAACATCCTCTTTTACGGGCCTTCTGGGACCGGGAAGACCATGATGGCAAAGGCCCTGTCGAATGAGACGAAAGTTCCAATGATTCCCATAAAGGCGACCGCTCTCATAGGCGAGTTCGTGGGTGAGGGGTCGAGGCAGATCCACAGTTTATACAAGAAAGCAGATCAGATGTCTCCATCCATAATTTTCATCGACGAGCTTGATGCCATCGCTCTTGACCGGAGGTATCAGGACCTTCGAGGTGACGTGTCTGAAGTTGTGAACGCCCTACTTACAGAGATGGACGGGATCAATTCGCGAAAAGGGGTCTGCACAATAGCCGCCACCAACAAGATAGAGTTCTTGGACATGTCGATCAGGAGCAGATTCGAAGAAGAGATCGAGTTCATCGTTCCATCTGAAGCTGAACGGCTCTCGATATTGGAGAAAAATATCATCACATTGCCAGTAGCTATCAAGGATACAGATCTCAAACAGATATCCAGGCTGACCGAAGGTTTCTCAGGGCGCGACTTGGTAGAAAAAGTGCTCAAAGTGGCCCTGCACCAGGCCATCATCGAGGAAAAGGATATCGAGTCCCAATATCTAGAAGATGCGATCAAGAGGGCAAAGAAGGATCCATTCAAGGAAGCGCCAAAAGAGATGTTCACCTAATCGCATGTACGTGTTCACCCATGTGCTTATCTCATGAAAATGTCCACAATATGAAATCACTAAATAGCGATTTTCATCTTTGGGGATGAGTCTACGAATCATGGGTTTTTCGGCAGGGCGAGCTTTGATCTGAAGTCAAAAAGCACACCCCGCAGCAAGTTGCGGGGCATTCAGTCAAAAATAATTATCATGGTTATGTTTAAGATTGCTCCACAGAAACGTGTTCGAAACTAGGGCGCTTTTGTGTAAAAGTGAACTACCCCGCCTTAAAGGGCGGAGCTTCCTGATTCATCACCAGAACTTGCATCACAGAGATGTGATGTAGAGGTTCTGGCTCGGCAAGCTCTGAGGGCGGTCCCATCCCCGAGATGAGTATGTTTCTTGAAGCGTTGTAATCTCTATTACAGACGAATCCACAGAAAGGACATTCGTGAGTTCTGTCAGATAGATCCGTTTTCACAACGCACCCACAGCAAGAACACTTCTGAGACGTACTTCTTGGGTCAACTTTGATCAGCTTCTTACTAAGCACTCTCAGCCTTGTAGGAAAGCATGAATGGGAACTTGGACCAAGACGCATCATGGATGTTCCGATGTATAGTGTTTAACGATACCTTTCGGACAAATCTCTAACTCGTAAGAGTTTGAGATTTGGCCTATTCGTATCGTTAAGCACTATTCTGGCGAGAACTGATTAGTTTCATCTAATCGGTTCTCGACTATAATCCTTTGCAATTGCCTTTTTCCTTCAA
>CAYWZG010000128.1:0-6619 GCA_964462795.1 uncultured Methanotrichaceae archaeon
TACATCGCATCTCTGTGATGCAAGTTCTGGTGATGAATCAGGAAGCCCCGCCCTTTAGGGTGGGGTAGTTCACCGAATTGGAAACCACTGATAACCTGAGTGGGACGTATGCAACGTACAACTCTGGGGTTAATGTTCATCCTTGCCTTGATCACATTTGTTCTTATTTGCCCTGCTCTGGGAGAGGCGCCAGGCTATTGGCTCAGCAAGGGCGATCAATTTTTTGAGAATGAGTCCTACGATTTGGCTGCAAAATGCTACGACAAAGGACTCGAACAAGATCCTTGTAACGGATGGGCCTGGAACAGATTGGGTCGAATCAGCTACGAACAAGGCGAATACCAAGAAGCAATAACGTTCTATGACAAAGCACTGAAAGCAGATTCCAACGAAGAAGCTTACTGGTACAACAGAGCCCTTTCTTTCCACAAACTAGGAATGTACGAAGACGCCATCGAATCTTACAACACAACAATCGAGAATGATATACTCTATGCAGGAGCATGGTACGGAAAAGCCCTGGCATTGAGCGAGCTTGGACGAGACACGGAAGCCGCGTCCTGCTACATCATGGTCGTCGAGATAGATCCACACTACGGAGAAGCACTACCCTGGAAATGCCAGGCGCTTTATGAACAGGGCCAATACGAAGAAACCGCCCAATGTTGTAACGAAATCCTAGAAACAAAACCAGAAGATGTATGGGCTTTGACCCTCAAGGGGCTCGCCTTGTACGGATCTGGAAAATACAACGAGTCGATAGAATCTTACGATCATGCCCTCGGCCTCAATGAATCCAAAAGCGATGCACTATACGGAAAAGCCCTCGCATTATACGAAACTGGCCAGTACGAAGACGCTCTTGAGTGCTACAACGAGATCACAAAGACTGACCCCTCAGACAAGAACATCTGGTACGGAAAGGCTCTTGCTTTCTACAAGCTGGGCCAATACGAGGAAGCAACGGAGTGCTATCACAGGGCCATGAAGATAGATCCACTCTACAAAGAAGCCTGGTACGGAAAAGCCCTTGCACTATACAAAAGCGGTCAGTACAACGACTCCATCGAGCATTACGAGAATGCACTCGATATAGACCCAACATATGAAGATGCATGGTACGGAAAAGCCCTCGTCTTGTACGAAACTGGCAGATACAAAGACGCTCTTGAGTGCTATGAAAAAGCCATCGAAACAGATCCCGAAAACAAAGATGCATGGCTTGGAAAAGCTTCGGCCTTCCAGGCCCTGGGACAAAACGAAGAAGTAAATCTGGCACTCTCACGGACTGCCGATCTGTGATCACGTTCTGTACAAAACAAGACTAAAACCCAAAGCAACGAACAAAACGAAAAAGAAGGGACGCGAGAAAAGAACTTCCGCGCCCAGTAGATCGCAAGAGGCCCCATTTACCCGATCACGATCATCTTCCTTGCAGTGGTAAAGCCAGATGGGTGGTAAACCTCAGTTGACCAGGCATCGTCCAGCTTATTAAGCTCCTGGTCATTGCGACTAAGACTCAGATCTTCAAGATGAAGACTCGATGGCTTTTGCTTCATTATGAATTTGACAGGACTAAACTTCAACGAAACCGTCTGATCACCTTCAGCCAAATCCACAGCCACCTCGACGTTATCGATCTCAAACCCATCATCATCTGCCAATCGAGCAGAGACAACATAGAGACCTGGCTCATAAACCGACACACCAACATCTATCTCGATCTTGCTCGCCTTAACTCCAGCCGTTTGATCGACGAAACTGCCTGAAAACTGGGCAGACACCGACTGGAAATCCTGTGGACACTTGTGTACCAACACATCATCTTCACGCCGATCAATTATGTCACCACCCTCGTTGTAGAGGATGAGATTTTCCAGCTTCAAAGGTCCACATTCGCCCTTCTTCCAGATCTCAGCGCCATCAACACAGATCTCAATCGACCCGTCACCATCAAGAGTTCCGGTGCTGCTCATCCATTTTATGGCAGTGCCGTTTCCATCGACCAAACTTCCTTCGACCCTGTAATCACCTGGGACGGTTACCTCGATTCCCACATCGATACAGAGCCGCTCAAATAGACCATCACCATCTTTGTCCAACAGATCGGCTCTGGCATCGCCAGTCAAAGCGGCTCCTGCCACCGTGAAGGTGATGGGAATCGAGAACGATTCGTTCTGAGCCTGGATCCGTATATATCCCTCAACGCCTTTGCCAGAAGCATCATCTGGAACTTTGAGGGTAGCATTAATCGAACAGTTAGACCCGCTTTCGAGCTTGGAAGGTCCCACAGCCGAAACCCAAGACCAACTCTCTTGAGTGTAGAGAATCTCCAAAAGCTCAAAGGGTTGACTTGCACCCTGCACGTTGAACCCATAAACCCAGACGCGCCAGGTGCCAGGCACAGGATTGGACGCGCCCACATCTTCAGAGCCCACGCCACCACCATAAGATACGTCTACAGGCCTTCCGCTGGGATTGAAGAGGATAAGTGCCAACTGGGTATCGTCATCGTCCCAGTTCAACTTGACACTGAGTCGGGTCGCGTTTTGTGTCACCTCGATCGGAAGAGGCCAGACCATTTTGTCATTAATCACGTCCTCATGCTGCTCGGTTCTCACACCTTCCACCACTCCCTCGTAGTTGACGCCTCGAAGGGCTGGCCCGTCGTTTTCCAATCTGAACTGAGACACTTTGACTTCGCCGGGTTCCACTGTGCCCAAAGACCACCTTTCAGGTTTGCTCTCAAAGAGAGATCGCTCAAAAGAGAGACAGTACTCTGCTTCTTGAGTCGCGTTCTTTGGATGGACTGCAACAAGCCACCTTCCAGAAGCGGGGCTAGCTTGGGAAAATTTCTTGAAAGAATCCACAGGCTCTGCAGGATAATGTTCGCTCGTTGGAGAGAGCATGAAAAGGTCCAAGTCTGCATCGCCTTCCCAATTCAGAACAGATCTGATGTCATCAGTGCCCGAAGGGACATCGACGTAATAGTAATCCCACTCATTTATGTCGAGCTTGCCGGATTCAGTGCCACGTCCCTCGAAGATCTCGACTGGATCGGCCACTTCAACGCTTAATGGTACTGAGAGCATGAGCGTTCCACTTTCAGATATCTCGATGAATCCTTCATAAATGCCAGGCGATGCACCTTGCGGAATGTTGATCGAAACTCCAAAGATAGTCTGAGCGTTAGCCAAAATCGTTCGTGGCAGGGGTTGGACGTTGGCAAAATCAGAAACGGGACCGACTGCCTTTGTGGTAACGTTCTTTAGCTCTTTATCCGTGAAGAAAAGGAACCTTGTGCTCCAGTCAGCGTCACCCGGGGCCAATGAGTATATCTTCTTTTGCGATCTATCTGCCCCGGTATCGAGGCTACCGTAAATCGCGCTGTCGCCGACGATCTGAACGTCACCGTAGACCCATCTTCCTGCAGACCAGTGGTCAGGCATAACGCCACAAAGATGAGACTCGTTCACAAGAGCGAGCGAACGAGGAGCGTTCAGGATTCCAGCGCCTTGATAATAAGACTCGTATTCCTCACCCAAGCTGTTGTTTAGCTTGATTGCGCCTTTTGTCATTGCGGCCTTGACCCCAGCAGGGGTAAGATCAGGATTTGCCTGAAGGAGAAGCGCAGCCAACCCTGCAGCGACCGGTGTTGCAAGGCTAGTTCCAGAAGAGCCCACGTAATATGAGTCGATCCTGCCATCGACCTCTACATCTGGCGGCACCGTGGTGATCACGTTAACACCAGGAGCCATCACGGTGGGCTTTATCCTTCCGTCCCTCAATGGACCAGTTCCGCTGAACATGGCCACTTTGTTGTCACAATCGGTTGCGCCAACTGTGATGACCTTTACGCCGTCACCGGGCGATTCCACACAACCAAGACAGACTGATGACGCGACGAGCATCAAGAGAAGAAGCCTTTCGTCCAGGTTTCCTGCGGCCACACAGACCACCGCGCCAGAGTCGACAGCGTTATCTGATGCCATCGATATGGGCGGATTTGTTTCGCCAAGGTTGAGCCCGCCAAGGCTCATGCTCAGAACGTCGGCATCATTGTCCAGAGCCCATTCGATGCCGGCAATTATGTCTGAGATCTGACCGCCGCCACTGCTGTCGATCACCCTCACGTTGAGGAGGCTTGCCCCTGGGGCCACGCCTTTGTACTTGCCGCCGGAAGCTGCCCCAGATCCGGCTATTATGCCAGCTACGGCAGTTCCGTGGCCCAAAAGATCGTCGGCAGTCCTCTCGTAATCGACGAAGTTCTTCTCGCCTATGACTTTTCCTGCCAAATCGGGGTGGTTTTTATCGATCCCAGAGTCCAGAATAGCAACCACAACACCGCTGCCGTCTATTCCTTCGTCCCAAAGGCTCACAACGTCTAGCCTCTTTGCAGAGCAGATGGTCCTGTTATCTTCGGATAGATTCACAGGCTGAGCGATCTCAACGGTGCCATCTAGGTATACGGCTGCGATAGACGGATCATCGGCTAGATCTTGGATGACAGACGAGCTTGCCGACCCTGCCATGCCGTTGATCAGGCTGTAAGAGCATTTTAGATCGAAGTTCTCAATCTCTTTGCGATCGTGTTCTCTGAATATCACTATTACCGGAACATTCTCTTCGCCCATGTCGAGCTGGTTTTCGACTGCCAAGTCCACAAAAGGAACCTGGCGAGATGCGGTGTCCGCATCTATCTGAAAAGCTGAGACTGTGGCAGGGATTGGGGCTGAGACTGTGGCAAAAACAGATGAAGTTGCCACGAGCACCATTCCTGCGATCAGAATCAGCTTAAATATTATGCCATTCATAAATTGCGACCACTCCCGCTATGGCAAATGGCCATTCAACGCGGCCAAAACGTCATTGAGCCAAAGTTGGTAGATAATGCTAAGTCAACTTACCACCCCCCGAAGAGGGTGGCTTGTAGCTGTCTTTCGACGCTACGATTGGCTGGTTGACGGCAGCCTGCTACGATCAGATCTACTGAAGGTAGCGATGTTCCTGGATGCATTCAAATCCGTATCGATCTGGAAACCACAGTTTTTACATTTGAAGATCTTGCCCTTGCGATTATTTTTGTGCTTGAACCCACATCTGGAGCATGTCTGCGAAGTGTACTTTGGACCTATGGCGATCACTTGTTTTCCTACCGCAGCAGCCTTATATCCCACGAAACTTCGTAGTTTGGCGAAACTCCATTTGCCCAGTTTCCGGTTGAATCTTCGGTCTTTGTTGTTCTCGTCCCTAATGCTGGTTAGATCTTCCAGGACGATCACGTCACATGGTTTTGGAACTATCCAGTTAGCGATCTGATGATTTGTGTCCATCTGAAACCGTCTCTCTCGACCCGAAAGCGTTTGGAGCGTTCTTTTCGCGGACCGAGTGCCCTTGGACTGAAGCTTTGATCTCAAATACTGGTACTTACCCTTTATTGCTTTTACAGAGCCAGACTTACAAAATGTGTTGTCACTACAAACCGCGATGTTGTTGATTCCAAGATCTACACCAAGCCTCTTGTCTCCGATTGTTAACTCTGGATCTGGTTGTTCTACTTGAACATTGAGATAGCAAGAATGTTTGGCTATCTTGAGCTGGGCGTTCTTGACGTTCCAGGTTGCGTACTTCTTGTAGTACTCCGGCAGTCGAAAATCGTATTGCATTCTTCCAAATGCGGTCGTAAGTTTACAGTACCTGGATTCCAAGAATACTTTCATGGTCCTAACGTCAAATCGTACCGCTCCGAGTGTTTTCTTGAATGGTTTTGTCTTGAACTTGAGTCTCATTAGCATATCGCCTGCTTGGTCCCTTGCGGTCTGGAGAAGTGCGGAAGGGTGCGTAGGATACTTCACTCGGAGGTCTTTGTATGTGGCTCGGTTAAGCCTCTGGTCTTGTTATAGTCATGTGCCCCGCAAAACCGTAGTCTATGACGTCCTGGCAGGCAACGTTCCATATCTTCGCTGTCTGGACAAGTTCGTTAGACCTGTCTAGCTTTATCTTCAATGTGCGGTACATGTTATTAAGTACACAAGAACGTTATTGGATATATGGTTTTTGCTTTCATCCTGTTAGCGACTTATCGTCGCTAACTCCCGTTAACTCTAAGAGTTAACGAGACCGGCCTGAAGACAGGGGTCTTCCCGCTTTAGCCCTCTTTCGCACCCTAGAGATAAATCTGTGGTCCCTCGATTCACGACGAACGCAGCAGGATGCCCGCGACTTTAGTTGTGGGAGGAATGCGTCCATGTGCATATGTCCCCTGCCTCTTTGAACCGAAGATCATTTGAGGCTGAAAGATCACCGGTGATACAATGACAGAACAGGTGTTAACCGTTCGGTGCAAGCTTAAACCCTCTGAGACGCATGTGGTGGCCATCGAGGAAACTTTGAAAACTTTTGCAGATGCTTGTACATGGATCAATCAGAACGTTGATCCCAAAATCAGGGGTAAAATTCGGATTCAACACCTGATCTACCAGGACGTAAGGGCGAAGTACGGTTTGTCTTCCAATTTGACTATCCGAGCTATAGCCAGAGTAGCCGCCAACCGTAAGACTGCCGGTGAGAACAAGATCGAAGGGTTCCAGCCTACCAGTATCGACTACGATCAGAGGAT
>CAYWZG010000129.1:0-6607 GCA_964462795.1 uncultured Methanotrichaceae archaeon
TGGTTACCGCATATCGATTTTTGGTTACCGCATATCGATTTTTGGTTACCGCATACCGATTTCTGGTTACCGCATACCGATTTCTGGTTACCGCATACCGATTTCTGGTTACCGCATGCCTTTTTGTGGTTACCGTAGATCGATTTTTGTCGTGGCCGTGAATCATTGAGTTCGTTTTTTCAGATTTTCTTCAATGACCGACACCCACGACCAAAAAAACGGCTACTTATCATGGGTAGCTGAAATGGCTTTCAATTTGCGTTTCAACCTGCTTGTCTCTAACTCGCTTTTCATCAATTTCATAAAAAGGTCGGTCACTCTCGGCATATCGAAAAGTGCTTTTGAATATGGCGTGAGGATATCCTTAGGTGGTGCCATATATAGAGCAGTCACTTCAGCTTCAATAATGCGCGACAGAACGATGCCTTCATATTTGACAGGTTCAGATGGTAGTGTAGTCATTTTTGAGTCACCAATTTTTAGATGACTGGCGGAGACAGGGCGACGTTATTGTTTTTCTGTTCTTTTTCCGCTTCGATTATTCGAATATGCTCAACATCCTGTTGTGGTCGTGGGTTTCAGTCATTGAAGAAAATCTGAAAAACGAATACTGAAATCATCCGTTTGCATGTTGGTGATTTTCAACGATTCACGGACACGACCCATCAGTATCGAAAGCAAGACAAGTTTCAATCGCATTCCCATCACCACCGGAGACATATATCTCCTCGATCTGTGAATAGTTTTTGGTGCGAAGATCGCGAAGGATGGCGAAAAGATGCAATATTCACCAAAGCCAGGGCAGAAGGGTTGGAACCTTAACTCGGCAGAAATTAGGGAATTAATGTGGCAATTTAGTAGATACTGTGGGCGCTAGATGTTGATAATCGCGTATTAATCTCGTCAGCAGCTATTCCCCACATTCGGGTGATGCGTAATAGGGTAAATTGGAACGCTTGGAAATCTAAAGTCACCACAAGATGCTGGTTTCTGTGTACACCAGGTGACTTACACTAACTATAACCCCTAAATCATGCCGAGGTGGATTGACGTAAACCTACTTTTTCCTTTTCAAGGTTGACGTATCTGTGGTGGCCACCGCATGCATACAGGCAGATTGAAATGTAACTCTACTTTCCAAGTTTTGGCTTTCGCATATATTTGTTAGGTCATAAGCCGAATTAATGCTATTTTTGTTGAACTATGCGCGAATTAGTTCCGCTCTCACAGTTCTCGTATTATGCGAGATGCAAGGACCGTTTATAAACTGGGCGCGACCGAGGGAAAACTTGGAAAGTAGAGAGGATTATATGTTCTTTACTATGGACTATTTCGTAAATTATGACGTAGTGCTTTGCTATGTGAATGCTCCACATACCCACCAAATCACCACTCAGTGGATCGCCGCGTTCTGGATATTCACATATGTCTCTGATCTTGTTGACGATCCTTTCAGCTAAAACCTTATTCTTTTTTGTGAGACGTTTAAAATTAGTTCTGAACTTGGGCTCGGTTTCGTAGGTATAAGTCATAAAATCGTAGAAACGCTTCAGTCGTTCAGCAAATCCGCGATCAGGTCGTCAACGTTATCGAAACGCTTTCCGAGGCCCATTTCACACTCTTTCTTAGCTTCCAGCACGTCGGCTATGAACTCTTCGCTGAATTCGCCGTAGGAGTCGGATGCGTGTAAACGAGCGCCTTCTTCGTTGACCTTTGCAAGAGCCATCTATCTCTCTTGTGTCGGTCCTGATACAAAATACTATCCCGATTTTTCTCTCAGCTCGAATGTGTACCGCCGCGCCCTTATTCCATCTTTTCTCGTTGTCAATCGCAAATCTAAAGGTAGGGTGGGTTCCACCCTACCTTTTACGTCGCGTGGTTGTCATTCCGTGGGCAGCTCGCCTTTTTCGATCTCTTCTCTTATCCATATCTGAACGGTGCGTGGTGGTCTGCCCACTTTGCGCGCTATCTCGGTGCGGTTGCGCTCGCCACTCTCCCACATGTCCTTTATCACTTGTTGCGCCTTCTCGTCCTCTCGGAGAGGGGCCCTTTGACCCTTCGTACTTTTGACCTTCTCGACCACAAGTTTATTTTGAATCATCTCTTCTTCAAGGTCGGCGGGGTGGTTGGAAGTCCCATGCACTTATATTGCCAATCTCAATGCGTGAATTAGGATCTTCTGGGCGAGGTTCAGGTCGCTTTGAGAATAGAGTGCCCATTTCAAAAAAATCTCATAACATCTTGTCCACACCAGCCCTGCGAAAGGATTCTCTCCGGTGATTTGGAGCACGGTCTACGTAGCGTGTTGTGGTGCTCAGGCTGGCATGACCGAGCTGTCCGGCCACGTCCCCGATATGTATCCCAGCATCCAACCACCACGATGCAGCGCTATGCCGGAAGAGATGTGGAGTTATGCGTTTTCGGCTCCTTTGCAGTACTTGGCGTTCATCCTGGAGGCCTGCTCTTTTGGCGATCCCATCAAGGATGCGCTGCACCTGTCGTGTGCTTATATGCCCGCTTTGACGACCAAGAAACACATATCCAGACGTCTTACCATGGAGGTAGGCTTGTAGAGCATCAATTGCTGGCTCAGGAGTCACCACCGTTCTAGGACGACCACCTTTGGCAATTTCGATATGGATGTAGTTGTTATCAAGGTCGAGATCCTCGATCTTGAGGTTACATAGCTCGTTCACTCTCATGCCCGTTCCTCCAAGGGTCATGACAATGGCAAGCTCTCTCTCGTCCTTGCAGGCGTCCTTCAAGCGGCCGAACTCTCCTCGTGTGAGGAAATCCTGTGGTCTCATCGTGGCTTGAGTATGCATGTCGTATTATGTATAAATTACGACATCGATATCAAACGACGGAGCTATTTGTGAGGTGTTGGGAGGAGTGGGTTGGGTATATAAAGGCCGCATACATGAAGCATACGAATTGGATAAATTTTACGCGATAAAGGGGCTCTCGAATCTCTCTACTCTGTAAGGTCTTGGGGGAATGCCCATTATTTGTAAAAATATATTAATATATGATTATATACTTAAGATAATATTCGTGCTATCCACAGTGATCGTGCATGTTGTCCTTCCCTCTTTGCACTCCAAATTGGTTACTGTGCCCTCGATCTCCACCAGGGATTTGTCTGGGAGGTCAATTTCAGGGATTATGAAGTAGAGGTCGAAGTTGGGCGATGCGATGTAGTGATAGGTGTTGTCTGAAAGCATGAGGCTCTCGTTTATCACAGCCATCATCTTCACTTCAGAGCCCACATCTGATCTCGCGACATCTTCGTAGGTGCTGTAGCTCTTGCCCACCAAGAACTCGTCGACCTTGAAGATGTGACCTATCTCCTTCCAAAGAACGCTCCTCTTCTCCACCGATCCCGTGATGCTAACCACAGATCCGGCATCTGGCCAAGCATTTTCCTCGCTTCCATAAGCCTGAATGAAAGGCAATCCCCCATAATCATAAACTTGATCGCTCTCCGAAGTTGATACGATTATCATCGAGTCAAACCCAGCGAAATAGTTCCAGACGCTGATCGGGTCCAAATACTTGCCCTTCTCTCCGAGAATCTCTTCCAACAGGTTGCTCAATATGAAGACGCCCTCCGCGGCTTCGTGGGTGGATGCATAGACGAAACCTTCAGTTGTCACTTTCTCGTCTACTATGCTCTCTGGATCTGTCAACAAGATCCCATTCAACTCTCCTATGGTCAAGAACTCTGCTTCTTCTGCCCACTGAGTTTCCTCTTCAGGAGAATCATCGATCCCGGAAGCCTTCGAGGAAGCGTCTGGGGTGGAAGGCACCCCAGACTCAGCTACTAACCAGAAAGCATCTGTCTTAGTCTTGCGATCTAATTCTCCCTCCATGAGTCCTGTATCGTTATTGTAACCCTCCCACAAGGCCACCACCGAAGCGTAAGCCCCCTCTGGGGCAATATTTGGTGGCTGCCATTGCAATGTAACTGAGGCTCCGTCACCAGGTTGAATTAGTGAAGATTGCTGGGGTGCTGCATCCCACCAGTCACCACTAGCGTCTTGGACTGAATATCCAACCCAAAACGATTGAGCCTGCGTACCGGCATTCGAGAAATTGACAACTACAGGAATTTCTTCATTGTAATCGTAGCTACGGACACCTGGCCAACCCACAGAATCAATTTGACCGCTCACCATAGTCGAGGTTGATGCTAACAACCTTTCGAGGGCCTCTGACGCTGCTGCTCGAACATAGGAGGACTCATCGTTATTGGCCACGTAAGTTAATGGGTCAACCGCCCTTGAGTCGCCTGTATTACCAAGAGCCCGAGCAGCATTCTTTCTCTCACTATAGTCACTATCTCGCAGAGCCGTTATAATTCTGTTAAAATACTCTGGTCTTCCTAGTTTCACTAATGAACCTGCGGCCTGCACTCTAGCAAACTCACACTCATCCTTAGCAGTATCTAGGAGAGGATCTACCGCCCTGGGATCGCCGATCGCGCCGAGAGCCCAAGCAGCTTCCGTTCGGAGGTATTCGTAATCTGCCTTGAGGGCCGCTATGAGAGGATCAACCGCTTTGGGATCGCCGATCTTCCCAAGAGCCTCAGCAGCAACACGCCGAGGCCCCCAATTCCCATCGGTCCTGAGAGCCTCGATGAGCGGGTCGACAGCCTTAGGATCACCTATATTGCCAAGATACAAGGCAGCATCACTTCGGGCGTTCTCGACACCGTATTTCAACTGCAATATGAGATCTTCTACATTATCGGCTGCTGCGGGCATTGCCAGCATCGTGAGCATCAGCACGCACAAAATAGTCCTAATTCTCATCTTTAAGTCTCCACAGGTCGAAATCGCCACTATGCCATAAAAATATTTCTATCGCCCTATGATGTGGCCTACCAAATAATATGGAGATTCTACATCGTGGCCCTTGTAGCATTCTTTGTTACAGAGCTAGATGAGGCCCGTCACTCTTCCAAAGATAGCGCTTTATCCAAGAAAACGCCAACTCTCTGAAAGTTGGCTCACCCTAATAAAAATCCTCGCTCTAATAAATGCCGCGATTGCTATCGATTTCAAAATCTGCCCGATTTAACTGTTGCAAATAGTAGCATAGATATGGATTTTATTTTTGCACCAGAATCAGATTGAGACTATCCGAAGATTAAGAGATACTAATTTAATAGAGAAGTGTGCCTCGCCATACTCAAGGGATTCGTTTTGGTTAGAGGGGGTGGGCCTTGACCACACCACCAAAAACGTCTGCTCTCTGGTTGTAAGTAGTTGCTGAAACTATGACCTACAACTAAAATCAAGCTTTCGGAGAGAGCCTTCCCATCTTCAGCTTGCACGCTTTCTCTTGTGCTTCTTCTAGGCACAAGCGTTCACAGCTCCCTAAGTGGAAGAGCTTTGTTTTGCCTCCCTCTCGCCATCCTGCCATGTAGTACTTGTGGATCGTCGGGCCGTTTTTGGTGTTCTTTTTGACCTTTTTTATCCACACGTTTGGGGGTCTAATATTGGAGCTACTGTCCCGTTTTTTGCGTCCACGCGTCTCACGCTTTATATGCTCAGCAACAGCTTCTGGATCGTTATTGATTTGATCTCTGCCCAATTTCATCAATATGCGGCCATAAGCAGCTTGACTTATTCCTAGTACGTTTGCATCTTCGATCAACCTATCTTTTAGGGATTGTTCTACATATATTGTAACAGTTTGGGACTTCGCTGGCATTTTAAATACCTCACTTATAGTATACCACACCATAATATTGCACTAATTCTATATGTACTCTTTGCATGTGCTGGTAGTTCAGTCAAGGTTGACGCAAGGTCCATTGACGAGCCCGTAGTCCAGCCGACATATGCCAACTCCGTGATCGAGGTCGGGGCAGGTTGTGGGCTCGATGAGCTGATGGATATTTTATGTGTGGGGGTGAGTATCCCCGCACCAAAGGTTACTGGTGTACAATAACGCCTAGCGGAGGTTCTCATCCTTCACCCCTAATCTCGCGTTCAATGGCATAGATTGGTTCCTCGCTATGTTGTGTAGGTGAGATAAATCTCTGGAAGATTGACTCACCAGTTATGTGTGTTTGGGGCCACATGGATTCAACTAGAAATCGTTGTGCATCACGGTTAATTGCTTTTGAGATGGGCCGGATAACGCGACAAGAGTACCACGAGTGGGTTAACTGGTGTTAAGATCACCCACACAATATAGCGAAGAGCTTTGAGCGTACCGTCACAGTGCCGGACGGACCTCCATCCCTGAGCGGGTGGATTTTACCTTAAGGCGATGATACAAAAAACATGGAGGGTAAAGCTATGAGACTTTTCCTGGTTCTATGTGTGCTGATGCTGGCAGCACTGACCACGCCTGTATTTTGCCAGCAGACTGCAAATGAATGGCTATTAGAGGGCGCCTATCGCTCTCACCAGGGCTATTATAACGAGGCTATCAGATGTTTCTCGACAAGGCCGTCGGGCTTAATTCAAGGATTTCCACGGCTTGCCTCTGCAGATATCTAAAGGATGAAAATTCATGGATTGTTAGGGCACTACCAAAGTGTACAAAGATTTAAATAGTTACAAACCTTTCCGACCACCTGCGTTGAGCTATT
>CAYWZG010000130.1:0-6567 GCA_964462795.1 uncultured Methanotrichaceae archaeon
AACAACTAGAACCAGTACCCTCCGACCGGTTAGGGGTACCTGAGTAGTTACAAAATCGCGCAAAATAATTTGCCCAAATATGGGATGATATAAAACCCATTATAATAAAAATTACTTGAATTGTTCTGCCCGAAAAACGTGAAAGGTTTTGTGCCTGAGAAGATCAGACTTCCCAGGCCGCCAAAACTTTCTCGATATTCACGTAGTCGCGTCGTTCATTGTTCTCCAGAACCAATACGCCGTCTGCACTTCCAACCACTTTGCCCCTCAGACATTCGTTGGGTCCACCGCCGAAATAAACTTCGACCTCCTTTTGATAGAGGTGCTCTGACATGAATTTGTCCATCATATTACTCCATTCTCCTTTGTCTTTTGATCTCAATAAGACTTTAAAGCTGATAAATCTTGCGCTTAAGACTTAAATCAGGGTGGAAATGAAAAAAAACCGATCAAAATTTAAATCAGATTTATCAGATAAATTTTAGTCGGGTTAAGTTAGATTGATGATCTGAAATAGTTTAGTAAAGTTAATCAAAACTTGCGTTCGCTCTGCCAAATAGTCCTTTGTTGCCCATAACCTCTCGCCAAAAGACGAATGATTTTGTCTTTATAGTGTTTAACGATACCTTTCGGACAAATCTCAAACTCGTAAGAGTTTGAGATTTGGCCTATTCGTATCGTTAAGCACTAATCTTTCGAGAACCAATTAGTTTCATCTAATTGGTTCTCGACTATAATCAAATAAAACGTATCTAACTCAAAGCTGCATCAAATGTCCATCAAGGCGTCTCTTTCTTGGGAGATCCGAAACTATGAGCGAATTGCCCTTTCAAACAGAGGATTCTTTGGGAAGAGTAAACTGGAAGGTGCTGCCACATCCAAGCTCGCTCACCACCCATATAACGCCACCATGGGCCTCAACTATACCTTTGGCTATCAAGAGGCCTAAACCCTTTCGTCCAGCATCTCTGGAAAAGAATGCTTCACCGCCTATGAAAAATTTGTCGAAAACTCTCTCTTGATCCTCTTTTGTGATCCCAATCCCACTGTCCGAGACCGATGCGTTCAGGCAAGTCCCATCCTTTCCGATCTCGATGTCAATCAGCCCACCATGCGGGGAGTACATAATGGCATTGGCCAGGAGGTTGTTGAACACCTGCCTAATCTTCAATTCGTCAGCCCATATAGGTGGCAAACCTTCCTCGAATTTCAGATTTAGAGCATACTCCTCGGGATCGACTTGTCGAAATATCTCTTCTGCAACGGACCTTGCGACCTCGTCCAACCTGATGCGACTCTTTTCGATTTTGAACTCACCTGAATCGAGCCAGGACGCGTCGAGCATATCCTCCACGAGTCTGATCATGTGATCCATCTGAATGCGGATTATCTGCAGCTTTTCGCGTTGGTTCTCGTTTAAATCACCGAGAAGGCCGTCCTCAAACATTTCCAAGTAACTGTTGATCACGGTGAGAGGAGTCCTCAGCTCATGAGACTCTATCGATATGAACTCTGACTTCCTCTTGTCGTATTCTTTTAGCTTCTTGTAGGCCATCTCCAGTTTGGAGTATAGATCTCTCAGCTTCTTTTCGGCCATTCTTCCTTCAACGATCTCAAAGTGTAGTTCTCTGTTTGATTCTGCCAGCTCGGCCGTACGCATCTCAACTTGTCTCTCCAAATTGCGACGGGCCATTTTAATTTGTTTCTCGTATTCACGACGTGCTATAGCGCTGCCAATGCTCTGCGCTGCCACCAAAAGCGTCGCTTCTTCGCTTTGAGTCCATTCTTTTTCGGAATCGAGATCTCCAAAACCTATCGAACCCCAGAGTCGATCATCGATGATGACAGGCACCATCATGATGGATCGAAAGTTTCGTACTTCCCCTGACCACCCTCTTTTCGATGTTGAGAGCTCTTCAATCGTCTTTTTGACCAAGTTGCCTGAGGCGAGCGTCCGATACACGTCAGGTGATATTAAGTCGTATGGAATATTCTTATATTTCGGCTTGTTTCTCACTATGCTGCCGATCTTACGGGTCCATTCAACTAGGGGACTCATCAGATGTTCGTTCGTATCCGGATCTTCATAACTTTCCAAGACGAAGACTGAGGCGACACCTGCAGAATATCCTAGGGTCTCTAGAGCCTGTTTGATGCAAAGATCGTAATCTGAAGCGGTCAGAAGCTCACATGCTGTGGTGGCAATTGAGGCGAGAAGGATATCTCGTCTTCGCAGCTCGTCTTCAGCCGTTTTCAGCTCGGAAACGTCCTGGGAGATGCCCATCATTCTGAGAGGTTTGCCAGTCTCGCTTCGGTGAGTCACCTGCCCCTGACTCCTAACCCATATGTAGCGCCCATCATCCTGCATCATCTGGTACTCAGATTCGAAGGTGGGGGTCGTTCCCTCGATATGGTCCCAAATAGCCTGTTCTACAAATCCTGAATCTTCCGGGTTAACCAAGTCGTTCCAGTCGTTTACATGATACCTTGAATTTTTCGATTTATTTCCGGGTAATCCTATGAGGGAGTTGTTACACACGGCCACTTCTCCGGTGAGAAGGTTCCTGTCCCAGATCAACAGTCTCGCAGCCTTGGTGGCCATGATCAATCTCTCTTCGCTCTGCCTAAGTTTCTCTTCTGCAAGCTTCCGCTCGGTGATGTCGCGAGATGCACAGAAAATGACTTCCTGATCGCTCCACCTTCCTTTGGCCATCCTGGTCTCTACAGGAATCTTTGTCCCATCTTTGGAGATCAATGGTATTGGACATGATGTGCTCATCCCTGCCAAAACATCCCGGATTATTTCGGCAACTTCGTCACGTTGATCAGCAGGGTGGAGATCGAAAACAGTCATTTTGGAGATCTCTTCTGTAGTGTATCCCAAACGCCTCTTTGTGACCGGATTGGCCAGGTGAATGTAGCCCCCCGATCCGATTACGAGGAGGAAATCGTCCTGAGTATTAAATAGAGTTAAAAGGTTCTTTTGGTCATTTTCAATATTCGCTTCGGCGCGTATCCTCGCGATTATCCCGCCCAGATGGGACGCAATCGTTTCGAGAGAGTTGCAGATGTTGGTCGAAATCTCTTTATGGAAATGAGAGCCGAGATTCAAAGTGGCGACGACCTGGCCTTTGTGCTTCACAGGTACGATCGCCAAAGCACTCAATTCGTCTGGTCGAACTGTTTTGAATTCTGTATCCGAATCGACTGAGTAAAAAGGCTTGCCAGCCATTACGAGACGGGCTTTTGCAGAATCCGGGGCGTAGTGAATGGACCGCTCAACGAAGCTTTGATCAAACCCTCTATGGATAACAAGGTCTAAACTTCCATCGCATTCGTTGATGAGATATACACCTCCGCAATCGATTTCGTCCAGCAGGAGACAGGCGTCCAGAATCAGGCCGACGGCCTCCTCTAAACTGCTCGTTGAGCCAAGAGCGATCCCAAGATCGCGCTGGATCTTGAGCAGTTTCTCAGCCTGTTTCTGGTCTGAAATATCGCGTATCGATTCTATCGCGCCTATTACGGACCCATTCTCGTCACAGAGCGAAGTTGCTTTGGCCCAGATACACCTCTTTTTCGAATCCTTGATGATGGAGACCTCGGCGACGAGACATTTTCCTTCCCTTCGCAGGTACTGATACGTCTTCTCGACGTCTTCGTCAGAGTGGAGAATGAGGTCTACCAGAATAGGCCTTCGCACTCCATAGAGGATTTTTGAATGTTCGTAATTTCCTTTGCCCAAGATATCCTTTGCACATATCCCTGTCATCTTTTCTGCAGCCTGGTTCCAGGCGATCACCTCACCCTTTTTGTTGATGGCGAAGATGGGATCGGGGAGCTTTTTAACCATCTCGGTCAGATGACATACATCTGTGATCGAATTCACTGAGCCATCGTTGACCCGAATCTGCATAAGTTTGAAGGATACGTCAAAGTATTCAAAAGTTATGCACGGCGTGGACAAAGGTACATATCGAAAATCTTATTTAGCCATCCTTGTTCATCGTGGTGTGGAAGATGCCTTGATTCGAGCCCAATCTGGCTTTTGTTTCCCACAAGAAGTCGAGCACAAGAGAGCCCTTAAATATGGTGCTTGCGCCACTACCAATCGTTTTGAACCGCGTATTCAACGTCAGTGAGCTGAACGCTCGGATAAGGGACCGGCTGGCCACAGATCTTAGGCTCAGCGACCTTTGCGCTAGAGGCGAGCTATCAAACGTGGTGAACCATCGGTCCGGCCACAGGTACTTCACCCTCAAAGATAGTGACTCTCAGATATCGTGTGTTCTTTTCAAAAATCACGGCAGACGTCTCGATTTCGAGCTGGAAAATGGGCAAAACGTCCTCATTTTCGGGGACGTGAGCTTCTACCACATAAAGGGCCGGGTCCAGATAGTCGTCAGGGCAATCCAGAAAGACTTGGGGCTTGGTGCAAGGCACCAGGAGTTTGAAGCACTCAAGAGGAAGCTTGGAGAAGAAGGTCTCTTTGACGAGGCCAGGAAGAGGCCCCTTCCGCTTTATCCAGGAAGAATCGGTGTGGTGACCTCTCCAAATGGCGCAGCCCTCAGAGACGTCCTCAAGGTTCTGGGATCTTATCCTGCCAAGATATTGCTTTCGCCTGCACAAGTCCAAGGCGAGTCGTCTCCTGAGTCCATAGTCTTGGCCCTCACCCTTCTTCGAGGAAAGGCTGACGTTGCAATAGTCTGCAGAGGCGGGGGATCTGTGGAGGACCTTTGGCCTTTCAACTCTGAGATTGTGGCAAGAGCAATATCCAGGTTAGATTGTCCTGTGATCTCGGCTGTAGGTCACGAGACCGACGTTACCATAGCCGATTTTGTGGCCGACGTCAGAGCTCCAACCCCTTCTGCTGCGGCCGAAATAGTCAAACCCGACGTTTCCGGGCTAAAAGAAGATTTGAAAGCAACAGAGCGGAGGATGGAACGGTCTCTTGCCGTCATTCTTGAAAGGAGAAAGAACAGACTGGCTCGACTCAAGTCTGGCGTTTCTTATAAGGCGATATCAAGGCGGCTTGAAGAGATGCATAGGCATCTTGACGTTTTGTCTGAACGACTATTTCAGTCGGAAGCTGAACGGATTGAACTTATGGCAACTCGACTCGATGTGGCTGCAGGAAAGCTAGACGAGCTAAGTCCTCTGGCCACGTTAACTCGCGGATATGCCATAGCCATCGACACCTCAGATAATAAGCTGATTCGAAGTGTATTAGATGTCTCTTTAGAAGAAGAGATCGATGTCCTCTTGACGGATGGACATTTGCGGTGCAGCGTGATTGACAAAAATCAACAAAAGCGATTTTGAGGCAAGATTATGAATGAAGGCGAGCAAGGGACAGAGGTGCAGAGCCTAGAATCTTCTCTAAAAGAGCTGGAGGACATAGTCTTGGCTCTGGAAGACGGAGATCTCTCGTTGGAAGAGAGCTTGAAGGTGTTCGAGCGGGGAATCTATCTAGTGAGGCGTTGTAACTCTCTTTTAGAGGGGGCAGAACAGAAGATAGAGGTTCTGACGGGCGATCGTCCAGAGTAACTTCACTAAGGGCCCGCGAAGAAATAACCTTGTCATATGAATGATGCGTAATTATTATACTGAACCTGCCTCATATTGGTTTCATATAATGGATTTACACGTTTATGTGCAAGTTATTTCTCTACGGCCCCTAAGTGTGGAATTGTGGGGATGGAAAAAGAAATGGGATGGTTAGTGGGAGTGGTGGAGTGATTGGCGTGACTGAAACAGAACTAGATAGGTTCACAGAAAAAACTCGTTCTAAACTCCAAAAGGGCGAAAATGTGACGGTAGTCGCTTTCGGGGATTCGATAACCTTTGGGTTTGCCGTATCGAAGGGTTTTACCTCTTTTTGGATGGAGATGCTAAAGGAAAAGTACCCGTTAACAGAAGTCCGGATGATAAACAAAGGCATCTGCGGTGACACCAGCTTGAACGGAGTCTCAAGGTTGGAGTGGTCTGTAATCTCCAACGAGCCCGATCTGGTCACCATAAACTTCGGTATCAATGACATGTACATGGGCCTTGGACTGAACCAGTTCAAAGGCAACCTGATCGGTATGGTGGACAGGATTCTCGATGAAGTCGGCTGTGAAGTCCTCCTTTTGTCTTCTGAACCCCTGTTGACACCGAGTTTTGATGAACGGATTTTGGACTATTATACCGTTCTGGAACAGGTAGCTGAGGAGATGGATGTTGGGTTTGTGGACGTCTACGGGGCCTGGATGAGGGCAGTGGAAAAAAGCGAGGGCGTCACATTAGAGTCGTTGATCTTGCCAGGACTAGATCATCCCAACGAGGCCGGGTATAGGGTCATAGCCAAAGAGCTGATGCGTTTCTTCTAGCGAGGATCCTTCTTGATCCCTTCCACGTAATCGTTCCATCTCTTGACGTCGTCGACTTTTCTCTTTATCTCCTGCTTTTTCAGGACGAACACCGCAGGATCACCCCTACTTTTAGTGGGGGGATGAATGCGTTCAAATTTGTGTGAACTAACATAGAGTTCACCTCCATTTTTTGGAGTTATGCGTACCAAAGATT
>CAYWZG010000131.1:0-6519 GCA_964462795.1 uncultured Methanotrichaceae archaeon
AAGTGTTGGATTTGACCATATTGACCGTCATAAGATGGAGGGCGCAATTCCTCCCCGGCCTGAAAGGGCGGGGTCTCCTTGCGCATTTAAGATGAACGTGAAATTCCGTTTTGTTGATCGGTTAAATGTAGTGTTTTGGAGTGGTTAGCAATTGTTTCGAAATGAAATACGCGAATGGAAACGGGGGATTATAGATGACTGCACCAAGAAAGATTGTGTCTGATGTGTTCTCGACCGGGGCCATCGACTGGGATCGTCGGCTCTTTGACGAGCTTATACCATTGCCAGATGGGACCAGCTACAACGCTTATCTGGTGCGAGGCGATGAGACAGCGCTCATCGATACGGTAGACCCCCCTTTCTGGCCGGTCCTAGAGAGGAACCTGGAACGGTTGGATGCAAACCCCGATTACGTGATAGCAAATCATGCAGAGCAAGACCATTCAGGGTCGCTACCTGCAGTCGTCGAGAAGTATCCCAAAATCAAGGTAGTCTGCACGCCTCGGTGCAAAGTCCTCTTAGAAGATCATCTTCACATCCCTGAAGATCGGATCGTTACAGTGGAAGATGGCGAGGTTTTGAGCCTGGGCAAAAAGACCTTGGAGTTTCATCACATCCCTTGGGCGCACTGGCCCGAGACCATGGCGACCTATCTGAAAGAGGATCGTATACTCTTTTCCTGTGACTTCTTTGGGTCGCACATGGCAACAAGCGACCTATTTGCCGATCCGAAGATCATATACGAGCCTGCCAAGAGGTATTATGCTGAGATCATGATGCCGTTTCGGTCTCTTGCGAAGAAGAACGCAGAGAAGGTGGCCGCGCTCGACGTGAAGGTGATAGCTCCAAGCCACGGTCCCCTCTACAGCGACCCTTCTTTCATAATAGAGGCTTATCAGGGCTGGACGTCTGATTCTGTCAAGAATGAGGTGGTGATACCTTACGTTTCGATGCACGGAAGCACGAGAATCATGGTGGACTATTTCGTGGATGCTCTTGTTGAGAGGGGAATTGGTGTCAGGAGGTTTGATCTTACGGTGACGGATTTAGGGAAGCTTGCAGAGGCGTTAGTGGATGCGGCAACGATAGTGGTTGGAGCGTGCACCGTTCTTACTGGCCCTCACCCTAAGGCTGCAGATGCGGTATTTGTGGCCAATGCTCTCAGGCCCAAGGCCCGTTTCGTCTCGATCATAGGGTCTTATGGTTGGGGTACCAAGATCGTGGAAGTTCTCCAAGGGATGATCACCAGGATGGATGTGGAGGTAATCGAACCGGTATTGGCAAAAGGGCTTCCAAAAGATGAGGACTTCGAGGCGTTGGATCGGTTGGCTGACGAGATTTTGGAGCGGCATCGAGGTTTGGGAATAACGTAAAAGAGGCATACTAAAGGTGGAATTTGGATGGTCTGTTCCAAGGGCAAGGTGGGGTCGAAAGTGAGGTGGGAACGGTTGGAGACATGAGCAGTGACACAGGCAGTGACGCGAGCGGAAACACGAAATAAAACGTGAAAGTTGCCCCACTGAAGGGCTTTCGACTATTTTGTCGCCGATCGGGACCCTATAGCCTTTTTGGCGAAGGACAATCACATATATATCTCCCCACCCTAATTCCGTATTGGTGATTGTTTGAAGAAGCTCATCTCACTGCTGATCGCACTCTTTTGTGTAGCTTTCTGTTTCATGGGGTTGTGCGCAGCCGAGTCAGAGGATGAAGACGTGGTCGCAGAAGAGGTTTTGATGTACGACGGCGATGGTGTGACTGATATTTATACATCATCGTTCTTGGGGGATGTTGCAGAAACGGTGAGGTTTACGCCGCCCCGCGTTCCTTGGACTCTGACCGAGGTACAAATCGTGGGATGGAACGGTTTCGACAACGAAACAGTGCCTCCTGAAAGGGTCGTATATCTGGAGATCCGGGACGAAAACCTCAGTCTATTGTATCAGTTTTCGGACTCTCACCGGCCTTACTTCACGAGCATTATGCCGGTATTGGCCGAGATTGAGATTCCACCCTTGACCGTGAACGGCGACTTTTACGTCTGTTTCTACGATCGTGCAGCGGTAGGAGTTGCCTATAACGTTACCGAAACGGTCGCTGAAAAGGACGATCCAAGGTCATATCGATACGACAAATCGACAAAAAAACTTACCCTTACCAGCGTGATGATAGAAGAGTCTGAAGGATCTCTCCCTGCAGACTGGATGATCAGAGCTGTTGGGCATTAGACTCGTGGGCGTTGCCTGTTATGTCCCTTAAGATATTCGAGCCCAAGGTCTGCATGGCACCATCCAAAAATCGAGTGATATCACTAGATCAGAACACCTAAATGAAGATTCTTCTGTAGGTCAAAACAATCTACGCGTGCGGGTTTTGGGATCTCGATGAGGATAGCCGTATTTCAAACCTTAACTCGGCGGAAATTAGGGAATTAATGTGGCAATTTGGTAGGTATTACGGGCGCCAGCTGTCGGTAATCGCGTATTAACCTTGTCAGGAGCCATTCCCTACGTTAGGGTGGTGCGTAATAAGGTAAATTGGAACGATTGGTAATCTAAAGCCGTCACAAGATGCGGGTTTCTGTGTACACCAAGTGATTTGCACTAGCCATAACCCCTAAATCGAGCCGAGTTAAGATTCAAAATATCGCCCTTTCGCTGCTCAGTTTATCCTTACCTCTACTAAATGCTCTTTCCGATCATCAATAAGGTGTATCGTCCCATCGCTCTGCAAAAGCCCGTCTATCATCACGCTCTGCGCTACCCCTGTCCTCGTAACCGTGATGTGGTAGAATGTCTCGCGGTAACGGTAATGCACCTGAAACGATTCCCAATCGGCGGGGATACAAGGCTGAAATTGCATCTTGTCAACGTCAAGCTGTAGTCCCAGCAGCGATTCCACTATGAGACGATACATCCAGCCCGCCGCTCCAGTATACCAGGTCCACCCGCCGCGTCCTGTGTGTGGCGGGAGGGCATAGACATCTGCTGCCACAACGTATGGCTCTGCTTTGTAGATCGCAACCTGCTCAAGGGTCGAGCCATGATTCAGAGGGTTGATCATTGACAATAGCTCCCAAGCCCGGGTGCTGTCGCCCATGGCGGCAAAGGCCATGGCCGCCCACACAGCAGCATGGGTGTACTGCCCGCCATTCTCTCTCACACCCGGAATGTAGCCTTTGATGTAGCCAGGATCTGAGTCAGACTTATCGAAGGGCGGCCCCAGTAGCTGTATCAGCGAGGCATCTCTTTTGACGAGTTGGCGATCCACTTCCTCCATAGCCACCTTTGATCTTTCCGCATCTCCTGCCCCGGACAGAACAGACCAGCTCTGGGAGATGGAATCGATCTGACATTCTGGATTATCCGAGGACCCAAGGGTCTCTCCGTTATCGAAGTAGGCGCGCAGATACCAGTTTCCATCCCATCCGAACTCTTTGATATTCTGGCGCAGATTGGCAGCCTCGCTGATGCATTGATTTGCGAAGGCGGCATCGTCACAAAGAAGGGCGATCTCTGAGAACTTCATGAGCACATGGTACAGGAAGAAGGCCAGCCAGATGCTCTCGCCTTTGCCCTGATATCCCACGCGGTTCATGGCATCGTTCCAGTCTCCAGAGCCCATGAGGGGCAGGCCGTGTTGGCCAAACTCAAGGCCGTTCCTGATGGCTCTGACACAGTGCTCGTAAAGGGTGCCGGACTCTTTCGACCTGGTGGGCAGGTCGTAGTAGGCGTCTTCGTCAGGCTTCAGTGGCCTACCCTCGATGAAGTTAATGCGCTCGTCAAGCACGTCGGTATCTCCTGTAGCTGTGACGTAACGGTGAGCCGCCAGCGGCAACCAGAGGTAATCATCCGAGCTGTGCGTCCGCACGCCTCGTCCCGATGGCGGGTGCCACCAGTGCAAAACATCTCCCTCCAGGAACTGGTGGGCCGCACAGCGCAGGAGATGTTTCCGGGCAAGCTGAGGTTCTGCATATATCAGCGCCATTGAATCTTGCAGCTGGTCGCGGAAGCCGAATCCCCCGCTCGATTGGTAAAATCCGCTGCGCGCCCAGATGCGACACGCTAAGGTCTGGTAGAGGAGCCAGCCGTTGGTGAGCACGTTGAGAGCCTTATCCGGGGTCTCCACGTAGACTGCGCCAAGGATGCGGTTCCAGTAGCTCCATACCGCCTCTAGCGCAGTGCGTGCAGGACCAGACCCGCGAAAACGCTTGATCAGGCTGCGAACATCGTCAACATTTCGCCCGGTGCCCAAGGTGAAGATGATTTCGCTCTCCTGCCCGTCTGCCAGATCGATCTTGACCTGCATGGCTGCGCATGGGTCCATGGCTGGCCCAACTCTGTTAGAGAGCCGCTCCCGTGACAGGGCAGCAGGGTTGGCCGCATTGCCGTTTCGGCCAAGGAACTCGGTCCGGTCCCCAGAGAAGCTGCCCATCTCTTCGTTCACATCCAGGAAAACTATCCGTCCGGGAAAATCCGCATTGTACGGGTTTCTGGCAAGGAGGGCCCCCGTCTTGGGATCTATCTCTGTGACAATGTGCATCCCAGACTTAGAACGCATCTCCCCTAACACCAGCTCGACGTAGCTGGTCACAGATAGCCTGCGAGATATGCCTGATTCATTGCGGAGCTTGAGCACGCAAAACTTCACTGGCGCGTCTAATGCCACATATACCCACAGCTCGGATTCAATCCCGCTCTCTTTGTGCTCGAAAACACTGTAACCGAACCCGTGCCTACAGGTGTAAGGCGCCTGCCCGCGTGCCAGCATGGCTGTGGGCGACCAGAACAGGCCGCTCTCCTCGTCACGAATGTACAGAGCCTTGCCACTGGTATCGCTCACAGGATTGTTATACCAGGGGGTAAGGCGGAACTGCTGGGAGTTTTCGCCCCACGTATATGCTCCGCCGCTCTCAGAGATTACTGTCCCAAAATTGGGATTTGATATCACATTCGACCACGGAACCGGTGTCATCTGTCCAGGAGCGATCCGGATTATGTATTCGCGTCCATCCTTTGTGAACCCACCAAGACCATTGAAGAAGATCAGATCCCGGCCGGCAGACTCAACCGCCTCGTAGTTCTCGACACGAGGTGCCTGGACCGGCTTTAAAAGAGGAACGGCTACTGAGAATCTGCATGCGCGTTCGAGCTGGTCCTCAAAAGTTCCCCGGTCATCTGTGAAGACGGCTTTGGCCACGGCCTGTACTAGGACTCCCACCTCTTCTGAGATCTGGTCCGCGTGTATTACGAAGACTCCACCCGATCGCTCCTTGGTACAGGTATCGGTGCTGATTGAGACCAGGCCCATAATTTCATCCTGGAGCTCCTGCCGATAGCCTGAGCGATCTTCGTTCCAGATCACCAGATCCACTGCAAGCCCCATCATATGCCAGTAGGCGTGAGCCCTCAAGAGCTGATGCGCCAGATCGATGTAAGACCGATCTCCGATCCGAAGGAGAACAATTGGGATATCGCCCGATATGCCGTAAGCCCACAGGCCTGACTGACCATGCTGGTTGCTCAAGAGAACGCTGGTACTTGCGCGCCAGTTTGAGCAGGGATAAATTATTGCGCTGGCAAGGCGCATATAAAGATTAATATCGACATCGGTGATGTTGAGCTGTTGCATAATCATCTGGTTGTGAGTCCAGGCCAGGTTGTGGACGCGGTCTGCCATGCGTACGTCGTGGTATTTATCAATCAGTTCAATGGCCCGATCTCGCGTCTCTGCCATTCCTGTGATGAAGTTCACCCGTGACGTCTCTCCTGGATCTATCGTAACAATGCACCTAATGGAAACTATCGGATCCAAGACGGAGCCCTCGCTATCTGAGAGCTTTGTTACTCCAGTCATTGCCACAGGATCTGCAACAGTTCTTCCTCTACCTATGAACTTGGAGCGATCCGTCTCAAAAGAAACCAGATCATCCTTGACCTTCTCCGCCGCCATCAGATGCAGCATCCAGGGCGTCTTCTCGTCCTTGGACCTCGGTCTGCGAGTGCATAAGATAGCAGATCTTTTGCGCAGGATCTTTGTCTCTACGAAGAGGTTGCTAAAAGCGGGATGGGTTGCATCTGCCTCTGGGGTTGTCAGAACGACCTCTGCATAGCTTGTCAGCTCAATCTTCCGCCTTATCGATGTGCGATTGGTGAGACTGATGCTACGTAACTCGACATCGTCCTCAGGCGAGACGACAACTTTTGTATAGGCGTCAATCCCTAAAACCCTTGACCTGAACTCCGCCTTCGATCCCTGGAATATGACCTGATAACTCTACTTTCCAAGTTTTGGCTTTCGCATACATTTGTTAGGTTATAAGCCGAATTAATGCTATTTTTGTTGGACTATGCGCGAATTAGTTCCGCTCTCACAGTTCTCGTATTATGCGAGATGCAAGGACAGTTTATAAACTGGGCGCGACCGAGGGAAAACTTGGAAAGTAGAGTAAACTAACATAGAGGTTACCTCCACGAATGGAGTTGTGCGTACCCAAGATTGTGGAGTCAATCCCGGGAT
>CAYWZG010000132.1:0-6415 GCA_964462795.1 uncultured Methanotrichaceae archaeon
AGATCAAGTCTGGGTAAAATGTCCCTTCGAGGTGGCGAAGCAGGCTTAGGGCCCGCGAAGAAATAACCTTGTCATATGAATGATTCGTAATTATTATACTGAATCTGCTTCATGTCGGTTTCGTGTAATGGGTGTACACGTATATGCGCAAGTTATTTCGCTACGGGCCCTTAGGGATAAATCCCATCGGGTTCGGCGTGTCCAGAAGTGGGCAAAGCTAGGAAGGTACTTTGCCATTCTTAGTAGCCCACAACGCTGCTGCATTTTGTTGCCCTCTAGTCTAACTGTTTACTCTACTTTCCAAGGTTTCCCTCGGTCGCGCCCAGCTTATAAACTACCTTTGCGTCTCGCATGATATGAGAACCATACGGAATTAAATACGCCTCATATATTCCGATAAAAATAGCATTAATTCAGCTTACAATCTGGCAAATGTATGCAAAAATCAAAACTTGGAAAGTAGAGCTGTTTATAGTCCTGAACGCTAAGTTTGACACTTATCCCATGCGCAAAAGACAATGCTAACTCAATAAATCGCGGGCTTTGTAGCAGATGATTTATTTGGGATGCTCCGTTAAGTATCACGCCTAAGGTTCATGACTATAGTCTCGCTTAGCCATTCACAAGCCACGGCCTTCAGGCCGTGGTAGTTGACGGCGATGGCATAGTCCAACACGTTGCTCCTGTTCGAGAGAAGCGAGGGAAAGAAGGTGAATGCTTTGGTTTCGACCAGGATATAACCTGACGCCTTCTCTTTGGCGATGGCCGCGATCCGATCCATATCGGAAAGGGCGCAAAACACTGCGTGAGGGTCTTGCACTTTTCCGTAATCAGAGATGAGGCAACCTCGCTTTTTTGGCGACATTGATGTAAGGTCAGACGCCATCATATCCTTTGCCATCGAGATTAGCCAATCCCTGTGGGCCTGTTCGAACTCGTCTCGATTAATCGGATTCCACTCCTTTTGGGACCGTTACATTTTCCAGCACCTCTTTGAAGTGTGCCCACTCATCTACAGGGATCCTGATGCCGTTTTTGGACCAGCCGGTGTACCTATCTGAAGTCACGTACTCTCTTATGTCTATCCCGACGCTGCCGCGAAACTCAGTCATCCTGACTACAAGTTCGGTGGTTTCACTCTTTTTGATTCGTCCTATTTCCTCGTCCAACGGACCGACCCCGATCAGTTTTTGAAACAATTTGTTAATGAAGATTTCGGAAAAATCTCTGAAAAATCCCAAAAAACGCCATTGGATCCAGCGTCAATCTTATATATGATATATGACACCATGAAACATGTTAACACGTTTACATTGTAGGAGAGACCAAAACTTGAGCGAGATTGGCAAAAAGGTCAGAATGGAACGGATAATCGATCGGAGCAGCGGAAACACAGTCATCATCCCTATGGACCATGGTATATCTGTGGGTCCTGTAAAGGGGTTGGTGAAACTTTCGGACATGGTGAACAAGGTGGCCGATGGAGGGGCAAACGCAGTTCTTCTCCAAAAAGGGATGGTAAAGTACGGCCACAGGGAGTACGGAAGCGACATTGGCCTTATAATTCACATGAGCGCCAGCACTGCTCTTGGCCCTGACCCCAACAACAAGGTCCAGGTCTGTCAGGGTGAAGAAGCAATCAAGGTGGGGGCAGATGCCGTGAGCGTTCACATAAACGTAGGTTCCGAGACCGAGGCAGATCAGCTCAAGATACTTGGCACAGTTGCCGAAAGGTGTGAGTTTTGGGGAATGCCCCTTATCGCAATGATGTACCCGCGCGGTGACAAGATCAACGATCCAAATGGCGTTGAGGTAGTAGCGCTTGCAGCGCGAGCCGGTGCCGAGCTTGGCGCAGACATAATCAAGACAAACTACACTGGTGATGTTGACTCTTTCAAGAACGTGGTAGCAGGCTGCCCTGTTCCAGTCGTGATAGCAGGAGGGCCCAAGACCGAGACCGATCGGGAGTTTTTGGAGATGATAAGGGGGGCAATCGATGCAGGCGGGCGTGGTGTTGCCATAGGCAGGCACGTCTTCCAGCACGATAAACCCATCAAGATGACACAAGCCATAGCCTTGATAGCTCACAAGGACCTGAGTGTGGAAGAAGCGATGAAGATCCTAAAATAGCGCCTCTTTTTGCCGCCCTCATGGTCAAAAGGGCGCCAACCACCTCTCCACATCCCCAAACTTTTCTACGCGAACCGTCTTGGACAGAAGGCCAGGGATTTCTTGCTCCATCTTGCCAATATACCTTGGGTGCGGGCGGAATTCTCTTCAATATCTCACCATTTCTCGCAGTCCGTCCCTGAACACTTGAAAGGTCTTCGAGCGGTTCTGGTCTGGGTCCATGTGATCCGATATGGCCTTTGCGGCCTCTATCAAGGGCGCTGTTGATCCCGCCACTTCAGCCATCGCCAAGTTCGTCTCTGAAAGATGAGACGAATCGGCAGCGATTGGATCAAGTTGAAGGAAGAAGACCTGCTGGAGGACGAGTTCAGGATTCACCTCGGCGACGATTTGACATTCTCGGCAAGGAGGGCAGGGTAGATCTGACCAGATCGGAAAAACGCTGGCTGAAAGTGAGCGGCGTTGCATGTCGGCGCCGGCGCACTGCGAGCGCCAGGCGGCGCCCTCGCATCTTTCGGCCCGGTATTCCGCAAATCGCCCATGTGGCGGCGGGGGCGCGGCTTCGTCAGGATCTTAGGGGCGGGGATCATGCGCTCTGAATGCGAGCGACCTTTCGGTGCAACTCTGCCAAGAGTTCTTTGCCTTGCGGCACTGGGATCTCTCTTCCCTCTTTTTCTGCGACCTCGAGCCAGAGCTGTATTGCGATCTTCACCTCGGTCAGGGCGCCCTCCTCAGTCTCGCCGAAGGCAGAGCAGCCGGGAAGCTCGGGCACGACCGCTATGTAGCCCTCGTCTTCCTCGCTGTAGAATATCTCTATCGCGTACTTATACATCAGTCTCGCCGTCCTCAGCCAATCCATACTTTTCTGTTATCTTTATAAACTGCCGTACTTGATAAGGTTTCGCCTTTCCGCTCACGTCCTGGAAATTCAAGATCTCCTTTACGCCCTCTCGGACATAGACGCGGTGGCTACCCTTTCCTCCTCTGAAACGAAAGCCGAATGCTTCTGCTATCTTGCACAACCTCTCGAAGCGGACGTTTTTGGGGTTTCTTTTCAGCTCTTCGAGCATCTGGCTCTTTTCCATGCGACCACTATGCGCCATCTTTCGCCCGATCGGATTTGAATATATGGGCCGCCCTTCATCCGCCCAGTGACCTCAGGCGGCTCCACCGCCTCTCCCCCCGGCCTGACTATTCCGCAAAGCTATAGATGAATCGGCAGCGATTTTTAGATGGTCGTCGATGGACTGAATGGAAATGGACGCCCGCGATCTGGCAGGATGAGTGATCTGCCTGACGTTGACGGACATTTTTAGAATGAGGGTGAGGCTATGGGATTTACAGGTAGGTGGCATATCTACGAGATGGAGGCGTGGAATGAAGATTACTTCAACATGGATGTCCAGGCGTACATCGAGATTAAGCCGGATAACCTTGGAACGTTCCAGTTCGGCCTGGTTCAGGGCGTGATTGATGGGAAGATCGTCGATCATCCCGACGGCAAGAGGTTCGAATTCACGTGGGAAGGAAACGACGAATGTACGCCAGTCTCCGGCAGCGGCCGGGTCAGGTTTAGGGGAGAAGACCTGCTGGAGGGTGAGTTCAGGATTCACTTCGACGACGATTCGACATTCTCGGCAAGGAGGGCAGGGTAGATCTGACCGAGTCGAAAAAACGCCGGCCACGTTAGGTGGCGCTCTCGCATCTTTCGGCCCGGTATTCCGCAAATCGCCCATGTGGCGCAGGGGCGTGATCTTACCTGGATCTCGGCGTGGGCGGTGGGGTCTCATTTTGTTTCGCTTCAAAACCTCGTTGTGAGTCTTCGAGATGATCTTCCCGTCGAGGACTATGACTGCGCCGAAGGGCCCAACTCATGAACTCGTTCATCGTCGCCTCCTTTTGGGTAGCCGTCTCTCCCTCTCCGGCTAGCTTCCCCCATCATCTCCTTCCGTTCTCATCCCGATCATTCTGGCCAGTCGTCAGACCAACAGATCGGGCGACGGCGCCGTCTCGCCCTCGTGGGGCGAGTGCCTCTACTTCAGCTTCACGGCGCTGACGGGCGGGGGACCCCCGACGGGCTTACACCCGGTGGGGCTCTGCAAGTATGCGGTGATGGTGGAGGGCGTCCTCGGGTATCTGTTCCTCGCGCTCTTCGTGGTTGTGCTGGCGAGGAAGATCATAAGGTGAGCTAGGGCTGTCTGGAGCGAGTTTTTAAATATTTTGTCATCGAATGTTTTGTATCGATGGAACCGGACACCAACTCAAACCAGCGCCGAGTGATCCAGGCGAGCGAGATCCTGGCCAAGATCGAGCGGGACGAGGACGTCGAGTACGACGACGTGATCGTCGAGGGGGATCTGGATCTGAGCGGACTGGAGCTGCAGATGTGGCATGTGGACAGAGAAGAGTTTGAAGTGCTGTCTGAATTGTCCAACTGGCTTAAAGTGATTAGATCGCGAATAAACATCATTAGTTCTGAGATTCGCGGTAATCTTAACTTTAATAATGCACACTTCCTTAAAGAAATCTGTTTTGAGAAATCTGAGTTGAGTGGAAATTTCGAATTCCAAGGATCTGAGTTTGGAGGAGATGCCGACTTTCATGGGGCTGTGTTTGTCGACTATGCTAACTTCCAAGGAGTTGTGTTTGATGGAAATGTCAACTTCGAGGGATCTGAGTTTGGAGTAGATACAAATTTCTTGGAAACTGAATTCAGCGGGTATGCAAACTTTAAAGCAGTTAATTTCGCTGGGCATGCAAATTTTGAGTGGGCTTCCTTTAACGGCATTTATACAAACTTCGAGAGAGCTGAATTCATCGAAGCTGCCGACTTTGAAGGGGCCAATTTCGATCGCAATACTATGTCATTCAAGGATGCAAAATTTGGTGATCCATGGTCGCAACAGGTTGCATGTAGAATAGCAAAACGAAAGATGGAAGATCAGGGGAATAAAAAAGAGGCAGATTATTACTTTTACAGGGAGATGGAAGCAGTAAGGTTACAAAACGGAATAAAGGGGATAAAACAGGAAAACCATCAAAGTCCAAGTAATATCAGAGAATGGATGTCTCTGTTCGGATATAAGATAGCTCAAATACTATCTAAGATCAAGAGGTTCCTTATTTACGACTTCTTAGAATACATTTTTATTCAACGTGTTTTTGGATATGGCGTCCGTCCTTTTAATGTCGCCAAAGCTTGGCTCATAGTTGTATTCACGTTAGGCTTTGTTTATTGGGTCGGGTCTGGCGTAGAAAAGGCGAATAATACGCTCGAATGGTATGAATATTTTTATTTCAGCATAGTCACGGCAGCAACTCCCGGATACGCTGGCTACACTCCCGCATCAGGACTGTATACCCTAATAGCTGGGGCCCAAGCGATTTTCGGCACCTTCATGTGGGCCGCCTTCATCGCCACGTTCGCGAGAAAGTGGCAGCGTTGATGCGGGCGCAGGCCGAGCGCGCCCCCGGTCCGACGACAGCGGAAGCGCGGCCTGGACTGCCCAGCCAGGAGATTTTCATCTCGCCGCCTTCACCTAACTGAAGAGCTGCTTTAATGTGTCCTCGTTGCTCGCCGTGAACTCGAAGGGCGAAGACGTAAACGGCCTGGAATATATCGACACATCGTCCAGCCGATAGAATGTGCCGTCGCATTCCATGGCGTCTATCACTCCTGGCAGCACCACATCTGAGACCATTGTAGTCGGACATGGCGCTATGTCTATGCAGACCACCGGAATCTCTGCCAAATATTTGGCACAGGCCGCGGGGAAATGGGACGCCAAGTCCGCCGAAACGATGAGGGCTGCATCAACATCTTTCTCCCGAAGAAGGTCCACTGCCGTAAACTCGCCAGGGTTATATCGAGGATACCCTCTGGAAAAGTCGAGCCCGAAAGGATAGCCATAGAGATAAGTGGCTATTTGGTTGAACCCGGCAACGTGAAGGGCACCTATCACGAACTTGGTGTAACTGTTGAGCTCCTTTACCAGGTTGAAAGCAAGCTCTGCATTCCTGTGCGTCCCATAAGATGACGCGATCCCCAACCCAACGTATATTGAGCCAAAGTTGCAGCCTTTCATCATCTCTAGCATCTCTTCCATCTGATCTATCGAAACGCCGGTCACTTCTTCTATTGATGGGTGGGGCCTTTTTCCGTGAAGAAGTGTCAAGAGCGCCGAGAGCAGCTCGTAATCGGTGTTTGGCTTTAGCTGTACGTGAAGATCCGAGTTCTCTGCTGTCTTCGACCTTCTGGGATCAACGGTTATCACAGTCCGATCGA
>CAYWZG010000133.1:0-6111 GCA_964462795.1 uncultured Methanotrichaceae archaeon
CCCTTTCATACCCGCTGTCTGCCCGGTCAAAGAGTCCTATAGCTGAGTAGTTACGCATTTCTTGGGCTTTTAGGGCGCGTTGGGCGCATCTCATCAACTGGATCGACATCATCCCAAAGGCGATGAGGCGCGCCCTATTGGATTTTTATAGATATTGTTCAATCAAGGATGCGCCGCCCTTTGGTGAACAGAAACCTTTTTATAGAAGCTCAAATAGTCCCTTCCCGAGAAGGAGGCAATAAATGGCAGGATTAGGTGGACAGCCGATGCTGATTCTAAGAGAAGGCGCTCGCAGAGAGAAGGGCAAAGAGGCCATGGCCAATAACATCATGGCAGCGAGAGCCGTTGCAGGGGCAGTGCGAAGCACTTTGGGCCCTAAGGGCATGGATAAACTTCTGGTAGATACCATAGGCGACGTGACCATAACCAACGATGGCGTCACGATCCTCAAGGAGATGGAAGTGGAACACCCCGCCGCCAAGATGGTGGTGGAAGCGGCCAAAGCCCAGAACGATGAGGTGGGCGACGGAACTACCACAGTTGCCTTGCTCGTAGGCGAACTGCTCAAAAAGGCGGAAAATCTGATGGATCAGGGTGTCCACCCAACAATGATAGTCCTGGGATACAAAATGGCCTCAGAAAAGGCGATCGAGGTTCTAGACCAGATGGGCATGGACGTCTCTGTAAAGAACAGAGACCTTCTAGAAAAGATCGCCCTGACCGCCATGACAGGAAAGCTCGCAGGATCTGCCCTCGTCAAGATGGCCGAACACGTCGTCGATATGGTCACATCTCTCACTGAAGAGAGTGACGACGGCAAGATGACGGTGGATCTGAAAGGCGGCGTCGTCGTGGAAAAAAGAGCTGGAGAGGGCATAGAAGATTCTGAGCTCATCGAAGGCATCATTGTCGACAGGAACCGGGTCCATTCCAACATGCCAAAGAAGGTGGAAAATCCCAAGATTCTCCTCTTAGGTGTTGCAATCGAATCCAAAGATACTGAGAACAAAGCCGAGATCTCCATAACCAACTCAACCCAGTTCAAGATGTTCGCCAACCGGGAAAAGGAGATGTCAAGGAAGGTCGCAGACAAAGTGATCTCGAGCGGCGCTAATGTGGTTTTCTGCCAGAAAGGTATCGACGAGATAGCTCAAAGCCACCTGGCAAAATCTGGCGTCATGGCTCTTCGAAGGATCAGGAAGACCGACCTTAAGAAGCTGGCCAAAGCCACTGGAGGCAACCTGGTGACTAACCTTGAAGAGCTCACCCCCGAAGACCTTGGCGAAGCTCTCCAAGTCGAGGAGAAGAAAGTGGGCGGAGGCGCTATGACCTTCGTGACCGGATTTAAGAAAGAGGGCATATTCTCTTTGCTTCTCCGGGGTGGAACTCAGCAGGTGGTAGACGGGCTTGAGAGGGCTCTTGACGATGCCTTGCACGCAGTTGCAGCCGCCATTGAAGACGAGAAACTGGTGGCCGGCGGCGGAGCTCCCGAGGCAGAACTCTACTTGAGGATCAAAGAGTACGCATCTTCCTTCAAGGGAAGAGAGCAGCTGGCTGTAGAAGCCTTCGCCGAGGCCTTGGCCGAGATACCAAAAGCACTTGCTGAAAACTCCGGCTTTGATGCCATCGACAAGCTGACAGACATGAAGAGCAAGCACGAGGCAGGCGAGAAGACCTGCGGCCTGAACGCCTACACCGGTGAGATCTCTGACATGTGGAATATGGGTGTGGTCGAGCCTCTTAGGGTCAAAACCCAGGTGATCAAGTCTGCAACTGACGCTGCCAACATGATACTCAGGATAGACGACCTCATCACCTCCAAGAGAACACAACAACCCGCAGGAGGTTCACCTATGGGTGGTATGGGCGGTATGCCCGGCATGGGTATGGGTGGCATGCCTGGCATGATGTAACGCCTCTTTTTAGGAAACCTGGCTAAAAAATTCGGCTTTTTGAGATTGGCTCGGTGGTTTTGCCGGGCCAATCTCAAGTGTCATTCTTTTTTGGTTATAGTGTTTAACGATACCTTTCGGACAAATGTTGAACTCGTGAGAGTTCAACATTTTGGCCTATTCGTATCGTTAAGCACAAATCTCGACTATATCCTTTCGCCGCCGGGCTATTTCGATATTGGGCTAGAGATCATCTTTTTGAGCACAACCCAATTCTACCTTACAGCCAACCTTTTTGGGACAAAACAGATACATCCCGATCTCTGTTCGAAGTTGCCACACATCCCTATTCTGATTTGTCGGTAGTTTCGAGCGTGTCCAGATAATGTTGGATCTTAGCCCTCATGTTCAATGCTTCGTTGTTGGCAGGGTCCAACTTGACTGCCTGATCGAAGCATTTTAACGCTTCTTCATGTCTTCTCAAGGCCAGGAGGGAGATTCCCTTCACCATCCAAGCTGGCAAAAAGTCTGGGTTCTGCTCTGCAATCTCTCCTGCAAGAGTGACCACATCCTCGTATTTCTTCATCTTGGAGAGGGGCGCAAGCTTGTTGAATTTGTAACTGACCTCATCAGGCTCAAGTTCCAGCATGAAGTCGAAAAACTCGATCGTCTCCTGGAACTTGCCATCGTCATAGATGGCCCCTGCAAGATCGTTCCAGTTCTCGGGATCGTTGAGCTTGGTATCTTTTTCAACGCCTTCACGATAGGCATCTTTGGCATCCTCTTCTCTTTTCAGGGCTCGGAGAGTTGTCACCTTGGAGATCCAAGAACGTGTATGGTCTGGTTTGACTGCGATGGCCAAGTCGAAGTAGCTCAAAGCTTCATCGTTATTTCCTTTGAGCGATCGCATCCCTCCAAGAAGTGCCAAAACATCTGGATTCTTTGGATTTAGTTCCAACGCCTTTTCTGCCGCCATCTCGCTTTCTTCCAAGAGCCCTGACCCCAGGTACGATACAGCGAGCTTTTCCCATGCAGCTGCGTTGGAAGGGTCCTTTTCAACCAATTCCTTGAAAAGTTGTACTGCATCTACAAACCGATCGGTGTGCAACAAAATTATGCCTTCTTCGAACCTATCTATGGCCACCTTAAACGCCTCCAAATCATTCTCGAAAACACGGTCGTATGAACCCTGAATTATAGTCCTGAACGTCGAGTTTGACACTTATCTGATTGCGCGATAAGACGATGCCGACCCGGGAAACCACCAGCCTTGCAGCAGATCGCTTCGTTGGGAAACTGCATTGAGTATCAGGTCTTTTAAGGTTCATGACTATATAGTGTTCGACGATAGATGCAAACAGGCCAAGTCTCAAACTCGTAAGAGTTACGGCATTTTATCATTCGTGGTTTTTTGAAACATTCCCAAATCCATATTTTTCACAGCGACCAAAACCTCCATTTATCCCCGGCCCCAATCCCTTATCGGAGCTGTCATTAATGGCGATTCATCCAATTGAATTTCGTTACGGAAACCCCGAGATGAAAGAGATCTGGTCAGAAGACTACAGGTTCCGCTGCCTTTTCAGAGTGGAGGCGGCCCTATCCCGGGCCGAAGAAGAACTGGGCCTGATACCCAAAGGCGCGGCAGAGGACATAGTTAAAGCGGCCGAAAAGACCCCACCAGACAGAGCAAAGGAGATCGAGGACCAGATCGGCCACGATATGATGGCTGTAGTCCTTGCCATGGCCGAAAACTGCGAATGGGCAGGCGAATGGGTCCACCTGGGCGCAACCTCAAACGACATCCTGGACACGACAACGGGGTTACAGATCAAGGCATCTTTGGAGATCTTGGACGAAAAACTAAGGCAGCTGCTCCGAGTTCTTCTTGACCGGGCGATCGAGAACAAAAACCTAGTCTGCGCCGGAAGGACCCACGGCCAGATAGCGGTCCCCACGACTTACGGCCTTCGGTTTGCGATATGGGCATCAGAAGTCTCAAGACATATCGACCGGCTGGAGCAGCTTAAACCCCGCGCAGCAGTCGGCAAGATGAGTGGTGCCGTGGGAACCCAGGCAGCCTTTGGAAAACAGGGCATGGAGATCCAAAGCAAGGTGACGGAATGGCTGGACCTAAACGAGGTCGACGTCTCAAACCAGGTTGTACAGCGTGACCGGCACGGCGAGATGATATGCTGGATGGGACTTGTGGCATCCACTCTCGATAAAATCTGCGTCGAGATCAGATCTCTCCAGAGAAGTGAGATAAGCGAGGTCCAGGAAGTCTTCGGGAAAAAGCAGGTGGGATCCAGCACCATGCCTCACAAAAGAAACCCGATAAAGTCAGAACAGGTCTGCGGCCTTGCAAGGATCGTGAGGGCTCAGATCGAACCAGCTCTCGCCAACATACCGCTCTGGGACGAAAGGGACCTTACCAACTCCAGCTGCGAGAGGATAGTATTTCCTGAGGCGTTCATCTTCACAGATCACCTCTTAAAGTTGACTGCGAGGATAATCGAGGGGTTGACGATCAGAAAAGACCAGGTCGAAAAGAACCTCAACCTTCTCCAGGGCCTGAACATGGCCGAGGCTGTGATGGTAGAGCTTGCAAAACGTGGTGCCGGAAGGCAAAACGCTCACGAGATCTTGCGGACCTGTTCCATGACCGCCTTTGAGGAGGAAAAGACTCTGGCCGAGGTACTCTTACAAGACAAGACCGTAACCCAACATCTCTCACCCCAAGAGATCGAAGAGCTTCTCGACCCTCACCGGTACACAGGAACCGCAGCAGAACAAGTAGATCGGCTGGCCGAAAAGCTGGAGCCTTACCTGGCGTGAAGTTTCGGGGCAAGGAAGAACGAAAAGAGAAAAAAGGGCTAGAAGGGTTGAAGGGTGGACTTGAACAGACAAAAATTGAGCAGAATTTGTTGAAAGGGCCACCCAGAAACACATTTAATTTCCTGGATATGATCTGTTGGGGCAAATCAGAGCCGAGGAAACCGTTTATCGAAGTTTTGGGATGGACCTACGCTAAACGGAACGTTAGGATGATAAGGTAAATGGGTAGGATGAAAAGAGACACGAGATTAGGACTAAGAAATATGACGAAAGGACTTCAACCCGTCGCAAGGTTGCTAAAGCTAGGTTATCTTCTAAGGGATGAGAACGGCAAACTCTTGGATGCTCGATCCTCTGTGACCTTGATTATCGCAGGCTCTGTCAAGATTATGGTAGACACAGGCCTTACAGGAGAAGAAGTCCTCATACAGGATCGATTAGCTCAGTTCCAAATAAAGCCGGAAGACGTGGACTTGGTTGTGAACACCCATTCCCATCCAGATCATTGTGGTAATAACCACCTATTCAAAAAAGCTCAAATCCTCTCCAAGGACGACTCTGACCTAAAAGAAGGCGAGGCCATCGCGCCTGGTGTTTGGATCATGGAAACGCCAGGACATTCTTTTGACAGCATATCGGTGGTATGCGAATCCACTTATCGGGTGGTTATGGCAGGCGACGCCCTTCCCATAATCGGCAACTACCTTAAATGGGTCCCTCCCGGTCGTCATGTGGATCGTAAAAAGGCCATGGAAAGCATGTCTCGGATCGTTGAATTGGCCGAAATTGTGGTACCTGGCCACGATAAGCCCTTTCTCGTGAGTAAGAAGAGGTATACCGATCTTTGAACAGTTCGAGTATTTGCACCTTTATTCAGCATTCTTGATCTTCCATGCTAAAAATGCTCTCTTGATATCGCGCATATGTAGCAACATAAGATGCAAAATGCGAAAAAGGCAATCTATTAATAGTAAAAAATGTAGATGATACGCGAATGCAGCTAAAACTTACAACAAAAGAGAAGCTGGTTCTGTATGGCCTTGCCAGATATCCAGGACTCAGCGACATCGATCTGGCTTCGAATATAGGGGTGGACAGATCTACTATATTCAAAAGTAAGCGAAAGTTCAAGGAATGGCAGCTAATCCAACTTCTGAATGCCCCATCTGGAATTGCAGTGGGTGCCGAGCTCATGACTGTGGTCTTTTCCAAATACGAGCCCTCTGCTCCCGTTGAAGTGAGACGAAATACCGACGAGTTCGGCCGGTGGGTAAACCATCCCAACTGCGTATTCCATGCAGCCACAGATACCGACTCGGTATCGATCATATACTCTAAGAGCTACACTGACTTCAAGAGCGTCTTTGACCCTGTCATGGAT
>CAYWZG010000134.1:0-6061 GCA_964462795.1 uncultured Methanotrichaceae archaeon
AGGGAGCGAATACCCCTTGATATCGGAAACTATCAGAGGAACCTGTTGAAAGGCCGGAAACCCACATTAGCAACGTTGGTAACGGAACGATCTGGTTATTATATGAACATCCAAGTCAAGTCTGAAGGTGCAAAGAACATTGCTGATCTTGAGGCTGTTGTAAATCAGCCTGGAGGTCCAGAGTGGTTCTGCTTAATCGAGGCAGAAAAAGTTCCAGGACTACAGAAAGCCACTCTCTTCAGAGGGGGGTAGTTTACCGATGACATTCAGCTGGCTGATCGCCAACGTCCTCTGGTTGAGCCTGGCGCTTCTGATGGCCTCGTCTCTAACGAGCAGGAGGTCCTTATCAGGGGCAGGATGGTTTCTCTTTGGGATGCATTGGCTAAAGCAGCCTTCACATTACCTGATGATTGGGGATTACTTCAACGTGGGGCTTTCCATCCTCGCAGCCCTTTTTTCCCTCTACATGTCCTGGATCATCCTGGCTAAAGGCTGCAGTTCGCCTTCTTGTGACTGGGCAAGTCTAGCCGTGGCGATAGGCGGGGTTCTCTACTTTCCCTTTGCCCAGCTCACGCCTTTGGGAGATTGGTTGATCAGCCAGACGGCTCACCTCACGGCGATGATTCTAGAAGGGTTCAGCGTTCCGATACTTGTGAACGGGGCAAACACCATGTCGCTGAACGGTCACACTGTTCAGATCATATTGGCCTGTACTGCGATCGAAAGTATGGCACTATTTGCAGGTGTGATCATCGCAGTTAAGGCCCCAACGCAAAGAAAGCTGATGGCGTTCATGGTCTCTGTCCCGACAATATACATGCTAAATCTATTTAGAAACGTCTTCGTCGTCTTGGCCTATGGGAACCAGTGGTTTGGGCCTGACAGTTTTTATCTGGCTCACAACGTGGTGGCAAAGGCAGGATCTACGGTGGCGCTTTTTTTAATAGCGTATGGGGTGTTTGCGCTCCTTCCCGAAATGTTGGATGTAATCGACGAGCTGGCACGCGTAATCAGGCGACCTGGCGGTGAAGAGACGTGAAGTTAGCCAGGAATTCTGCTATTTGGGTTGGAGTGCCTTTTTCGATCGCCCTTCTCCTAGCCGTTTTAAGTATCTGGTCGTTATCGATTGCAGCGTTGGCACTCACGTTTTTTATGGCTTTTTTCCATAGGGATCCTGAGCGCGTGCCACCGGGCGAAGGGATGGTGTCTCCAGCCGACGGATTGGTGGTAGATATTTCGCCTGAAAAGGTGGCTATATTCATGAACCATTACAACGTTCACGTCAACAGAGCGCCGCTTGAAGGAAGGGTAATGCAAATTGAGCATGTCGACGGCGGGCATCTTCCGGCTTTCTTCAGGTCCTCGTCACAAAACGAGCAAAACCTGATAACAATCGACACGCCAGACGGAGAAATGGTGGTCCATCAGATCACGGGCGCTTTCGTGAGGAGGATTGTATGCTACCTCGAGCCTGGAAGCTTTGTCAAGAGGGGTGAGAGGATCGGGATGATAAGGTTTGGAAGCAGGGTAGAGTTCACCTTGCCAGCAGGATATAGTTTAAGTGTCAGGAAAGGGGAACGGGTCAAGGCAGGGGAGACGGTGATTGCGGTGAAGACGACATGAAAGGCATTTTCCATATGGTTCGAGCACCGGATGTGGTCTCTCTCCTGAACGCTTTTTTGGGGTTCAGCTCGATTCTGATGGCGTTTCAGGCCAAGTTTTCCATCTCAGTGGCTCTGATATTTCTGGCAGCAGCGGCCGATGGTCTGGACGGGTTTTTGGCGAGAAGGGGCGAGAAGGGACCACTGGGCTTGAACTTGGATTCTCTTGCGGATGCCGTGTCTTTTGGAGCTGCTCCCGCAGTTTTGGCTTGGGTTCGTTTCGGGGAGTTTTTCTGGCCGATTGGCGGGCTATATTTGGGGTGTGGTCTTCTCAGGTTGGCCAGGTTCAACACCATGCCAAAACAGGAAGGGATACCGGAGAGGGTCTTTGAGGGGATGCCCATACCAGCAGCCGGGATGATCGTTGTGGTGAGCGTTCTTCTGGATTTGGCGTACCTCTCTTTAGTTCTTATGTTTGTGGTCTCTATTTTGATGATAAGCAGCGTTCCTTATCCCAAGTGCAGAGATCTGAAATTTGTTCCCTTCGCCTTGGTAGTAGCACTGGCGGCCCTGGTCTTGGGATTTCAAGAGGCAGGTCATATGTCAGTCATCTTAGTCTTTTTAGTATTAGTGGCGTATCTGATTTATCCACCGGTGATCGATTTATGCCGAACAAGAAGGAGATAGCCGCTTTCGAAGCGGGGATTAAACTTGGCGCGATGTACCACCAGTTTGTGGGCGCGCCCGTCAGCATCGAGACTGCAAAGAGCCTGGAGAAAGCCATTGCAAAGAGCATATCTCTTCAGCCTTACGTTGCGAGTGTCGAGGTAAGGATAGATCGAGATATGGTAAAAGAGAACTGTTATGGCTATGGGGAGCTTGAAGGCAGGATGATCCAAGCCCAAGTCGAGATATCTTATCAAGGAGAGGTCATCAAAGCGAGATTGGAATACGATCCTGAAAAAGACTATCCGCTGATGCGGCTCCTTGACTGATCTGGTTCGAAAAAAAGTGTGGGGCGCAAAACGTGCCCTTCGGGCGCCAGTTTTCCTGCCCACCCATTATGTCACACTTCACGCACTTCTTCTAAAAAAGCAAGACGAGTTTTGAATTCAGGCGCCCAGTGATTGTAATTTTTCCTCTAGAGAGATGCCATCAAACTCATCTTGGACCACAATACAACACACCTACGCATTATAGTCGAGAACCAATTAGATGAGACTAATTGGTTTTCACCAGAATAGTGCTTAACGATACGATTAGGCCAAAATGTCGAATTCTATGAGTTCAACAGTTGTCTGAAAGGCATCGTTAAACACTATATTATCAAGAGTATCCATAGTGCATCAGATATCAAATTGTTGAAATTCTGGTTATATCTATAATTTTTGATCATATTGTGCGCGTTTCTTAAATACGATGCACCATATTAAGGGACTTGGGGTATTTGAAATGAAAAGGATAGTTATTGTAATACTGGTCATAACGGTAATGGCCCTCTTTTGTGGAGGGACTGTGGCAGACGCCAATGGCGACGAAAACTACAACGACCACAGCGAAGAAGTCAGCCAAGGACCCGGTGAAGCTCCTGACGAGGGTATGGCAAGAGAAGAACTGCGGACAAGGTTCAAGGACAGTTAAACTGACCTTGCTCCATCACCAACCTTTTTTATGTGGAGCAGACGCCACAATTTCCCGTTTTCGTCAAGGCAGCAGAGATTTTGGATTTATAGTCGAGAACCGATTAGATATGACTAATCGGTTCTCGAAAGATTAGTGCTTAACGATACGATTAGGCCAAATCTCAAACCCTTACAAGTTAGAGATTTGGCCTAATCGTATCGTCAAGCACTATAACGATCAAGACGATCAACTTTCATGCAGTCCCACGATGGAACGGGACAATAGCCTCAACTAATGTAGAACCGCATAGGAGTGTATGAATTTGAAAAGTTTGAAAGGAACCAGAACAGAAAAGAATCTCCTGACCGCTTTTTCGGGAGAATCTCAGGCGAGAAACCGCTACAACTTCTTTGCCTCAAAGGCCAAGAAAGAAGGCTACGAACAGATCTCAGGCATATTCACGGAGACTGCTGAAAACGAGAAGGAACACGCAAAGAGGCTCTTTAAGTTTCTTGAGGGCGGAGACGTAGAGATTACAGCAGCGTTTCCTGCGGGCGTTATTGGCGAGACAAAAGAGAACCTCAAAGCGGCGGCAGCTGGTGAAAACCACGAGTATACCCAGATGTACCCCGAGTTTGCAGACATAGCGGATGAAGAGGGATTTGGCGAGATTGCATTGGTGATGAGATCAATCGCATTGGCCGAAGAGCAACATGAGAAAAGGTACCTTGCACTTCTCAAGAACATCGAAAACGGGACTGTCTTCAAGCGTGACAACGTTGTCAAGTGGAAGTGCCGAAACTGCGGCTATGTTCACGAAGGCACAGAAGCGCCAGACGAATGTCCTGCCTGCGCCCATCCAAAAGAGTACTTCGAGCTGCTTGCCGAAAACTATTAGCGATAAAATATAGGCAGGAATAAATCAGACGAAATGGACGAGCACGAGATAGGATCATAAAGGGCGGCGCAAATGCGCCCATCCACCCCTTGTACAGACGATCTATCGTCTCATATTTTCTGTATGCATTTTTTGAAGCCAACTTGTCCCAAAAAGAAGGAGCGCGCTAACTACCATCCCAAGAAGAGGCCATTTATCTCCAAAAACAAGTGCAGTTCCGCCACCTCCAACCAAGGCCACAAGAGCGCCACTTGAGGTCAGATCCAATCGATCTTTGTAAAAGCCAGCGAGGACTGGCACTATCAATCCTCCTGCAAATACAGTGTAGGCCGAAAGAAGCGTTGCAATGATCTCTGGCATCCGAATGGCCGAGAGAAGAGCAAGAAAACCTATCAAAAAAGTTCCAAGCTTCGATGCTTTCATCAGACCAGAACGGCTTGATCCCGGACGCGCCGCCTTGTATAGATCCAAAGTGAAAATCGACGAGGCAGTAAGAAGAGTCGTATCAGCAGAAGACATTAGGGCAGACAAAAGGGCCAAGGCCACGATCCCCTGACCCAAAGGCGACAAAGTTTGCGTCATCAGGGCAGGAAGAGCCTGCTCGGCTTCGATCCCAGGAAACAAGGCCTGGGCACATAAACCCAGGGAAGTTATGCCAAAAGCCAGCGGGATCAATATGAAGGCGGCCAGAAGAGAGGATCGTCTGGCAGCCTTTGGATCTTGAGCAGAGAAAAGCCGAGAATAGATGTCTGGCCCCACAAGATAAGTCGACCCGACAACGAGGACCAAGCCCAAAACTTCAGACCCGCTCTTGGCAGGCGCGGTCGGAAAGCTCTGACCACTCAAAATCCCAAGGCCAACCAGTTCAAAAGATCGAAAGAGGATGAGTGTTAGCCCCAAAACCAAGATGAAGAGCTGAATAATATCTGTCCTGACGATGGCACGCTGACCACCAAAGCCTGTGTAAAAGACGAATACTGCGGCAGATCCGATCATGAAGGCCACCTGGTCCGATCCAAATAGAGCGCCCAAGAGCTTTCCAGAGGCCACTATCTGGGCTGCAATTATGCCGACCCAGGAAACTAATATGAGAACTGAAGCCGCTAACCTCACTCTTTTGTCATACTGAGAGCCGATGAGTTCCGGCAGAGTATAGCAGCCTGTGGCTCTCACCTTCTCTGCAAAAACGAAGGAGAGGACAAAAAGCCCCAAGACCCCAGAAAGCATCCACCAGGCCCCGGTCATTCCTTCTGAAAAGCCAAGGCCTGCCATCCCCAAGGTGGAAGATGCCCCAAGGATTGTAGCACAGAGGGTGGCTGTGAGGACGAAGGGACGAAGGCTTCTTCCTGCCAGATAGAAGCTCTCAGGATCGAAGACGCGCCTGGTGCCAAACGCGCCCACCAGGACCAACACCAAGAGATAAGCTGCGAGCATGAAGGCGATCGGGTCCATAGCTGTCAACCTTTTAGGGCAATGAAGTTGACAAGGTATAAGGTTTGCGCAAGGTGTCGAGATCGGCCGGAATTGCAAAGGTATCGTCAAGCACTATCGATCACATTTTCCGGTTCCGGAATCAATTCCACCGTTAGCCCTTCATTGTCCACCTTCGTCGATATGGCGATCTCAAGCCCCATCGGCTCGACTAGCCTTGAGCTCTCGTCTTCGCCTTTCTCGGTGATGATTGCAATCGAAGGCCCCACCGAGCTCATGCCCACAAACTCAAGACCACTCTCTCTTAGATTGCTCATGTAGTAGTAGATTTCAAAGCTGTGATGCTCCACCTCGGCGCGTTTTGATCCCCGGAACTCTACCTCCCAGACGACGTCCCCGATCTTCTTCAAATCATCCCGCTCTATAGCCGGAATCAGGTCCATCAAGATAAAATGTAACTACTCAGCCCTTGACCACAAAATTTATTATGGTTAACGATATATTAATT
>CAYWZG010000135.1:0-6031 GCA_964462795.1 uncultured Methanotrichaceae archaeon
GAAACGTCTTGCGAATTACGGTTGCCAGTGTCGATCATGGTACCTGAGTAGTTACGCGATTTTTCAGCATCTGTCACAACAAACAGATTTGAAGTGGGAATGAACCGATATTTTTATACCAATTCTCGTAATATTAGAGCTGAGTGAGCCCATGAAAGAGAAATTCCAGCTCGAACTCCGGCTTTTGCTCAAGACTGGACTCGAATGCCCCTCCTGTACTGAAAAGCTCGTAGACCGGCTCGCGGAAAACAAGGGCGTCGAGAAAGTCCACCTGAAGCGAGAAGAAAGCGAAATATTCCTCTGTCTCCATTACGATCCCGATCTCGCATCTCTCGCCAAGTTGAGCCGTCTTGCAGAGGATACGGGATTGGAGCTATCTGAGAGATATTATCACGAGACCCTTCACGTCACCGGGATGGACTGCACCGATTGTGCCGTTTCGGTAGAATACATAATAGGCCGCTTTGAGGGCATGATCGACGTTTCGGTGAACTATGCTGCCGAGAAGATGAAGGTAGAGTACGATTCCACTCATCTATCCCACGAAGATATCGTCCAGCAGGTCAAGGCAATGGGATATGGCATCGAGGAACCGGTTTATGAGAGCTGGTTTCAAGAGAATTGGGAGCTGGCGCTCGCACTTCTTTCCGGCTTCTTCCTTGCAGCCAGCTTTTTCGTAGGACAAGGCAGCATTTTCAGAAACGAAGCCATTGCTCTTTATGCTTTGGCTTATCTTGCAAGTGGTTTCAACGCCACCAGGCACGCTTTTAAGGCCGCAATCCACGCCAGGTTCGACATAGACTTTCTGATGGTGGTGGCAGCCCTCGGTGCAGCTTTGGTGGGGAGATGGGCCGAAGGCGCTCTGTTGCTCTTTCTATTCAGCTTGGGCCACTCTCTGGAACATTACGCCATGGATCGGGCCCGCCACGCCATCGAAGCCCTGGGCAAGATCGCACCCAAAACTGTAAAGGTGAGACGAAAGGGGGGTTGAAGATGATATCCCCGTGGAACATCTGAGAAGAGGTGACGTGGTGGTCGTAAGGGCAGGAGAACGAATCCCAACGGACGGATCGGTAGTAAAAGGGATCTCTTCAGTGGATCCGAGCCCCATAACTGGAGAAAGCATCCCTGTGGAGAAATCTCTTGACGATGAAGTCTTTGCCGGTACCGTTAACGGCTCAGGTTCGATGGAAATCGAAGTTACAAAGCTTGCAAAAGATACCACCTTAGCCAGGATTCTCGAGCTGGTCGAGGAAGCCCAGACTCAAAAGTCTCCATCTCAAAGGTTTGCTGAAAGGCTTGAACGAACCTTTGTGCCCTTGATCCTGGCAGAAGTTGTCGTTTTGATCGCAGTTCCACCCATGATTTGCCTTCTTTCCTAGAACGAATCGTTCATCAGGGCCATGACCGTTCTCGTGGCGGCGTCGCCTTGTGCTCTTGCCATAGCCACCCCTTCTGCAGTATTATCCAGCCTTGCTCAGGCCGCGCGCCAGGGTGTTTTGATAAAAGGCGGTGTCCACCTGGAAAACCTAGGAGAGCTTGACGCCATCACCTTCGACAAAACTGGGACACTTACCAAGGGCGAGTCCGAGGTGACCGACCTACTCGTGATAGAGGCGCAAGATGAAAGAGAGCTTCTCGAAACTGCCGCCTCTTTAGAGAACCGGTCCACCCACTCTCTGGCAAGAGCGATCTTGAAATCAGCCGAAGAAAAGGGCCTAGACCTACACCCCATCGACGAAGTCCAAGACTCCCGCAGGGCGTGTCCTTTCCTCTGTTCTGGAAGGAGAGAATGTCCTCATCGGGAACCTGAAGCTCTTTGAAGGCGAGGGGGAACCTGGGCCTTATGAAACGTTCGAAGCAGGATCGAATTTCAAAGCCGCACGATCCCAGGTTGAGCGCTTGGACGGAGAGGGGAAGACCACAGTGATTGTGAAGAAAGGTCCAAGGTTCCTGGGGGTCATAGCCCTGGAAGATGCTCCACGATCAGGGGCAAAAGAGACCCTCAATCGCCTCAGATCTATGGGAGTGAACTCTCTTATCATGATCACTGGAGATAACGAACAGGTCGCCACCACCATCGCCGAAAAGGTCGGGACTGATGAACAGATCTCGGGCCTCTTTCCCGAAAACAAGGTCGAAGCCGTCGAGAATCTACTGGAAAAGTACGGGGAAGTTGCCATGGTGGGCGACGGGGTAAACGATGCACCTGCTCTTGCCCGCGCCACGGTGGGGATTGCAATGGGTGCGAGTGGGACTGACGTTGCGTTGGAAACTGCAGACGTTGCATTGATGGCCGATGATTTATCCAAACTGCCTTTTGCTGTGGCCCTTGGGAGACAGTCCCAAAAAATCATTCGCCAGAACCTGATAATATCTCTGGGCGTCATCACAGTTCTGGTTATGGCCGCGTTATCTGGACTTGCCGGGATTGGAATTGCCATCCTGTTTCACGAGGGCAGCACCCTCCTCGTGGTGGCCAACGCTCTTCGGCTGCTTGGATACGGGGCAGATAGTGTATCTTCAAATACTTAAAACTATTTTTATAATAAATCAAAGGACATCAGGCGTCTTGTAATATTCATGCACTTGATTGACATCTGAAACAAATTAACTCACAAAGAATTAGTGGGCTCAACTGATGATCAATGGCATGGATTCTGAACTGAATGACAATATGCAAAACAGTCTAAGTGCAGTGGACAACTGCGCTTGACCATTACGCATATAAAAAGTCAGGATGATAATTTTAGACCTTGTGAGCTACTGCAAACTTTCGCATGACTCTGTCAATAACGACTTTGGTTTCATCTCCGACCTTCGTCTCAGGGACGAAAATTACAAAGCCCTCAACCCTAGCAATTCCGTCTCCCTGTTTCGATATGTCCTCAATCTCAACATCATATTCCTTTCCAGCTTCAACTGTTGCAGAGGGCCCAAACCCGCGGTCACCAAAAGAACCTTTATTATTACCGTACAAACGTTGCACCATCCTTTGCGGAAAACTGTAAAATAGCTTTACGCAGCAGCCAGTTGAGCCTTGTGATTATTTAATCTTTTGCGTCTTGACGCTTTCGAAGTTGGAACGACACAAGATCGGCAACATAATCTATTTATTTGATAGGATTCTAAATGCATTTGGAGATAACATATGAAACTTTCAACCATTCTGCTTCTGGTGTCGATGCTTATCCTGTCACCGGCTAGCTTGGCTTTAGAATTTATGGACAAAGATGTGGTCACCATCAATGAGCCCATAGAAGACGACCTATTCGCGTCAGGAAACTCCATATACATCAACGCACCAGTCGATAGCGCAGTCGTTGCCGGAGGGACCATCGAGATCAACGCCCCGATCAAGGGCGACCTCATCGCCGCTGGTGGCCAAGTGGAAGTCAACTCTGACATTGGCGGAAAGATAGTGGCCGCGGGCGGAACGATCAAGATACGAGGCGATGTGGCCAGAAACGTAGTATTGGCAGGTGGCCAGATTCGGATAGATCCAGGATCAAAAATCGGTAGAGACGCCCTCATCTCAGGTGGAAACGTCTACAACGGTGGCGACGTCAAAGGTAAGTTGTGGGTCGGCGCCGAAAATTTCCAGAACGAGGGAACAGCTGGCGACCTGAAGACCGAAGAGTGGGACTACGAAAAGGAACGGGATTCGGAATGGGGGATCGGCATGTTTGGTATTCTCTGGATTCTCGGATTCCTCTTCACCGGCCTGACAATGCTCAAGGTCTTCCCTGACGGGGTGTATGCAGTTGACGGCGAGATCAAAGATTCTCCTGCCATCAAAGCTCTGATCGGCTTTTCCCTCATAATCGGATCGATAATTTTGATATTCATATCGATGATAACGATCATCGGAATGCCGCTTGCTCTGATTCTTTTGGCCCTATTCACCCTGGCCCTGCTCTTGGCCAATCTCTTCGTATCCTTCAGCTTGGGTCGATGGATTGCAGCCATAATCAACAAGGAGGTTAACGATATTGTGGCGTTTATTGCAGGTTTCATCATTCTGAACATTCTATTTGTAATTCCCTTCGTTGGATGGGTGATCGAACTCGTCTCGATCAGCCTCGGCTTTGGCGCAATCTTTTACGCTCTGAACCGAAAGACGATGGGGACAAAAATCACAACCGATGCATAATAGATCGAGAAGACACTACGAGCCTATGGTTTGAGAACCAATTATATTGGTTTTCACCAGAATAGTGCTTAACGATATGAATAGGCCAAATCCCTAACTTTTACAAGTTAGAGATTTGGCTGAACGGTATCGTTAAGCGCTATAGACGAAACTAATTGGTTCTCGCCAAAATAGTGCTCAACGGTACGAATTGGTTAAAATGTCGGACTCGTTTGAGTTCAACTAAATACTATAAAAAGCAAATCAATGTCATGGATGCCCTAAAAATGAGCAGAACAAAAACTTATGAAAGGATTTATGCCGATGAAATCGTTCATTCGCTCAAAACATCACATACCAAAATCGCAAACTATGAGAAAGAACCTTTCGGCTGCTGCCTGGCGTTATCTATGAAAAAAACCATATACTAACAAGTCAGTAGGTGGGCAGAAGCGAAGAGGTAGAGAGGCGAAGGATGTGAAGTCGATAATAGAGGAAGCTCTTGCCAGAGCAGATCTTGAGGGGCCGACTGTTCCGTTGAATCCCGTCGAAAGTGACGAGGAGCTGGTGGCAGTGCTCCAGCAGCTCACCACCGTGATACGTGTCATTGGCTGTGGCGGTGGCGGATCCAACACAATTCAGAGGCTGGCCGAGGCCGGGATCGAGGGGGCCGAACTCTACGCCATGAACACCGATGCTCAACACCTCCTCCACATAAACGCAGATCGTCGCATCCTGATCGGGCGAAAAACCACACGCGGTCTTGGCGCGGGCAGCCTTCCTTCCATTGGCGAAGAGGCGGCCAAAGAGAGCATTGAAGAGATTAAGGCTGCGATCGATGGCGCCGACATGATCTTCGTTACCTGTGGCCTTGGAGGTGGTACTGGAACAGGGGCGTCTCCAGTGGTGGCAGAGGCAGCTCGCGAGGTCGGCGCGTTGACCATATCGGTGGTAACCATTCCTTTCGGCGTCGAAGGTGCAATCAGGATGTCTAACGCCGAAGTCGGCCTAAAACGGCTCAGAGAAGTCTCGGATACAGTCATAGTAGTGCCAAACGACCGATTATTGGAAATTGTGCCCAACCTTCCGCTCCAGGCTGCATTCAAGGTAGCTGACGAGATGTTGATGCGTTCGGTCAAAGGGATCACCGAGCTGATCACAAACCCTGGACTCATAAACCTGGACTTTGCAGACGTGAGAACGGTGATGTCTAACGGAGGTGTCGCCATGATTGGCCTTGGCGAATCTGACGGCGAAGAAAGAAGCAAGGATTCTGTCCTAAGAGCCTTGAAGAGCCCCCTTTTGGACGTGGACATATCCGACGCCACTTCAGCCCTAGTCAACGTGGTGGGTGGATCAGACATGACCATATCCGACGCAGAAGCAGTGGTTGAAGAGGTCTACAGTCGGATCAATCCCGACGCCCAGATCATCTGGGGCGCGCAGGTGGACCCAAAACTGAATCATACCATCAGGACCATGCTGGTGGTCACAGGAGTTTCATCTCCCCAGATATTAGGAAGGTACGACGATGCGCCACAACAGCATGTGGTCTCCAAACACGGAATTGATTTCATCAACCGGAGGCGCAAGATCTTCTAGCTTCTTAATCAAAGTGGAATTATAGTCCTAAACGCTATGTTTGACACTTATCCGGGGTGCAAGGTTATGTCGATGCAAGACGCTACCGGCCTTGTAGTGGATGACATATTCAAGACGCCACATTAAGTGTCAAGTCTAAGGTTCATGACTATAAAATTATTTCTTTACGGACCCTAAGGGTCTGTAAAGAAATAACATGAGCGATTTGAAGTAGCTCTTGGGGTGATGGTATAATTCCATTTGCCATGAAACTCACCCATAATAATGTTAATCTTTTCCATCATCTCGTCGGATATC
>CAYWZG010000136.1:0-6023 GCA_964462795.1 uncultured Methanotrichaceae archaeon
GAGCTGGTTGAATATGGCCGAGATTGAGTTGAACGTACTCACGAGCCAGTGTTTAAACAGAAGAATCGACGACATTGCAGTTGTCAGGAAAGAGGTAATGGCATGGCAGAAATTCAGAAACAACAAAAATGCGAAAGTTGATTGGCAATTCACAACTGATGATGCTCGGATAAAGTTATCACGACTTTATCCGACAATTGAGCGTTGACATGGCACTAGGTGGTTTGGTAATAACGACTTCATGATTGCTGGAAAATGAGCTGCATCGCTACCAACCGCCTTAGAGGCAAGACCCATGGCAGGTACTTTCATGGTTGAGTACCGCTTATCACTATCTTGAAATTATACCCACACGGAAATAGCGAAGAACCGCCACAAGAGGTGACAAGAGAGATCTTCAGAGGGCACCTAACCAGAAGTATCTGGATATGTGCATTACGGACAATTTCATTATCGGGCAAAAATCATCCAAAACCTTAAGTCTTTTAGACGCCAAATGGCATTCTTAAATTCTTGGGGATACGATCTTGAAAATAATACAACCCTTTATCTCGATAGTTTCAGCCTTGACTCTATTCGCCCTAATCGGGATCGCCATCTCTGCAGGACAGAGCATGGCCTCGATCGAAAGGGGCGATCGGCTCGCGATCGGAACGCCAGATCTCACCAGAGTGACTGAACGCCTACAAACCACGACTGAAAAGTTTTCTTGTTATCAGGGCCTTCCAGATCCAAAGCTGGCACTGATTGGAACAGAGGATTACACCGTCGGAAACAAACAGTTCACAAGATACAAGCTCGCTGTCACCAACTGGGACCTATATCCAGCAGAACTTTTCGATGCGGCACCGGATCTTCCACCCTGCGGCATCAACACCGAGTCTTCTAGGACCTGGGTCGATATCTACGACCAAGATGACAACAGAATCTACGGATTCTGCGCTCTCAACACTCCAGAAAATCTGATGGATCTTTGGTTTGCCGTAGAAAGAGGGAATGCGCCGCCTGAGGCGGTTTACGTCGTTCTGAATGACCGGCGTTGCAATCTCATTTACAGGTCCAATCGGGTTTCAATCGAGAAGAAAGATGGTGATGATGGACTGGTCGAGATCTACTTCGCAGACGCAAGATCGTCACCAGGCTCAGTTTATCGCTACATAGAATCGCCGCCGAAGACCCATTTTACAGGGCCAGTCAACATCACCCAAACCTGGACCGTCGATCTTGACGAGGGCATTTATGGTCCTTCGTCTGGTGCAGACATTTGGTTCCATGCCGTGACTGAAGGCGAGCGATACCTAGATACCCATGAACGGAGCAAAGATTGCGAAAGTGGGTCTGCCTGGACCCAAAAGCTGCCTTGATGCAACGTTTTCATCGTCTAGAATCGAGATCGACGACTTGACTGAAGGTTCTTACGTCTGTGTGATCACTGACGAAGGTCGGCTCTCTCAGTTGCGAGTTAACATGGCTGCAGGCCCCAGTCCCGGAGTCCTGGGCATAGGATACATAACCTGGGAAGTCCCAACGCCTGGAACTTCTGCAGGGAATGAAGATGTTATTTACACTCGACCATCAAAGAATCTCTACAGTTTCACATTCCACCCGGCCATACCTGAGAAGCTCTATTATGTCAACGCCAACGAGAACAATATATCCAGGACGGCCGAAACCGGAACTGGCTGGAGCCCTGAAGATGTGGTTTACACTCACAATACCTATGTGAGAGACTTGGCTTTCCTCTCCGACCAAGAAGGTGAATTGCACCTCTACTTCAGCGAGGCTAGCGGAGCTGGCGACGACGGCATGATATACGAGATCAAGAACAACGTTGCGGTGCCTTATCGTGTGGTCAAGTTATCTGAAGTAGGTGGATTTTGGACGGGAAACTTCGCCTTCGATGATGACGAAACTCTTTACTTGAGCACAGGAAATCGCATACCTGCCAGCATATATCGTGTTGACGACGGCTCAATAACGGAGATATTCAAGGACGGTAAAGGGTCCATAAAGGGCATGGTCTACAAAGATGGTGCCATCTATTACGCCAACTGGAAAACGAAAATATACCGCCTGGATCTTGTGACCAGCAAGCAAAGTCTTGTATACGTCAACCCCGAACGTGAATGGATTTCGGACGTAGGGTTCAGAAGCGATACTGCTCTTACGACGGCTAATCTTGCGGTTACAGCAGTCCTATGAACGAAATGAGGAGAAACGCTTTTTGGTGTGTTTCTCTTCACATTTCTCTCTCTTTTTCGTAGACTCGGATTGAATCTGTTCGAGTTATTAAGCCCAAAAGTTTATTTGGATCGTCACGGCTCACTACTGGGAGCCGTCCAATACCGTTGCGGTACATCAGGTCCATGGCGTACTTTGTAGATTGGTCTGGATGGACCGTGATGAGCACCTTGACTGCAACGTCACTTACTGAAGTTTCGTCATGTTTTTCCAGAGGGACTTTCCTCAGATCGTCGAAGGTCACTATTCCTACAAGCCTATCCTTCTCCACAACTGGAAAACCTGTGTGGTTATATCTAGAAACGAGTTCTCGAACTTGGGCGAGCGTCATCTTGGGCGAGACGGTAACCACTCGTTTTTGCATCGCCTCGCCGATGGACACGTTTTCCAGGACTGGTTGGGGGTTATCCAGAAATACGCCTTTTCTCGCCAGTTTGACGGTGTACATGGACTGCCCCTTCATGAGAAACTGAGCCACGGTATAGCTCAAGATGCAGGCGATTATTAGTGGCGGCAACCTGCTATAACTGCTGGCCATCTCAGGTATCATCACTATACAAGTCAGCGGCGCCCTTGCAGCACCTGCAAAAAAGGCGCCCATTCCGAGAAGGCCGTAGACGGTTGGGTCAGTCTCAAGCCCGGGGACAAACTTGGTAACTATCAATCCGAAGGCCACACCGAACATGAACCCGATGTAGAGCGACGGGGCAAATATTCCACCACTTCCGCCAGATCCAACCGTGAACGACGTGGCCAGAATTTTGAGCGATCCGAGGGCTATCAACAACATTAAAAGTCCAATACTTGGATTTGAGGCCAGCTCAAAGATTTTGTCTATCCCGTTGTAGCCGACGCCCATGATCCCATAATCAAACAGGTAATATCCGCTTATTCCGGCGACAACCCCGCCCAACGCTGGCTTGAACATCCTTGGTATCTTAAGGGCATCAAAGAAATCCTCGAAAATGTAGAAGACTCTCACCCAGACAAACGCAAGAACTCCAAAAAGGGGTCCGAGCAGAAAACAGAGCGCAAGGTCGGTGGTGCTGAATATAAACTCAGGATTTACGAAAGCTGGGGTGGGGCTGATCAATCGACCTGCAACTGCTGTGCCGACGACGGCGGAGATGAGTATAGGTACTGTATCATAAGGCGAAAAACGTCTTGATGCGACTTCCATGCTGAAAATGGCGCCACCCATAGGGGCGTTGAAAGTTCCAGCGATCCCTGCTGCAACACCACAGGTTGTAAGAAGCTTCATTTCTTTTGGCCTCAAGCGGAACATCTGTGCTACGAAAGAGCCAAAAGAGGCACCTATCTGGGCAATGGGGCCTTCTCTTCCTGCGCTCCCACCACTTCCGATAATTATGGCAGAGGCACAGATTAGTACGAATCCAACCCGTTTCCTGATCTGTCCGCCGCCTTGATAAAGCGTTTCCATTATCTGTGGTACGCCATGTCCTTTGGCTTCTGGTGCTAGGAAGGTAATAATGGGTCCTACAATCAGACCTCCGATTATTGGCAGCAGTATGATGAAGTAAGGACTTGGAGCATGGGGCAACAATCCAGAGAAGAATTGTTTATGTATGAATTCTATGACATTTCTGAACACGATCGCTCCGATGCCACCTACCGCCCCCACCAATACAGTCAGAAGGTCAACGTAGGCCCATCTGTAATCTTCCAAAATTTTGATGATTCTCGCCTCTAATTGTGTTATAGTTGTATGGGGTATATACTCTTTTGTCGTTCTGTTCTTCAATCAAGTTATATTTGGTTGCATATTATAATATTAATTCATCATATTATCATCCAGTTATTATTGTATGCTTTGCCGATGGAAACTCATTACACTTTGGAACCGTTTACCTAGTTATAAATATGATAATATTCTACAGTTGTTTTCTCCTTCGGCACTGGCTTTGGCCCAAAATCACATTTTAATAATTAAAAATATTATTTATTTAAAATAAATTAATATCTAAAATGTTATTATTTTCAATATGATACTTATATTATATTCTTTTATTTGACATATGATTTAACGTTATCGTTACATAACATATATGCTAACATAACTTATTTCATCGTAAAATATATAATTAATAATATATATATTTTCCTCTTGGTGAATTGTATATCTTTGATATGATGCAAAATTATGTAAATGCGCACATCCTCGATCCCATCTAATATAATGAGAATATAATAAGATCCTATTGTGCACATAACGTGTATATCTTGCATACACTATCCGCCCTTATAATATTGGGGCAAATTTTTACCTAAGCACATCACAAATATCATAGACTATAGGAATAAATCCGTATAAGATCACCCCTTCAATGATAAGATCTCCGTTTCGGTCGTGAAGCACCATGGTACGCGTTGAGAGTAGTAAATTCACATAGTCTTTGGAATGATCGAGTTACCAAAATGGGGTTGGAAACTAGGAAGACATAGGTCAGAGTTATAGACTATAGGAATAAAGTGGCGCTTTGATATCCCTCCCTTTTTGGCTCGATAAAACAACTTCTATGATAGAAGGGTTGAATGTGACACAGTTCACAACAATATTTTGTGATAATCCATATTAATCTATACCAAACTAATATAAGCTAAAATTTGGTATACATATAAGTTACACAAATTATTAAGTTAAATTTTAGTACATATTTCTATGACTATAAATTATTTAACATAAATGTTTACACTAATATATCCTAATAAGATGTCAATAATTAGATCTAAACTTAATTAATATTAATTAATATAATATAAATAGTTTGATGAAAACTGTTGCCAATGTGAAAAGTGAGACTTAGATGGAGCCACAAAACCAGTCCTGATACATAAGAAACAAGAGTCCATAGATTGCTTTAAATTTGTTGGCGTGTTTTGTATTCACGACTGCAGGAGGCTTTTCGAGTGAACTACTACGTAGCCCTATCGCCTGACCTTGAGATTTGCAAATCAGAGTTCGTCACGAGCTGGAATGAATCTCCTGAATGCGTGGATGTCGCCCTGGCTGAAACGAAAGAAGCCACGCAAGAGAGCTTTGCCATCGATCCTGCACTCTTGGGTGAGGGGCTCATTTACCTTGCAGGCGTCGGAAGCACGATCGCAGTCGGCGTCTTGAAAGATCTCATCAAGGACTTCATCGAAAGGAAGCTCGCCAAAAAAGGAGAGGCTCTGAATGTAGTGGTGATCGTCATCGAAAAGTCCGATATACCTCTGGTCGTGGTCAAGGGGCAAGGAAAATGAACCTCATCACCATCCGCGAAACCGGCGGCGCAGACGATAGCCCCAACGCCACGGTCAGTTTCGATAATCGTGGCGAGTATCCCATCACCATCATCAACCCCTTCTCCAAGCAGGAGGAACAGCGGTTGGAGTGGTATTTCGAGGAGTATCTTCGCTTCCCCTTCCTGGAGAATGTTCGGGCAGACGAGGCCAGGAGAAGCGTCAGGGCTTATGGTGAGGCGCTCTTCGACCAGATATTCCAGGAGAGAATGGCCCGTGATCGCTACGCACAGGCCCGAAAGGAGGGCGTGGACAAGCTTCGCTTCGAGATCGTGGGATCGCCCGAATTTTTCCATCGCCTCCACTGGGAGGCGCTAAAGGACCCCGAACTTCCTGCGCCTTTCGCTGTGGAGGCTCCAATGGTCCGAAGCACTTTTCGACCCCCGATCATCGATGCCAAAAGTCAGCCCTCGCCCACGATCAACCTCTTGATCGTCACAGCAAGGCCCGGTGAGAAGAAAGACGTGGGATCTCGGACC
>CAYWZG010000137.1:0-5940 GCA_964462795.1 uncultured Methanotrichaceae archaeon
TTTTGGGAGGATGTATCCTGCCTCTAAATTTATCACTGGAAAATTCGATTGTGCCCTTTTGGGGTTGGCGTCATTTTTGGTGGAAGGCGTCTTTGCACCCGGCTGGCGCAGGCTTGTAGGAAGGGCCAAGACAAAATGCCTCACAAGGCAAGGCCAAGCGACGGTCTATTTCATCACCTCTTTGATCCTGGAAATATCCTGCTTCAGATCGGGGATGTCGCTCTGGACAACGTCCCAAGTGAGGGCGAGATCCGCTCCGAAGTACTGATGAATTAGGACGTCCCTCATGCCAGCGATCTTCTGCCAGGCGATTTCGGGATAATCTCTCCTGAAATCTTCAGGCAGGTTCTTGACCGCTTCGCCGATAATCTCGATTCTGCGGATGATGGCATCCTGAAGCTGGGGTGATTCTATGAACTCCTCCAGGGTTTTGCCCTCTGAATAACCCTCGACCAGATCTATCGACTCCAGGATGTGGGCGAGAAATACCTCGGGATCTTTCCTCATAGTATCGGGACCTGCTCGTTTAAGATCCTATCTTTCAGGAGGGGATGGAGGGAGGCGTAGGTTAGGACGTCCACCTCCCGGTCGATCGCCTCCTCAAGCTCGATCTTCAGGCCCGAGAGGTCCATCAGGCTCTTTCGCCCCGCAAACTCCACGAGGATGTCCACGTCGCTTTTCTCGTTCATCTCGCCTCTCACGATCGACCCGAAGAAGGCGGCCCTCAACACGTCATTTCTTCGCAGGACTTCGAGGACCTTTTCGCGCAGCTCTTCGATCTGGTCGGTCATAACTTCGACGTCTCCTTTATTCCCAACTTGGTGGAATTAGGGCATTACCATCTCGCCAACGTTCTACAAGATTAATATTTTCAATGCCATCCCATGTGATGGTATCCGCATGTTCAATTACAATTATTTGTAATTTACCAGATGTTCGCAAAAATCCTTCTGATAATGCTTCAAAAATTTTTCTAGTACGTGCGACATCATCTGATGTTGGTTTCTCCTGGTTCGTCATTGGATTTTTGGGATTTGGATCTAGTGGCCATCTTTCAGGGAAATATACTTGGCTAGGTTGATCAAGAACCAAAAATTGAGGCACAGGATTCACATCTAAGCGTATAAAATACTCATGTAGTGCCATGAGTGTAGCTAAATGATAGCTCATCCAATTCGCACCACTTCCAATTTCCCATAAATAATCTTTTCTTTGGTTGGATGGTGATAGTATTTTAATAGTTAAGTTAGTGATATCCAAATCTATTGGGTCTTCAGGACGTTCTACACCTAATATTTTAGCATAATTAGACATATATTCAGAGATTCGATCAAGGGCAAGTTTTTCCATTCTTTTTGCTTTTTTAGGATCGATTTTACGTTCGATATCTCTAATGCGGTCTTTTAAATCAGTTATCTTTTGGTATAATTCACCATTCGACTGAATACTATCATAATTCCTCAAAGATTGCTCAAGACGCCCAATAAAGCGATATATCTCACTTAAATTTTGTCTTTGGAGTTTCACAGTCTCTGATTTTGATTCAAGGAGTTTTCTATGTTTGCGTACGATATTCAATCGTTTTTCTTGTTTTCTTAAATCCTTTTTAATATCTGTAATTTCCTTATCCAGAATTGGATATGAGTTCTGGACTGAGCTAGTTGATTTCACAACATCTTCAGTAATTTGAATAAGTTTTTTAATATTATCAGATGCTAACTTACTTCTTGATTTGCAAAACGGGCACTCAAATTCGTGGTTAATCTTATCTGAAAACCATCCTACTCCTTCCAGTCTTTTTTGTTGAATTTCTAATGCATTTTCGTATCTCTTTTCTGAAAACAGGAGTTCTTCCATCTTTGAAAGCTTGAGACGAAGATACCCAATACTATGTGATATATCATACTCCTCTTGTTTTAATTTATTTAATTCAAGAACCGCGCGTTCGGTGTTACCTTCTTTGATAGTTATTATATCAAGATCTGAGACTGATTCGGGCACACGTTTTAAGTGAAAAATATAATTTGTTTCGTCCCACTTCGAGGCAATTTTTAATGGATCTGGCGATCTGGGCAATAATCCCAATTCTTTTGCATGTGAATAATAAGCTTTAATTTCAGCTATCCACGAGTCAGCAAAAGATTTTTTTTCCTCATGTTCTCGTTCTGCGGTTTTAAGTTCTTTTTTTAATTCCTTACGCTCATGTATTAGAATTAGTTCTCTACTATCGATTGCACCGATTACTAAAGGGAATATATAATTCTTTAATTTTTGTTGATGTTCGTACGTATCTGCTTTGAAGAAAAGTGTATATGGATTGGCTATAATATGCTGAGGCTGAAATTCAAATGCGGTCATGTCGCGTATACTGGGCCGGTTTTCAAAAGAAAGATTTGACTCTCCTCCTTCAAAATTCAATTTTGATAGCCCAGCTAGTTCATTTAACCTATTCTTTACATCTTTAGTAGTACAATTTTTAGACGGCATGTTTATAATATTAATTGAAGAAGCCTCTTCCATATACATATCTGACGTTTGTAATTGCTCACCAGGTTCCCGTCTTGCAAGTAAAATTTGCGATGATTCAGTTTCCAACAGCAGTCCGAACCACTTGGTCTGATCTCTTATTATGCCTACAGGTATTGCACATTTGCGACTTCCTAGGCAATAATCTATTATTGGTATTAGTGCCGACTTTCCCGTTTGGCTTTGTCCAGTAATAACACTTATTTTATTCATATTGAAATCAATTTTACGAATATCATTCGAAGATATTTTTGGCCACAAGATGATCGACTTTATATTCATTTTCAACTTTTACCACCTCAAATTTAATAGAATTGATATTTGCTCAAGGTTCATCTCTGAAAACCAGTAACCTAGCCGCCCTGCAGCTTTCAGAATTCTCTTTATTTCCTCATAATGTGGCTTAATTAATTTCAATAGTGATGTGCATTTTAATGGATAGATTTGAGTACTAGATTCATCATAATAAAGGAGTCTTGACGCAAAGGCAAAGTTTAACGCTTGGAATGTCTGGTCTGCCATTGACTGCATACGTTGTTGAAGTCCAACTGAAATTGCTCTGTTTTCAGAAATTGACCTATGAAATCCGCCTTGTTTATGTTTCCTATATAGTGTGAGTGCCGTATCTTCATGTAAAACCATGGGCAATACTGGCATTAATACTGGCAACGTGGGACCACGTATATTCTTTGTATTTTTGTAAAACTCGATCGTAAACTCGGATAATGCTAAAGCTCCAAGTGCATTATTTTGCATTATTTCATATTCGTTTAGAACATTCATTAACTATCATCCTCATCCAATTTGAGCAATTCTTTGAATTTAGGGTGCCATCCAACATCTAATATGTCCGCAAGCAGATGGTAAGTACCCCTTTGTTAGATAATATTCCTCGGTTGATTGCCCTGCTAAAGGTTCTCTATGATCAAGAGTTTCAGTATAAATTGATATCCCTTTACTAATATCGTGATGCATTTCATTATGTGAATTTCTCATGAAAATTGCTTTCCATCGCTCAACTAAATTATTATTAAAATTATCAAACTGATCTTTGGTGACAAATCCCTTTTCAGCAATTCGAATTCTCTCATCAGAACAACATAAAAAATCAATTATTGCGTCAATTGTATAGTCATCATCTATATCTAGCAAAGATAATTGTCTTACAAATGTTCTGTCTTTGTGATCTTTATGATTGACATATATTCGAGGCACAAGATCCTTTTTCGCAGTCTCTATAAATCTGCGGCTTTTAAAACGAGAGCACATATTGAAATAATATTCATCAAGTTCTTCTCTTGTTATCCAAGCTGGCTTGCCATTTAGCCATAACTCTTTTGCTCTGCTAATCATCCACCCTAAAAGCTCATTAATGATTTCATCTGATGGTAAGGTCTCAGGAATATGTAAATAAGATGCGATTGACTCTCTCAAATTATCCTCGTCAGTTGTGTCCAAATCAGAGAAATAAATCCTCCGCATCATCTCTCTTAATATTTTATCATCACATCCAAGTACCGATTCGACATAATCTTTTATGCTATCAGAAGGATTCTTACCCAAATCTCTGAGCGTTTCTACACATAAGTTGATACTCTCTTCGTTTTCTGCCCTGCCCATCTGCTTAGCAAAACATTCAGGACGCCTGTTATTCGTAATAAGGTGAAATTGAGTTTTGTGTAAGTTTACCTCGTCAGCCTCTATGGCATCAACCCAAATTTTTAGTGTCTTCCAGAGATCTACACTTCTATCAGACAGTGGATAATTTGTATTTGAAATTGAACATTTATCCTGCTCACGAATCGTTTGACCCTCAGCATCAATGCTCACTACATCATCTTCCGTTTCTATACCTACTTTCGTTCCGCGCTTTTGACATGCTAGCCAATATAAAGCGCGGTCAAACTGGAAGAGATAGCCATATAGAGGTCCCGAAGCGTTATGCTTAGACAATCTTGGTTCTACCCCCACTTGCTCAACCCTACTTTGAATACCTTATGATGTTTATCCTCTTTTGCCATTATTCCTGAGACAACAACGTATATAGATTCTTTGTTAATTAAACCAAAATTAGCTAAATCGAAACGACCTGCTATCAAAACCTAGGCTCAATGAAATCCCACACGAAAAAAACCCTTGCCTTATAGCCCAGGATTGGTGGCGCCACCTGGACGCCACCCTCCTGATGCCAAGTATCTCTCCTTAAGAGATAATCTTCACTCGTCTTTCTTGAGCCAGGGCATCATGTCCCGAAGCTCCTTGCCCACGATCTCGATGGGGTGCCTGGCCTCTTCGCGCTCAAGTGCCCTCTTGACGGGAAGTCCCGCCTGACTTTCGAGGATCCACTCCCTGGCGAACTTGCCGGTCTGGATATCGTCTAGGATCTCCCTCATCGCCTCGCGGGACTGCTCGTTGATGATCCGTTCGCCCCGGGTGAGGCCGCCATACTCGGCGGTGTTGGAGACGTTCTCCCACATCCTCATGAGGCCGCCCTCATGAATCAGATCGACGATCAATTTTAGCTCGTGACAGGTCTCAAAGTATGCGATCTCTGGCTGGTAGCCAGCCATTATCAGGGTCTCAAAAGAGGCCTTGATCAGCTCCGTGACGCCGCCGCAAAGGTCCACCTGTTCGCCGAAAAGGTCGGTCTCGGTCTCCTCTTCAAAGGTCGTCTCGAGAACTCCTGCCCGGGTTCCGCCGATCCCCTTGGCGTAGGCCATGGCCATATCGAAAGCCTTGCCAGTGAAATCCTGCTGAATGGCGACGAGACAGGGAAGGCCAATGCCTTCAACATAAGTCCTCCTGACAAGATCGCCAGGCCCTTTGGGCGCTACCATGTAGACGTCGACGTTCTCGGGCGGTATTATCTGAGAGAAGTGAATGTTGAACCCGTGAGAAAAGCCCAGAGCGTTTCCCTCTTCGAGATTGGGCTCGATATCCTTCTTGTAAATAATCGGATGAATCTCGTCGGGAAGCAGTATCTGAATTACGTCTGCTTCTTTGGCGGCTTCTGAAGCAGTAGCCACCCTGACGCCGTCAGCTTCGGCCCTTTTCCAGGCTCGAGATCCTGGAACGTCTGCTGCGACCACGTTCAGGCCAGAATCCTGAAGGTTCTGGGCCTGGGCGTGTCCCTGGCTTCCGTATCCTATAATTGCTATGGTCTTATCTTTCAGGACGCCCAAATCCGCGTCCTCGTCGTGATATACTTGTGCCATGTTCCAACCTCTTACTACGTGGGAAAAATCCGAAAAATTCGAAACTCCAAAGTCCCGAACATTCCGGAAACGTGCCAAATTATGAACTTGAACAATTCTGCATTTAAACGCTTAATGCGTTTAAATGTTTAAATGTTTAAACCTTCATAACCCGTGATCCGCGGGCCATGGATACTTTTCCGGTCCTTGCCATCTCTTT
>CAYWZG010000138.1:0-5865 GCA_964462795.1 uncultured Methanotrichaceae archaeon
AATAGGCCAAATCTCAAACTCTTGCGAGTTAGAGATTTGGCTCAAAGGTATCGTTGAGTACTATAGATAGAATAGATAGACGAAGGGTGCAAGCTTGCGAATTGTTGGCAAGGAAAAAATACCCTTGATTTCGGCTGGCGTTTTAGGAAGAGTGGGCAAAAATGCCCATCATTCTCTTTTTGGTCGTGGGTGTTGGTCATTTGGACAAAATCTGAAAAAACGAACATGGAAAACCCATTTTTGTGATGTAGTCCATTCGGTCGCGTGTTGATGATTTTCGAGGATTCACGACAACGATTGCATTTCAGAATCTCGGCCACAAGCCGCGATTTTAGCAAATTAGCAAAGGATCTTGGAAAAAGGAGTTTGATGCTCCGGTCGGGATTTGAACCCGGGTCTTCGGCTCGAAAGGCCGGAATGATTGGCCGGACTACACCACCGGAGCGCTAATTACAGGGCCACACTTTGCTAGACCCATATATGTATGTTTCTGAACCTGGCACTTTTTGGGTCTTTCGCCGAAACGAGACTAATGTGTCCTTTGCGACGATGAGCGTTGGAGATGAGCTAAAAAATAGTCCCGGGCGGATTCGAACCGCCGTCCCAGGCTCCAAAGGCCTGCAGGATTGACCACTACCCCACGGGACTTCCAAGTCTAGTGCTTAACAATAACTTTTGGCCTATCGTTAAGCACTATTCTGGCGAGAACCAACTAGTTTCACCTAATTTGTTCTCGACTATCACTCTGAAACGCTCACCACTGGTAAATCTGCACAAGATATATATGCACTTCCCCGAAGTCAGCCACCTGGATGAAGCTGCTCGCCAAGGCGCAGACGAGCCAACGCAGGCTCATAGAGATTCTCCGGGTGATAAAAGAATCGGACAAGCCCATCGGTGCCAGAGCCATCTCTGACGAGTTGAGCAACAGAGGATACGACATAGGCGAACGCGCCGTCAGGTACAACCTCAAGATCTTGGACGAACTGGGATTCACAAAGAAAGAAGGTTACAGCGGTCGTTCGCTTACGCCTCTTGGCAACATGGAACTCGGCGACGCGCTGGTGGACGATAGAATTGGCTTTGTGAACACCCGGATCGAAGAATGCATGTACCAATCAAGTTTCGACCCCAAATCTGCGGAAAATTGGGTCGTCGTCAACACCAGCATTTTGGGCAAGAACGATTACGAGAAGGCCCTTGAGATCATCAAAGAGGTCTTCAATGCAGATTATACCGTCAGCAGGCGGATTCGAATCCAGGACGAAGGTGCGGAGATCGGACTTTTGACGGTCCCAAAAGGATCAATTGCCATCTCTAATGTCTGCAGCATCACCATCGACGGAATGTTGTTGAGGGCCGGAATTCCTGTAAACACCAGCTTTGCGGGGATCGTCGAAATCAAGAACGGTAAGCCAGCGAAATTCATCGACCTGATCGCCTATGTAGGATCGTCTCTGGACCCCATGAAAGTATTCATGTCTCGCAAGACCGCTCGGGTCACCGATGCCGTGAAGATGGGAAAAGGAAGCATATTGGCCAACTTGAGAGAGGTTCCCTTGGCGGCAACCGACCAAGCTCGACAGCTTTTGCAAGAATGTAACGCTGTAGACCTAGGCGGTTTGATAAATATAAGCGAGCCTGGCGAGACAAACATGGCCTGTCCCGTGGGTCCGACAAAGATCGGAATCGTGATCTGCGCAGGTGTCAACGCCTTGGTTGCGGTCGAAGAGGCAGGAATTCCCATCAGGACCATGCCCATATCCTCTTTGGAAGAATACAGCAAGATGAGCAGGATCGAATAGATCTCGACCAGAGAGTATAATAAGGTCAATTGGATAACCTTGCTCCTTGGGGATTCACATTCGCGCAGTTCGTCTGTTGGTGGCGTTGTCCACCCTATTTGTATCGCTATTTGCATCGTATTTCATTGTCCTTTCAGAGCCAGTTCTATGCGACCAGGATTCGGGTATCGTGGACCTAGGATCTGGATCTCGTCCAGTCTACCGGATAGGTTACTCTGGCGGAGGAGTGACCGACATCGACGAGCTGATCGACCTTGCCCACAAGAGTTCCTTTGATGAAACTCCTTTGGACGATAGTGTATCCACTGCGCAACCTGGCGTTTCAAACCAAGATTCTGCAGTCAAAGATCTTGATTCAACCTCCCAAGAATATGCAGCCATAAAGCCAGTTTCCGATGATGAAAACCCAATTTCGCAAAACGATTTGGAATCATTGAATCTCGCGACCGATGGATCTGGTGGTGAAAATACCGATCTGAATGCGAAAGAAGAGGAATACAAGGCAGATTACGTCCAAATTCCAATAGTCTCTGAACCACCTGGTGCGGAGGTCTATATCGATGGCATGTTTTATGGCACAACACCCTTGATCGCGATCGTTGAATTGGATAATCATTTGATCGAGTCACATCTGGACGGCTATTGGGACTGGTTCAGCATACTGGACGCTAACAGCAGGTCCCGGACTGTACCCATAGTTTTCGTCCCCTTGCCTGCTGAAAATAGCACCACGACAGAGGTGGGACTGCTCCCGCCAAGCGATCCTCCATTGGACAATCTTCAGGCAGATTTTTCCTCATCTGAAAGCGGGCCATCTTCTCCGACTGCGTCTTCAACAGAAGCCAAGAAGGCAAAGAACGAAACGGCAATCTCAGTCAAAGACGACTTTTTGGATCAAAACTACAGAAAAATCCTCATGATGGTGGCACTCCTCAGCTTCCTCGTCGGCTCTGGAAGCGTTGCAACCTGGGCACGTTCGCGTCTGACAACCTCGATCAAGATCAACTTTCCACGGGATGGTGAGGATCGGTGGGCCGGACTAATCGAAGGCCAGTCTAACAGAGTATACGGAACCAAGAGGATGATTTACGTCTTGGTAAGGTACGACGACGATAAACTCCAGTTAAGAAAGAGGGTAACTCCGAATCGCGACGGTCGATGGTCCACCCGGTGTGAGATGGAAGAAGGCACCATCTACAGAATATACGCGATGGTTTCTGACGAATCGATGACTGAAGGCGAGTATATAGATGAGATCCCCCCCCATCGCGACATATCTGAAGTGGGACCGATAACTGGGAAAAAGAGGATGGCCGACGTTCGGCCTCTCCCGGATGGAGACTCGATGAGCATCTAAAATCTCCACGGCTTTGAACAACGCATCCACTATTTGGAGAGATCTGACGCGAAGGCGAGCGAAGGATTGGGGCGGGCAAGGACAAAGCCCCTATCGAGATAATGTTTTATACGTTGAAAGGTCGTAGTTTGGCTCTGTTCAGTTGCGAGGAGAAAAAAATGGACTTCAGAGTGGTTATTTCAGACCCCCAAACTGGGAAAGCTTATCAAGTAGAGGCAAAGGATGCCGCAGCCAACAAATTCGTAGGACTCAAGATCGGCGATTCCGTCGATGGTGACGCGTTAGGCGTTTCTGGCTACGGCATGGTGATAACTGGTGGAAGCGATCGAGAAGGCTTCCCAATGCGTCGCGATCTACCCGGCACCAAGCGTAGAAAGATCCTCATTTCTAGCGGAATAGGTTACCATTCCGCAGAGAATGGCTGCAGGCGAAGGAAGACCGTCCACGGCTGTAACATATCCCAAGATGTCAGCCAAATTAACGTCAAGATTACCGAACGTGGTGCAAAGCCCGTAGAAGAGCTGCTGGGCATCGCCACACCCAACGAGGAGTGATCCTTCGAGATATCTTTGCTGGATCTGGCAAAGTAAGCATATGCCGTCTTGAGATCTAGTCGTGGTCGCTTGGCGACTCTAGTCAGATCGTTAACCCTCAATAACTGGGGCTTCGGGCCGCCTGGCCAACGCCCCAAGATGAGGTCTTCTTAGTTCACATACCACTCACTTTGCATTAATCCTCATTGAAACGTCGGACAAGATACGACATGAACGAATCATCCCAAAGATTGGAACCCCCACCTGGGTTCTTCCAAGGTGTAGTCCATGGCAGAGGTCAACTTAGCAGAGGACATGTCGCTACTGCCCTGCACCGGGGCAGAACAATCCCTCTTTGTAGCCATGCCTGCCGATGTAAACGACCACTTCACCTCAACCTTTGGCAACGTATCTAAAATCATAAAACAGAGCTTTTTTGCATTATTCATCTGTGCGGCCGCCGACATCTTCGCGGGCTTTTCGATAGCGAGGCTATCTCATCTCTTGATAGTGTATCCCGGCCTGATAATATTGATTCCCAGCGTCATAAACATGAGGGGGAACATATTCGGCTCTTTTGGGGCGAGGCTTGGAACCAGCTTCCATACCGGCGAGATATCGTCGCCGTTGGGCACATCCCAAGCGCTTCGCCAACAAGTGCTCGGTGCCGCAACTCAAACCTTGGTGATGTCTCTGGTCTTGGCCCTGGTGGTGAAAGGGTTTGGCCTGGCAACGGGTCTTGTGACCATATCCATCTACGACCTCATCTTAGTATCAGTTATCAGCGGCATTCTATCTGGAGCGGTTCTTCTGGTCTTTACCTTATCAATGGTCATTCAAAGCTTCAAGAAAGGCTGGGACCCAGACAACATATCAGTCCCGCTCATAACGGCAGCTGGAGACATAATTACGATCCCCATCCTCTTTGGTTCGGCCATATTCGTATCGGGCCTGGGTGATACCTTGACGAAAGCCGTCTCGTTTCTGCTCATAATGTTCTCCACCGCAGCAACGGTTTACGGCCTGGGGTCAGGGCGCATCATTCTGACCAAGATCATAAGGCAGTCGTTTCCGATTCTGGTGTTATCTGCTTTCCTGAGCACCATCGCCGGCGTTTTCATGGGGATGACAGAAGAGATGCTAGTGACCTTCTCGGCGGTTCTTTTACTCATACCGGTCTTCAACGCCGAAGGCGGCAACCTGGGCGGAATCCTCTCATCTCAGCTCACCTCAGCCTACCACCTTGGCCTGATCCAGATGGGCAGAATACCTGATAAGAGGACTAAGACCAATTTCCAATGTATTCTTCTTCTCTCGCTTCTGATATTTCCAATATTGGGGCTTTTGGCTTACGCAGTTTCCAGGGCGTTTAGCATGAACTCGCTGGGATTCAATCAGCTTCTGTTCATATGCCTGGTTGCGGGCCTCTTCACCACGCTTCTTGCGATCTTGGTCACCTATTATTCCGCCTATTTCTTCGTCAAGATAGGGGTAGATCCCGACAATGTGACCATACCCCTAATCACAAGCGTGATGGACGTTCTTGGCACTGCATCTCTCATTCTAGTCACAATGGCAGTGGTGAACGCCTGATCTGGCACCCCTCTTTTGCCAAAAGATGAAATCCTGCAGCTTGACAAGTCCAGATGGTCTAGGGGTCATACGGTGCATTTATCAAGCTCCTCCTTCACGAGAAGAGAGAATACCAATGGAACGGATCTGTAGTGCACATAGTGCATATAGGGGACATCTGGTGGGTTGGGCAGATAAAGGACGTCGAGCAGGATGCCCGCAAAGATGCCAAAGAGGATCTTGGGGGTCAGCTAGTTTCGATCGTCGATCTCATCCACACGACTTGGAAAACGAGATGAAGGGAAAGACCCGGAAATGAGCTACATCACCGAGGGCGATCTTTTCAAGGGTCTCCTAAAGGTATCGTCTCCAATCGTTGCCAACAACCTTCTCCAAAGCGTCCTTGAGATGGTCGACCTCTATTTCGTAGGTAGGCTGGGATCTGGCGCCATTGCGGGCGTTGCTATGGGCGTCATGATCGTGATGGTCTTGGGAAGCATCATCGTCGGACTTGCAACTGCAAATACCGCTTTCATCTCTCGGTTCTATGGCGGAAAAGATATGCAAAACGCCGGAAGGACAGTCATCAACGCCCTCT
>CAYWZG010000139.1:0-5813 GCA_964462795.1 uncultured Methanotrichaceae archaeon
TTCGCTCATCTCCATTTGGGATTCTACACAAGTTCATTAGAACGTCGAGGCTAACCTGTCCGGTACTGGCGATGAAGTAGAAATCATTATCGGTGGCCAGAAACAAAGGGGAGGGCTCCGCTTTCATCCGGTTAGCGACTTATCGTCGCTAACTCCCGTTAACTCTAAGAGTTAACGAGACCGGCCTAAAGACCGTGGACTTCCCGCTCTGCTCTCTCCGCTCCCGCAAGTTAAATAGTCGCATGGTTAGATGTGTCCTTTTGATATACGCCGTGCTGTTTCCCAATAGCTTCAGCATTTCACCTTTGTCTCCATAAATGACACGCAACTTGATATCTACCAAATGTCCATTATCACGCTCTTTGATTGCTTGTAGATACTGCCAATCTGACTGGGGACGTTTACGAGTAGGGGGTCGGCCAATTCCTTTGTACTTAAGAACAATCCCATAGACTTCGACCATAACATCGTCAATCCCTCCCCATCCATTTGATATGGTAGGTGGTGGGCCATCGGGGTGTCCACGACGCTTGAGAGTCTGGAAGACTTCAACGCTTGCCGACGTTTCCGTTTTGGCAATGCCACGGGCGACACGGAGGCGGTTATCCATGTCGATCATGGTAGATCTCGCCAGAACTGGTCGCTTTCGTCGGTCTCAGGGTAGTTTTTTTCCACCTTTGTTGAGGACGAAACCCAACATACTGTCTAATTGGCCACGTTTTATATGGTGATCCGCTAGCAACACTTCCTCAACAGCTTCAGCATGGTTGGCTGCATCTTGAATCCAACTTATGATTGTATCTTCCTTGTGACCTTTGACACGTGCCAAGCTGCTGATGCGGCTACCTTCGGCTATCAACGCCAACGTTTCGATGATTTCGTCTTCAGGTGTGTGTCGCCGATAAAAAATAGTTCCTTTGGTTTCTGTAAAGGTTCTACCACAGGTCTTGCACCTGAAACGTTGACGCCCTGTGTTGGTCTTCCCAAACTTAATGATATTTTGTTGATGCTCGCTTTGCAGCTTTCCATGATCTGCACACGCCACATTTGGGCAGAAATCGCCTACTTGGGCAAACTTTGACCTAATCAGTTCTCGATTATAAAATGATCTGAAAAATTATTTGTGATGGTCATTTTCCCTGCTGAAAGTGGCCTTAAACGATGACTATAGTCCTGAACCTTAGACTTGACACGTAATGCAGTATACTGGAGGAATCATCTGCTTACAGAACCTGTAGTTTCTTGGGTTAACATCACCGCTATACGCATCAGATAAGTGTCAAACTTGGCGTTCGGGACTATAATGGTGATCGGATAAGATCTCAACGGCGGGTCCCACCTAGAGAAATAGCCGTGCTCACAAAGAAGGTTCCTGCGGCTGTGAGTATTATGGTTGCGCCAGAGGGGATGTTGAGGTAATAAGATATCACCAAGCCCGAGACGACGAAAAATATGCCAAGCACGATCGAAAGGGCCATGATCCCTCTAAAAGTCCTGGCATGTTGTCTTCCTATGGCGCTAGGTATTGTCAAGAGCGCAATGACCAATATTATGCCCACAATCTTTATGAGAACCACAACGCTCAGAGCCACCATGCATAAGAGAAGGAGATAGAGCTTCTGGACTGGGACCCCTTCGGCCTCGCCGTAAGAAGGGTCAAAAGATAGGATAAACAGTTCTTTGTAGAGCAGAGCGACGATCACGATCATGATCAGGGTCATCGCCAATATCAATTTCACGTCTTCGCCCGATACTGCAAGAATATTTCCAAAGAGATAATCGAACAAATCCGGAGCGTAACCACGGCTTAAGGCGATGAAAACTATTCCAAGAGACATCCCCGTCGCCCAGAAGACCCCTATAGCGGTGTCCTGAGATACCCTGGACCGGGTGTTTTTGATGGCTCCAATCCCAAGAGCTGCAGCCAGTGAGAAGAGGATGGCAAAGATGAGGGGGTCTCGTCCCAGGAAGTAGCCAAGACCGATCCCACCAAAGGCAGTGTGTGCTATCCCTCCGCTGATGAATACGATCCTGTTTAGTATGACGTATATCCCGATTATTCCGCAGAGGACAGCAGCTATGATGCCTGCAGTCAAAGCGTTTCTCATGAACTCGTACTGGAATATCTCAATCATGTTCTCTCAGAACCCTGTGGGGGACCCCATGAGCTATCATCTCGACTGGGCACTTGTAAGCTTCTTGAATGTCTCCTGCGGTCAACTCTTTTGAGTCGTGGTAGTAGAGCCGTCGATTGATGCAGGCAATTTTCTCTATATATTTCGATACAGCACTCATATCATGAGAAATCATGACGATGGTTTTCTCTTGGTTTAGATCTCTTAAAAGCTCGTAGAAATCCTTTTGCTGTGATGCGTCGATCCCGGTGGTAGGCTCGTCCAAAAGCAAGAGATCTGGCTCGGAGACGAGGGCTCTTGCAACAAAGATTCGCTGCTGCTGCCCTCCAGAAAGGGTTCCTATCTCTCTGTTGGCGTATTTGAGCATGTCCATCTGACCCAAGGCTTGGCGGGCCGCATCTCGATCTTCGTCAGCATAACGCTTGAATAGGCCCTTTCTTCCGTACCTGCCCATCAATACCACATCGAAAGCTGTCGCAGGAAATTGGAGGTCAAAGAGGTTTCTTTGGGGTAGATACCCAATCCTATTTCGAGCAGCTTCAGGTGTGGTTCCAAAGACCGTTATCTGGCCACGGGAAGGCTTGATCAGACCGAGGATGACTTTCAAGAGGGTGGTCTTGCCGCCACCGTTTGGGCCTATCAAACCCAAGAAATCGTGTTCCTTGATGACTAGGTTTACGTCTTCGAGGATCACTTGACTTCCGAAGTGGACCCAAAGTTTCTCTACAGACACTATGTCGTTCATGGTTCAAAACTTGTTGCAATCTCTTGGCCTACATGCCGCATGTTCTCAACATAATTCTCTGCCAGCGGATCGAGAGGCACGACTTTACCACCTATCTCGTTGGCGATGATCTCAGCCGACTTGGGGTTGAAGTTGGGGTCCACGAAGATGCGTGTCACGTTGTTCTTTCGTGCGGTCTCGATCATAGCGACCAGATATCTAAGTCCTGGCTCTTTTTTGGAATATAAGATCGAGATCTGTTCTAGACCGTAATCTCTGGCAAAGTAGCTCCAAGCAGGGTGGAGAACCAGGATCTTCTTTTTTTCTGATTTTGAAAATGTGGCGTTGAGATCTGAATCGAGTTTTTCTAGCTCCTTTATGTAACTGTCTCGGTTATTTCGATAGCGATCTTCGTTTTCAGGATCCACATTCACCAGGCCATCACATATGTTCTCCACCTGGACCATGGCGTTTCTGGGCGAAAGCCAGATGTGAGGGTCCTTTGTGAGGATCGCTTTGTGAAGCCCTTTCTCGCTATTGTCGTTATGATCGTCATGATCGGGATCTGTCGACTCGATGAGATCTATGCCCTTGGACGAGTCAACCACCAGCATATCCTCGTTGGCCTGGATAATCTTGTCCATCCAAATCTCCATGCCGGCACCGTTCTTCACATAGAGTTGGGCCTCGTCGATGCATTTTAACTGTGATGGCACAGGCTCGAATGTGTGTGGGTTGGTGCCAGGTGATATTAAGATCTCTACATTTACAAGATCTTTGCCCACCATCTTTGTGAAGTGGCCCAAAGGCACTGTCGTTGTCATCACGTTGACCTTGTCTTGGGCTGGGATGTTCTTCTCTTGGTCTGGAAATATGCAGCCCAATATGCTTCCTGCAAGCAAGGTTATGGCCAAGAGGAGAAAAACTTTCGTCACCCTGTTTCTGTCGATCTGTCCACGGTTCATGTACTTTCTGTCACCTTTTTCAACTCTTTGCTGCAGTAGACCCGTTCCTGTCGATAGGCAATCAATCCCGTTCTCTCCCACTCCGATTCTTCACCTTTGTTGAACTTTTCTTGGCATGATGTGAGTCCCTGCTCTGCAATCAGTCGATCGACGCACTCCTTGATCTTAAGGGGGATTTCAAGTTCTTGTTGGGCGGGTTCTTCAGAGATTTCTTTGGGGATCAAGGTCAGTCTCTTATGTAACCTGGTTAGTTAAGTTTATCGCCAGGTTACATAAGAAACGAACCCACAACTTGTCATTCAACTTATTTTCTTATCCTGTTTGGTACCGGTCCTGTGCGATTCGTACACCTCTTTTGCCGCCTGAAGGCACTGTTTGCCAATCGCAGGCGCAAGTCGAGATTGCCCCGCGCCAGTTTTTTCCGGGCGCGCGTGAAATCTGGCCTTGCCCGCGCCCTTTGCACTGGCGCTGGAAAAAGGCCCACAGGTGGCGCCTTCGTGGACGGTCAATGGCGGTCTAAACAGTTCCAAATCCCTCCCTGCCCCAAGAAAAGATCAAAGAAACAAAGCAACCTGGACGCTTATTTAGTTTGAGATTGTAATTATAGTGTTTAACGATACCTTTCGGACAAATATTGAACTCATAAGAGTTTGACATTTGACCTATTCGTATCGTTAAGCACTATTCTGGTGAGAACCAATTAGTGTTATCTAATTGGTTCTTGACTACAGTTCTTGACAATACTTAAAATCAACTAAATTTTACATAACTCCAAAAAACCTTATATCTTATGCCGAGGTAACTCTAAGCGGCCCAAAAACTGAGGACAAAGAGAACATCCGGGCCGCCTTGGTCGTTATTCCGATGACCAGATCGTGAATGTGACAAGATACGAGGTGAGATTATGAAAGAAGAAACAAGAAAGGCGGTTAAGCTTGGAGATCTGAACAAGTTCTTGTCTGAAGGGCATGTCCGCTCTTTGGAAGGGCTTTCTATAGAAGGCGATATCGAGATCGAAATGGATGCATCTGCCGCTGATATGGGATCCATTCTTGCGGCAGGTTTCAGCCAGGAGATCGCCCAGATAGCAGCCCAGCTCCTCAACTTTTCCAAAGCCTTGGGATATCCGGCCGACAACCTCCTCATGCCGCCATCTCCAAACCTGGCAGTGACACCGGAAAAGTAGCTGATCGATGAGACAATCGGGATGATCTTTAAAATGCAGGAGTGGTCACGGTGAGGATCAGGCTGGGGGGGAATTGGCGGCCTTTTTCTGGAAAAGGGGTGAGTCAAACCTCTCAGGCCGCGAGTACCTTCTCCAAATTTATGTTGTCTCTCCGTTCCCCCGCTTCTAGAACCAACACGCCGTCTGCGCTTCCGGCAACCCTGCCTTTGAGGCGCTCGTTAGCACTTCCTCCGAAGTAGACCTCGATCCCCTTGTTGTAGAGGTGTTTTGATATGAACTTGTCCATCATGGATTTTTTCACCTCCTAAACGGTTATTTTAAGTATAGTGCGTTTCAAAATATTATAAAATTTGTGGTTAAGCCATAAGTTGATATTAAAATTCGAAAAAAACGTTTTTAAGTATTTCATCATAACCTGCATCGAGACTGCAGCACTTCATGGCAAGGGAGTATCAACTTGCCCGGGACGAAACTCAAATCAAATTATGTTGTCTTTACTCAACCAAAATGTATTTAAATGTGGGCCGACATGGTGTGATATGTCGGTGCTTCCCTTTAGCCCACCTTAAGAACCAAAGGTAAATCACCCATCACTAAAGTGACGGGCATTTGACGTGCCCTGGTTTACCAGATCATCAATTGGGAGATAATATAATTGATAACCGATAGGAACGAATTTATAGTCAAGAACCGATTAGATAACACTAAGGGCCCGCGAAGAAATAACCTTGTCATATGAATGATTCGGAATTATTATACTGAATCCGCTTCATGTCGGTTTCGTGTAATGGGTGTACACGTAT
>CAYWZG010000140.1:0-5741 GCA_964462795.1 uncultured Methanotrichaceae archaeon
CATGACAGGTATGCGCATATTATGCTCTCCAGATCAAGTCTGGGTAAAATGTCCCTTCGAGGTGGCGAAGCAGGCTTAGGGATAAATCCCATCGAATTCGGCTTGGTCCAGAAGTGAGCAAAGCTAGGGAGGTACTCTGCCATTCTTAGTAGCCCACAACGCTGCTGCATTTTGTTGCCCTCTAGTCTAACTGTTTAGTCTCGCTTAGCCGTTCGCAGAGCCACGGCCTTTAGGCCGTGGTAGTTGACGGGACATAAAGCCATAGATCCTCTTCATTTTCTTCGGTTTCAAAACCCCAATCAGGAGGCTGCCATCCTGGTGCCGGAACCTCGCCTTCGAAGGGGGCCACATCCACAACGGCGCTGACGCTCACCGACCTTGCGGTTTTACCGCTGACGGAACTGGGATCTACCACGGCCCGATTTGTGACCTTACCGCTTCTGAGAGCCTTGGCCCTGTAAGTTATGACCTCGGTCTCGAACGGTTCGATCTCGATCAGGTTCCATGTGACGACATCTCCTTCATATGATGCAAAGGGATGAGATGAGTCCAGGAACGCCAATTCATCGGGAAGGTAGTCAGTAACTGTGGCGGTCCTGGTGCTGTCTGCTTTGTTCTGGATGGCAATCCTGTATTGGATCAAGTTGGAGCTTGATGGATCGACTGCGCCGGTCTTCGTTGCAGCGATGGAGTTTTCAAGGCAACAAGAAAGCCAGCCCGTCTCGATGGACGAAAAGTTAGAGGCTTTGACCCAGCCGCCGTCGTAACCACCGGCAGCTTCCGCTCGGTTTACAATCTCAGGGTTATTGCACTCGGTTACGTCGAGCCAGATCCCTATTTCGTGTTGGTCACCAACCGAAAGATGAGTCAAGGTCCAGTTAACGCCGGTTTGGGATAGTTCAGGCCCCTCCGTGGTGTTCACAAAGGTGGCGCCAGGCGGGAATATATCCATTATGCGGATCGGTTCTAGCGTTCGATCGCCGTCGTTTTCGACCGAGATGATATAGCTTGCAAGCGTTTTGTCCTCTTTGAATACGAGCCGGCCTTCTTTTGTCACCTTGAGATGAGGCTGTTTATAGCGAGATGTGGCTTGAATCCTCATCTTGCGCTGGAGCGAATAGTCTCCTTCGTACTGGTCGTCCATCTCGATCTGATCTTCAAGGAGTCTGTATCTGGCCTTGCCAGAAAACTCGGCATCGGTCTCCATATCGGAGAGTCCCCGAACCACGGTGACCTTGTCGAGACGCTCGATTTCTGAATACTCTTCGCCCATGAAGCTTGTGCCTTCAACTTGCGACGAGATACCTTCCCTCCATTTGAGGTTCTGGTTGATGACGTAGTCGCCCCTTAAGCTCTGGCTTACAGGGCCACTCTCGAGGCTTATATCCTTGGCTATGTAGTTTGTATCTGAGCTGATCTGTTCATCTGACCGGTAGGTACCGGTTCCAGATTCTTTGATTCTTTGATTGTCCCCGATCTTCTTGTTCACGGCAACGTATCCGTCACCTGAAACTGACCTGTCCGATTCGACATTTGTTCCAAAGCTTTCTATTTTCTCATAGATGCGAAAATTTCCAGAATAGTCTTCGCTTGCCTCGAAGGCCAGTCCATCCTGAGCAGATCCGTTGGGCTGGGCCATCTTGAAGACGCCGATGTGACTTGTCCCATCGAAGTTCGAATCAACTTTCATGGACGAGCCGTTCCCGTTCATCTCGATTCTAGATTCGCGATCCAGATTATCGCCGTACAGGTAAGACTCTTCCACCAATTCTCCTGTGGCAGCGTTTCTCATCATCGTTACTTTGGTGAATCCGGCGTTGTAGCCAGAAAGATCGATGACAGGAAGCCGGGTTCGAGCCGACGTTCCAACCTCACAAGACCCATTCTGGTCGTCAGATGAATTTTGGTCGACTGATGATTCACAATGGTTTTCGTCCTGGACCACGATCCCGGCACAGGCTGCCTGGATCAAGACAAGACACATAACTAACCCAAAACGTCGAGATAAGCCTGACAGATGATCACCCTGCTTAGATTTTAACGGACGACTCACGCCATAAGCCTTTCGACAATTACTGTCAAATTGCGGCGGCGCACCCCACAGCAAGCTGTGGGGTATTCATTTCAAAAAAAGACACGTCTAGCAACATACTTGGGGGTTTGCTTGGCATATCCCTTCCCTTGAGGTCTAGGTCACTAATAAATAGGTACTTGGCCCGTCACTTCCATGACTTGTCACCTGGGATCAAAACGCCTTGCGCGACACAATTTTTTGTGTGGTTGCAGAGCCTCTTCTCAGGGGAAGGATGGGTGACGCGTGACGGACGGACAAAAACAAAAGAATTGTATGTGCGCGGGGAAGAAGGGCTATTTATTGGCTTTATGCCCTCGTGAACCGAATTGGCAATGGCGTGCTTCACGATAGAGCTGCGGGGCGTTCGACAAAAAAATCGTAGGCGGAAAATTCCGCCTTTAAGTTTCGTGGGGTTTTTCCAATAGGCCGGTCTTATCCAGAAGGGCACCAGACCTCGCATGAGGCTTTCTGGAGACCGAATCGCTGGCCTTTTCAAGCTCTCGTGTTTCATCTGCCAGTTTGGCAGCGGCCCGCATTACCTCGTGGCCTGCGGCCGCGGTCAGGGCGATTCTCTCTAGCTCCTTTAGCCTGAAACAAGCTATTGCGTCTATGCTCGCTGCAGTCTGGGCCATGTGCAAAGCCGCCATGGCCTTGGCCCTGGCGTAGGGGTTCTGGAAATTCATCCTCTCGGTGCACTTTTCGGGGTTTCCCAGGATATGCGGCAGCTGGGGATCGCCTGCCTCAATGCTGGCCATGGCCTTGTCGAGTTCTTCTTGTACCAACCTAACTCCGCCACAGACGCTCAAGACCTTGAGGGAATCTGAATTGAAGAGGGCCATCTCGGACGGATCCAGAAACTCTCTTTTGGCCCCGATCAAGGGGTCGAAGGGGAGGATCATGTATCCAAAGCCTTCTGCTTCCAAAGCTTCTCGGGCATCTTTTTTTGAGGGACCATCGGAGATGATTATGGTTGGAACACCTCTGTAAAGCTCTCGTGCAGCGGTTGGGCCTGGAGTTGCTGCATTGGGCCCCACCATAACCACCAGCTGAGGTTCCCAGCTTTTCAATTCTGCCGACATTTCAGCTTCCTTTTTTGTCATCTTAGCCCCAAAACCCAAAGTTTTGGTTTCGATGTCATTCCTCTCAGCGATCTCGTCTAAGGCAAGGTCTGCGATCAACGAAGTCGCAACATTTCCAAGTTTAATAAAACCGATCTTAAACATAACAACAACCCACTCTTGCGAAGCAGCCAGATGATAAAAGAGTTCCGATATCGAGCTTTGCACACAAATCTAGCGCACAGTTCTCGTCAACTTAAAAACCAAAGCAAGAGCGCCATAACGCCTCTTTTTTCGATCCATTCAAGAATGGATCAACTATAGTGCTCAACTCTTGGACCACCTGTTTTAACTTGCGGGAGCGGAAGTGGGCAGAGCGGGAAGTCCCCCTTTTTTAGGGCAGTGTAGTTCACAATATAGCCCTGTGACATCCTGATGGAACATCTTTTCGAAAGCTGTGAAAAGGTGTATTCAAATAGATGGGGTCACCCCACACATCCAGAAGTTGATAGCTTGAGAGACTGGCATATTAATTGGAGCGAGAACGAGTGGTTTGCACTGGACATAATGGCCATAACAGTGGGCCTGATCGGCGGCCTCGTGGCTGTGATCTTCAGAGAATTGGTCAGCGTAATCAACCGCGTATTCTTCGGGCCAGTGCTATCTGCGCTTCCTGGTGGTGACGAGAAGCTTATCCTGCTTCCTGTGATGGGCGGCCTCGTGGCGGGACTTATGGTATTTCGACTTGCTCCCGAGATCAAAGGCGACGGCATACCAACGTTGATGGAGTCGCTCCACAAGAAAGGTGGCAAGATAAGAAAACGAACTGGGTTGATTCTTTTGTTCTCTTCAGCCATGACCATAGGAAGTGGCGGAAGTGCTGGCAGAGACTCGCCAATTGCCCATATCGGAGCTTCGGTCGGATCTTTAATCGGTCAGACATTCAACTTCACTGCAAAAGACGTTCAGATCTTGACCATATGCGGCCTGGTCGCAGGATTGGCCGGAACCTTCAACGCACCCTTGGGATCTGCGATCTTCGGGATGGAAGTGGTCATGAGGCGGTTTCGGATGGTGGATTCGGTTCCAATTCTCCTTTCAGCGGTGATAGGAGCGGCCGTGGCCTCGACCTTCCTGGGCCAGACCCCCGCCTTTGAGATTCGAGTTACAAATCTGGCCCTTTCTGAACTTTGGCTCTGCTTTGCGCTTGGCGCGGTCTTCGGAGTTTTGAGCGCCATTTGGGTCCATCTCCTCTATGTGGTCCAGAGGCTGTTTAGCTTGATTCCCCTCAAAAACGAGCTGAAACCGGGTCTTGGCGGCCTTGTGGCGGGAGTTGGTGGTGTCTACCTTTTTGGCTTTGGTGTGATGGGTGTCGGATACGAGGGGATTGATCGAGTTTTGGATATGGTCTTGGGCAGAACCGGTCAAATCGAGGTTGAGCTCGTCCTCTTCATGTTGACTTTGGCTGCGGTCAAGGGACTGGCCACTGCCTTCACACTCGGGTCGGGTGCCACTGGTGGATCGATTGGGCCTACCTTATATGTCGGGGCCATGGTAGGTGCCATCTTTGGCCTCTTGTTCGGTGACCTATTCTCTGTTTCAGAAGGACATGCTGCAATGTATGGGCTGATAGGGGCGGGGGCTCTATTTGCAGGATCTGCAGGAGCACCTCTCACCTGCGTGGTGATGATACCAGAAATGGCTGCCAACTATGCGCTCTTGCTTCCCACGATGATCTCATGCGCATCGAGCTACGGCCTTGCCCAGATATTGTTGAAAGGTTCGACCATGTACACCCTGGACTTGAATCGGAAGGGCGTGAAGCTGGATGCCAGCGAGTCGTTGCTAAAGAACGTCCTAGTTCAAGATGCCATGAAGCGAGAAGTTGTGACGGTAAGCCCTGAGATGACCATAAAAGAAGTCAAGGACAGGATCCTCGAATATAATTACAGGGGCTTTCCTGTGCTCAAAGGTGGCGAATTGGTGGGCATAATCACCTTTGACGACGTACGGAAGGTTCCAGAGGATAAGCAGGATCAGATAAAAGCTGGCACTGTGGCCGTGAAAACGGTAATAACGGCATATCCTGATGAGAACGTAAAAGAGATCATGGATCGACTCTACGATAACAATGTAGGACGGCTTCTGGTAGTGGAGCGAGATAAACCAAAAAAAGTAGTTGGGATTATGACCAAGACCGATGCCATCGACGCATATGAAACTGCAGCCGCAAAGAAGGTGGCGAATTCCAAGCGATTGGATAATTGAATCAGGCACGTTATCCCCAAATCGGTAGGGGAATCGCCAAACTCTAATCGATTTTCATATTTTGGGTGTGTGCTCGGGGCACATGAGCGTTTCTCTTCTGATAGGGCATATCCCGAAAAATGTGCGGTCAAGGAGGCAAGTTTGAAATAATATGTACTCGCACTAAATTTGGGAGGATTTATGAGTGGGGGTGCGGAAAGTGACGAAGGGGCTGATGAGGGCTGTGGTTCTTATTCTCTTTTGCGGTTTGGCCATGGCAAACCCACCTCTAAAAGATCCGATCCAGTATGAAGAGTATTACGAACGAGAGGTGGTCAGTGGCACAGGCTATGTCGAGAAGA
>CAYWZG010000141.1:0-5706 GCA_964462795.1 uncultured Methanotrichaceae archaeon
GCAAAAATCAAAACTTGGAAAGTAGAGTTAGTTTACACAAATTCGAACGCATTCCTCCCCCCACTAAAGTAAGGGGGGATCCTGCTGCGTTCGTCCCGAAAGACGTGGTAGTTTTAGCCGCGACCAACCGGCCGGACTTGGTGGATTCTTCACTCTTGCGGCCGGGCAGATTTGATCGGCTCGTCAGAGTACCTTTGCCCGACAAAGAGAGCAGAGTGAAGATATTCGAGATACACTTATCCCGCATGCCCCTGTCAGAAGACGTCTCTATTTTGGAGCTTGTCAAGATGTCAAAGAACCAGACCGGCGCAGATATAGAGACCTTGTGCAGAGAGGCTGGCATGTTGGCTCTAAGAGAGAAGATTCTTCCTGGAATTAAGAGCGAGGATCTGGACCTGGCAAATATCGTGGTCGAAGCGCGCCATTTCCACCAAGCGTCCGACACGGTCAAGCCTTACATATCCCAAGACGACCTCAAGAGCTATCAGAAGGCGATGGAAAATTTCGGAAGATAGGTTCGACGTTGGGAGCACCGCATCAGATATATAGGTTAGAAGGTTCCATTATGAGCGAGAGGCTCGATATTTTGGATAAAGATAATAAAGATTTGTTGGGCATCACGGAATTCAGGGACTCCAGCGAGATCGAGGTCCCCGAGAGCCTCATAGATCAAGTGATCGGCCAAGATGAAGCAGTAGAAGTCATAAAGAAAGCTGCAAATCAACGGCGTCACGTAATGCTTATCGGTTCGCCAGGTACAGGGAAGTCCATGCTTGGCAGGGCCATGAGCGAGCTCTTACCCGTAGAAGAACTGCAGGATGTTCTGGTCTACAACAACCTCGACGACAACAACAACCCCAAAGTCAGGGTCGTTCCAGCCAAGAGGGGAAAACAGATCGTTGAGGCTCACAAGGCAGAGGCACGAAAGAAAACCCAGACCAGGAACATGTTCATCATGCTGATCGTGATGGGTCTTTTGGTCTACGCATACTACATGGGCCAGCTTCTTTTCGGGATCATAGCTGCGGCACTGATCTTCCTGTCGATGCGTTATCTCATACCCAAGGACGATGCCATGGTGCCAAAGCTTCTGGTAGACAACAGCAAGCAGAAGACTGCACCTTACTTAGATGGGACAGGGGCTCACGCTGGAGCTCTTCTCGGGGACGTGAGGCACGATCCGTTCCAGTCTGGCGGTCTGGAAACGCCCAGCCACGACAGGGTGGAGTGTGGTGCCATCCACAAGGCACACAAAGGAATTCTATTCATAGACGAAGTCAACACTTTGAGGATTGAGTCTCAGCAGAGCCTCTTGACCGCCCTTCAGGAGGGCGAGTATCCAATCACCGGCCAGAGCGAACGAAGTTCTGGGGCACTCGTCAGGACCGAGCCGGTTCCATGCAACTTCATCATGATCGCAGCCGGAAACGTCGATGCGATCGGTGGGATGCATCCGGCCCTTAGGTCCCGAATCAAAGGGTACGGCTATGAGGTTTACATGCGGGACACCATGGATGATACAGTCGAGAACCGGGAAAAGGTGGTCCGGTTCGTGGCTCAAGAGGTCATCCGAGACGGCAAGATCCCACACTTCACCAAGGATGCAGTCATCGATATCGTCAGAGAGGCAAAGAGAAGGGCTGGCCGAAAAGGTCAGCTCACCCTCATGCTAAGAGATCTGGGCGGCCTGATCCGGGTGGCTGGAGACGTGGCTCAATCCGAAAACGCGCCCCTTACTGAGTCAAGACACGTGATCGCAGCCAGGAGGATGGCTAGAAGCGTCGAGCAGCAGATCACTGACCAGTATCTTGAACGGCGCAAAGACTATAAGATGTTCAAGAGCGCTGGCGCCGAAATCGGAAGGGTCAATGGTCTTGCTGTGGTGGCCGATTCGGGCATAGTTCTTCCCATAATGGCCGAAGTGACTTCCGCCCAATCTAAAGAAGAGGGCAAAATCATCGCCACAGGCAAGCTCCAGGAGATCGCAAGAGAAGCGGTCCAGAACGTCTCAGCCCTGGTCAAGAAGTTCCTGGGCGAAGACATCACCAACAAAGATATTCACATCCAGTTTATCGGCACATATGAGGGCGTGGAAGGCGACAGCGCATCCATATCGATCGCCACAGCCGTGATATCCGCTCTGGAAGGCGTCCCAGTCAAGCAGGACGTTGCCATGACTGGATCACTTTCGGTGAGAGGAGACGTTCTGCCTGTAGGCGGTGTCACTCAAAAGGTGGAAGCTGCAGCCCAGTCCGGCATCAAAACTGTCTTGATACCCAAATCGAACATGGGCGATCTCTTGATCGATGAAATCTTCAAGGACAAGATCAAGATAATTCCGGTGTCCACAATAGATGAGGTCTTCGAGCACAGTCTTTCTGGTCAGAGAACAAAGCTCTTGGAAAAACTCAAGCGGTTTGCGGCAGAAAAGAAAATCGGCATAAACCTGCCCGAGCCGATCACCACTCCGAGTGTAAACCCCTCTAGGCCCACCAGGAGCTTGTGATGTCAGAGTTTCACGATGTTCGCCAGATAAAAGGCGAGAACACCAGGATAGTTCTGGACAACGGCGAGCTAGACGAGATCTCCGAAAACTTCTTTCAGGGCGCGGCAATCAGAGCGCTCTGCGGTGGGGCCTGGGGTTTCGTCTGCACTGAGTGCTTGGATAACCTGGACGATAAACTGAAAAGTGCCAGGGGAATCGCCCGCAAGATCGATCGAAACGAGGTCTTAAAGCTCGCGTCCTCTGAACCTGGAACGAGCCTGCAAGTTCCCGTGAAAAAGGAACCAGGGAACCTTTCCTTAGACGAGAAAGTGGATATTCTCAAAGAGATCGAGAACGCCGCTAAGGTCGAAGGCGTAAACAGCACCCAAGCGGTTTATAACGAGGTTCGATCCGTCACGACTTATACCAGCTCAGACGGCAGAGATCTAAAGTACGAGCTGACCCGAACCGGATTTTACGTGACCGCTGTTGCCAGCAGAGAGGGGATCTACCAGGCCGGGACAGAAAGCCGAGCTGGCGTCTGCGGTCTTGAGCTATTCGACGAAGTGGACGCTTTTGATCTTGCCCGCAAGGCCGGTGAAAAGGCGGTTGCACTTCTGGACGCGAAGGCCCCCAAGGGCGGAATATTTCCCGTAGTGGTAGACCAAGAACTCGGCGGCGTCTTCGTTCATGAAGCAGTAGGTCATGCCACCGAAGCCGATATCGTCCTAGAGGGTGGATCGATCCTGGAAGGAAAGATCGGCCAAAAGATTGGTTCAGAGCTCGTCACCGTGAAAGACGACCCCACTCTTCTCAGGTATGGTTACTATCCTTTTGACGATGAGGGCAGCGCATCCAAAGAGACTGTTCTGGTGGAAGAAGGTGTTCTCAAGTCTTATCTCCACTCTCGCGAGACTGCTGGAAGGCTCGGCGGAACGCCAAGAAACGCTCGGGCTCAAGGTTACGCGAGTCCAGTAGTTAGGATGAGCAATACCTACATGGCACCATCTCGTAAGGATGGCTGGAGCTTTGAAGAGATGTTAGAAGAGGCAGGCGATGGGGTCTATCTTCTAGGGAGCAGAGGTGGACAAGTCAGCCCCGCCGAAGGTGTCTTTCAGTTCAACGCCAAGTACGGTTACCAGATTGAAAACGGCGAAATCACAGGGCTCCTTCGAGACGCATCTCTTTCGGGCCGGATCCTGGAGACCATGAAGAGTGTTGAGGCCATAGGCAATGACCTCAAGTTCAACAGCGGCAGGTGCGGAAAGGCGGGTCAATTGGTCCCGGTGAGCGACGGATCGCCCCACATGCTCATAAAAGGTGCTACAGTAGGCGGCTCCGGTTGAATCGCGTTCAGTCCAGAATATAGCAATTTAATACAATTAATTTTTTTGTCGCAGACTGGATGCCCCCGACTTCAGTCGGGGGAGTAGTCACCGAAGGATACATCTCGCTGATAGCAGTATCCAGAAATATGTTGTAAGCGACCGTCCTTGTGGGATTGAAAGAGAGGATGCCGCATCTTCCCATGAGGTCCAGGGTTTTCCAGATATGGGGGAAATATTGTGGGAAAAGATCTGGCTCGGTCTCATGGATAACCCTCTCGATGGCAAGGTCAATGAGGGCATTTTGCATCTCCATCACGATCTTGGTGCAGAATTCACATCTCGACTCAATATGGTGTTTCATGACCCTTTCTTCGGCGAGCACGTGATAGAACTCGTGAAGCAAAGGGTATGGTTCTGGCTCTGAGACGAATATCTGATAAGACCCTTCTTCGCGGAAAGTTCCGCCAAGGAGGAAGGGCTCAGAGATTATGTGGGCGTCGATATCCACCTCGAACCGGTAAAGGCGCTCTTGAGAAATTCAATTAGCTCGGTGAGGCCTCTTTTAGAAGGGTCAGCGATCTGATCCATTCTCCTTTCGCCTCTCTGCTCGTTCCCACAACGAGCCTCAATCCCCGTTCAGTCTTCTCGACGACGCCGTTTGCTTCCACGGTCTCGCCGGGAAGAGCTTGGCCTGTGTAAGTGTGGGTGTAACACAATATCTCATCGATCTCGTCGTGATCTATCCTGAACACGGCAGGGTTATCGAAGGCAAAGTCGGCGCTCACCACCTCTGCAACGATTTTCTTTCGTCCGATCTTTTCACCAGGCAGCTGGAGCGTTCCTATCTGGTCCCAGTCTCTTGTGAATAAAAGATCGAAGTAGGTTCCGTCCACAAGCCCTCGGTTTCCCTTCCTCTTTTCGTGGAGGATGAATTCGTCGTAACTTATATCTGGAACTCTTTTTGCGTAGATCTTCTTCCATGTGGCGTCATCCAGATCCTGAATCGGGCTGCTTTCGTCTTCCTTGGCCCTGGCGATCAAGTCTCTTGCCGTCCACCATTCTTCGCCATATACCACAAAATCGATGTCCGAACTTGGACCTTGCAACCCCACCAACCAGGAACCCGTGATCCCCATCTTCTCTTCAGAGATGCCCTCATCTTTTAGGAGGGTGGCGATCTTTTTTACCTTGGGGCTCTCTTGGGCGACGGAAGGCAAAACCTTATCTGGCCTGTAGAAGTCTGCCACATCTTCTTCTGGAACCTGGTGAACGTCATCGACGTAATCTGGCTTTGCATTTCGAAGGAACTCGAAGGCCTGATCGAAGTCCAGCTTTCGATACCGTACGCCTCCAGAATGTCTTTCGCCTTCTGGATCTGGTACGTATCTGAGCATCGACCTTATTCCTCGTGGATGATGATAATCCACCACCGCAAAGATCCAGCCATCATCCGTCTGGAAGAAGTCTCTGATTCTAACGTCTATCCTATCACCTCCCGCACTCGATCTATTCCTGCACCTTCTCTGATCACTTTTCTGCTCTTGAGGTCAACTAAAGTTGAGGGCTTGCCAAACTTGGATTTTCCGCCATCGAGGATGAGGTCCACTTTATTTGCCACCCTTGGATCAAGCTCTTCAAGGCTTGTCGGTGGGGGCGCCCCGGTCAGATTGGCGCTGGTCGAGGTTATGGGACCAGACAGCTCTATCAGCGTTAGTGTCTGAGCGTGATCCGGATACCTTATCCCAACGAGCGGCGAGCCTGCTGTCACGATATCTAGAAGTTTCGGGCTTCTTTTCACCAAAAAGGTGACGGATCCTGGCAGCAGCGCCTCCAAAAGCTCAAGATCTGAATTGCTCAACTCGGCCACCTCACTTGCCATGGAAAAGCTGGATA
>CAYWZG010000142.1:0-5651 GCA_964462795.1 uncultured Methanotrichaceae archaeon
CGCCTCAGTTTCAGGCTCTAAGGGTGCCGGTTAAACAGTCCTGGGAGGTAGGGACGGTGCTTGCACCATACAAACCTTTCAATATCAGATCGAGTGGAAGTCGGATTCCAAGATTTGCTCCGCAATCTTGGGCACGCATAACTCCATTCGTGGAGGTAAACTCTATATTAGTTTACGCAAATTTGAACGCATTCCTCCCCCCACTAAAGTAGGGGGGGTCCTACTGCGTTCGTCCTGAAATTGGGTTGTGAAGATGATAGGAGAAAATAGAGCAAAAGCCGATTTTGGATGTAGGGTAAAGGAGGGAGATCTTAAATTCAGATCGACCTTTGCCAGTGGGCCATACGACGTTCGTCGAATATATACCTTTCGGTGGCACCCTACACTAGCTACCACATAATGGTGGTGATCAGATTGAGATGCCCAATGCTAACTGTCGATGCAGTAATCCTCTTTGGTGGCAAAATCGTCTTGATCAAGAGAGACCGGCCCCCTTACGAGGGACATTACGCTTTGCCAGGTGGCTTTGTTGAGATCGGAGAAAATACGGAAGATGCGGCCTTGCGTGAGGCGAAAGAAGAGACCGGACTCGATATCGCTGACCTTTTGCTCGTGGGAGTCTATTCAGATCCCGATCGTGATCCTAGGGGTCATACTGTCTCCATATGCTATCTTGCCATAGGAAAAGGCGAGCTTAAGGCGGGGTCCGATGCAAGGTCAGTCCATCGATTTACTCCAAACGACCTTCCGCCTCTGGCCTTTGATCATCAAGACATGATACGGGACGCTCTGGACAAGACTTAAGATCTGACCAGATAGGTGAGGAATTGCATGGCCGATGATATCAGGGAGATCATAGAGAAGTACGCCCTTCAGAATGCCGTGAAGTATAAGGCGGCTCCACAAGTGGGTGCAGTCATGGGAAAAGTCATGGGTGAACATCCTGAGCTTCGCTCTCAAGCCAAAGAGATCACGCCCATAGTGGCTTTGGTTCTAAAAGAGGTTGCAGCATCCAGTCCCAACGATTGGCAAAGACGTCTGGAAGAAATCGCACCAGAGCTACTGGCTGAGCTGGGTGAAAAAAAGGAGCCAACAAGGGGACTTCCGCCACTTGGGGGGGCAGACGGTGGTGTAATCATGCGATTTGCCCCAAACCCCAACGGACCGCCCACGCTTGGAAGCTCGCGCGGGATCATAATCAATTCTGAGTACGTCAAAAGGTATAGTGGCAGTTTCATCCTCAGATTTGACGATACCGATCCCGTCAACAAAAGACCCATGCTCGAGGCTTATGATTGGTATCTTGAAGACTGCGAATGGCTGGGCGCCACCCCCGATGAGGTGGTGATCGCTAGCGATCGTCTGCCCAGATATTACGAGGTGGCTGAAGAGCTGATCCAAAAAGGCGCAGCTTACGTCTGCCGTTGCGATCAGGCCACTTTCAAGAGCCATAAAGACGCAGCTCAGCCTTGTCCTCACCGAGACCAAGATCCAAAGACGAACATGAAGCTTTGGAAAGGGATGTTGGAAGGCGAGTTAAAGCAAGGTGACGCAGTCCTCAGAATAAAGACCGATATTGTTCACAAAGATCCTGCGCTTCGAGACTGGGCTGCATTCAGGATTGTGGCAGCAGACCACCCAAGAACCGGTGATCGGTATCGAGTTTGGCCGCTCCTTGATTTCGAGTCTGGTGTCGAGGATCACCTTTTGGGCGTAACTCACATCATTAGGGGAAAAGACCTGATGGATAGCGAACTGAGGCAACGGTACCTTTACGATCACATGGGTTGGAGCTATCCAGTCACGATTCATTGGGGTAGGATCAAGATCCATCAGTTTGGGTCCTTTAGCACCAGCGCTCTCAGAAAAGCCTTAGAAGCAGGCGAGTACTCGGGTTGGGACGATCCTAGCATGCCCACGGTAACCGCTTTGAGACGAAGAGGGATCAAGTCTGAGGCGCTCAAGAAGTTCATGATCGAGTTAGGTGTGGGCGAAACTGACATCAGCATCAGCATGGATACCATTTATGCCGAGAACCGAAAGATGGTGGACCCAGAGGCAAAAAGGCGCTTTTTCGTCAAGGATCCCGTATCTCTCGATATCGAAGGCGATATGCCCAAAGTTGCCAATGCACCTTTCCATCCAACTCAGGATATGGGGATAAGGGTGATTCCGGCGGATTCGCCCCTTCTCGTACCTGAAGAGGATTTTGCAAACCTAAAAGAAGGAGACCGATTCCGGTTGAAGGACCTTTGTAACCTGGAGGTTTTAAACCTGGATCCCCCAAGGGCAAAAGTCATCGGCGCCGATCCTGGGCAGGCAAAGGAGATGAAGCTTCGAATCATCCATTGGGCACCCTGTGACGGAGTTTCGGTGAGGGTCCTTCGATCAAGTGGTGTGGATCTTGGGATTGGTGAATCGGGTATAAAAGACGATTTGGGCAAGGTGGTCCAGTTCGAAAGGTATGGCTTTGTGAAGATCGATTCCGTGGGCGATTCAGAGGATGGACCAATCGTAGCCTACTTTGCTCATAAGTAGCCAAAGACAACAAAGCAACTCCAAGAAGGCGACGGTGTTGTCTTGGTCGTGGCCTACTTCTCACAAGTAGCCTGAGACTGCCGCCACCAGAAAGGCTGCGAGGGCCGCGGCCATTCCCATTTTGAGGGCGTGCTGGGCCTTGGTGGCCTCGCCCTGAATTATCCGAGCGGCCGCAACCAGAAATATCGTGTCTGCCACGGTGACGGCTGCAAGGTATGCCTGCCCCAAAGGCGGAAGGTAGCTAAGCGCGATAGCTGCGAGCACGAAGAAGAGCGCAAAAATGCTTGAGACTTTTTCGCCCACGATGATGGGGAGGGTCTTAGCCCCGCTCGCTCTGTCCCCTTCTACGTCTTCTATGTCCTTTTCGATCTCTCTACTCACTGTTGCCAGCGATGCAAGGAGGAATAGAAAGACCGTTATCTTTACGTTTTCTCCTGCTACGCCCCCGAATAGGAAAGTCGAGCCTGTGAGATATCCTACCGATAAATTCCCCACGAAAGGCGTTGTTTTGAGGTTTTGGGCATATAGATACAACAGCCCTGAGTTGAAGATGCCTATGGCAAGAGCAAGATTGTTGATGAAATAAGATAAAACGCATCCAGAGCCGAAGAGAAAGAGTGCCCAGTTGAATGCGGCCTTGGGCCTTATCGCGCCTCTTGGTATTGGCCGATTTGGCCTGTTGATAGAGTCGATCTTTCTATCAAAGTAGTCATTCACCACGTTTCCTGCGCCAGTGACTACAAAGACTGCCAAGAAAACCAAAGCGACTACGAAGATTTCTGGCTTGGAATTGGCAATCAATAGCCCTATGAGGGCCGCGATGCTAGCCATAAAGCAATTTCCAGGTCGCATGATTTCCAATAAAACTGGCAACATCAATCTCCTCTGAGATAAGCCTGGAAGACGGTCTTCTCTATAAACTTATGGCTCAAACCGACAGCAAAAAGAACGATGTGCTCGATCGTTTTTCCTCTGCCAACTATTATCACCGATCCGAAATGTCTTAAACTCCGATGATATATATAGTTGAATATGGCGAGGTCACGAATCGTTAATCCGGAATTTTGTTCTGTGTTGCAATCCGTCTGTCAAGTCCGAGTTTCAGAGGTGCGTTGAGATGGGCGTCACCTTCGATCCTGAGACCAGGTTGATCCATCTGGAAAATTACCTAAAGGTTTTCCACATGAGCTTGACTTTCGAAGAGGCTAAGATCCAGCTTCTCAGATCCAGACTCACCGCCTACAAACTAGTCGCAGAGCTTGATGACGAAAAACGTGGCAAGCGTTACGCAGATGATATAATCCAGAAAGGTTACAAAAACTTGGGCAGACACTGGGAGATAGAGATTGAAGATCCTTACGAGGACCCATGTATAGGTCAATACAAGCTTCTAACAGAGCTTAGATCTTACGTTTATCGGGACATGTCCTACCCTTTCATGATATTCATAAGATCTGAATTTAGGAAGATATTCGTTCCCACGCTCCGACTCATGACCGCTCTTTGCCAATCTGAGAACAAGTACACATGGGTGGAAGTAAAACGGGAGCTCCAAGAGGTCATGACCGATCTGGGGGTCGAGGTTGGGTGGGACGATTGCGAAGCCTACCTAGAAGCCTACCTGGAGAAGGTATCACAAATCCTAGACACTCCAGAAAATAAAGCTACTTCTTGATCACTTACCCGCATGTTCGATCGATGTAGAGGGCCTGATCTGATCCTGTCCCAATCCGATCCGATCGGCCCCCACCTCACCAAGTTGTTTGCGTCTCAATCGGAGAAGAAGGAGGTGTGTAAGGGTGCCATCATCTCGGACAATGCCTTTCACCCAAAAAAATCTCAAACCTAGTCCAGAGTTTTTTCCGCCAGGGCCCTGAGCCGTTCTGTGCCGTCTTTTGGAGAGGCGTTTTGTTCTCTCACCCAATGTCCCAGCTTCTTGAAGGCTTTGCCACTTTGGATCATCTTCTTTGAGATCGAAAAGCCCTCTTTGAGGTCTTTTGCCCGCCCCTTGATGTAGAGGATCGGGGCTGCGTTCATGCAAATCACATTCTCTCGTGGCCCCTTTTCCTTGCCACAGATCACACTGAGGAAGTTGATCGCCTCTTCGGTTAGGTCTTTTGCAGAGTGGATCGCGTCTTCGTCCATAGGCTCAAACCCAAAGACAGATTCACCTCCAAAGTTGCGAGGCAAAAGCTCGTATTGTAAAATCTCGCCATCTTCGCAAATTTCTGCTACAAAGGTCTTGCCAAAGGGCGATACTTCGTCCATCCCTTTTGAGCCGTCCCGACTTTGGCCGTGTACCACCATGGCCCGGAGGTAGCCGATCTCTTTCATGGCGTGGGCGATTGGAAGAACAAGCTCTTCAGAATAAACGCCTCGAACCGCGTACTTTGGCCGTGCAGGGTTTGCAAGAGAACCTGCTATGTTGAGTATTGTGCCGAATCGAATCTTTGAAAGGATCCTTCCAAGTCCCACGGGGTGGACCTTTGGACTCATCCCATTGAAGATGCCAATCCCCGCTCGCTCGATGCTGTTTTGGACCAGGTTTAGATCACATTCCACGTCCACCCCCAACACTTCCAGAATGTCAACGGTTCCACACCGAGAAGTTATGGCTCGAGATCCGTGTTTGGCAATGGGAACGCCAGCTGCTGCTGCCACTATTGAAGCTGCAGTGCTTATGTTGAAGGTTTGTAGCGAGTCCATTCCAGTGCCACAGTTCTCGACTAGCCCCGGAACCCTTGGACATACTTTTGCAGTATCAAGCTCGTATATGGCCTCCCAGCTTCCTGCAATCTCTTCGGGAGTTGCGCCTTTGGCGGTTATGGCTGCAAGAAAGGCACCTTGGTGAGCCTCAGATTGTTCGTTCATGAGAACCTGGGAGAACATATCTCTTGCCACTCCTCTGGAGAGGTTCTTTCCCATTATGAGATCGTCCAACTTAGAGCCAAAAGCCTTTACATTATTTTCCAATAGATACCCTTCAGAATTTCAATATGTTAATCTTGAAAGTATAGTGCTTAACGATACATTTCGGACAAATCTTAAACACGTAAGAGTTTGAGATTTGGCCTAGTCGTATCGTTAAACACTATTCTGGCGAAAACCGATTA
>CAYWZG010000143.1:0-5507 GCA_964462795.1 uncultured Methanotrichaceae archaeon
TCAGCTTACAATCTGGCAAATGTATGCAAAAATCAAAACTTGGAAAGTAGAGTTATTAAGTAAAAGGGCCTTAGATATCAAGATCTATCGTAACTACTCAGGTACCCAAAATCGGTCGGAGGATATTGGTTTTAGATGTTCAGGGTAATCTGGCCACAGACTCGTATCAGAACAAAAAACGATATCAAATGACCACGAATTAAAAAAATCAGTTTAGTTGGCGGCCAAACAAGCATCTTGTAAATTGCGGCTACTGGTGCTGATCATGGTACCTGAATAGTTACGATCTATCTTCATAAAATTGGAGCTTCACTTAGATATGTAGTTGCTGAGATATAAATATGATAATAAATTTATACAAAAATCATATGGAAATACTCATATGAGAAAAAAACGAGGTGCCAAAGCTGGAGCGCTAGATCAACCAGATATCATCGCCACGATTCTTTGATCCAGCACCTCTGCAGCTTTGCGCAGATCCTCTTCTTCGTCTTCGCCCTTCAAGAGTGCAAGATCCCTTCGCAGTGGCCCCACCTTGAATGCCGCCTCTTGCCTGGTGAGACCTTTCGCCTCCAAGGCCACTGTTTCCAACTGCTCCATCTTTTTCCATTCTCCCCCTGAACGGCTCAAAACCTCCATGAGATTAGAAAGGGCTGACGCCACAATCTCTCCTTTCTTCGTCAGCTCTAACCGTTTGATTCTGCCTTCAGGCCGAGACCGAACCAAGCCCATATTTTCCATCTCAGAGAGTATCTTGATGGTGTGGGAGAGTGTAGAATCGATCACCTTGGCTACCTTAGAGGCGTAAGCCAAATCGAGATCTCTCACCGCCAAGAGCGCAATTCCAGGTTTGTCCTTCAGGAAGAAAACGGCACCATTAGACATAGCTAAATCCCAATTTCAAGTATCCACGTTCATGAAATTGTAGTATACCACATTTTGTTCTCCAGGATGCTTTCCAAAATCACTTGTTCCGGACTCCATGTTCAAGCCGAAAAGGTGGCATTCGTCCCAGTCGGTAGTGCAGGAGGCAAGAGAAATGGAGCTTTCAGGGCCACGTCAGGTGGCGTTATGTTCAGGGACGTCCCATAATCGCTAAACTGTCTCGCCTCCAAGGTCTCGAACCTTATGCTCAGATCTTCAGCAGCCCCTTTTGGCAGGTTCAAAACATCTGAAGTTGCCACATAACTGCTTTTAATCTGGCTTTTGACGGGAACGTGAGTGTCTTTTGCAATCCAAACGGTCCAGTCCATATCACTTCCAACTTCGAAAAGCCCAGTCATGTTTATCATGAGCAACAGCCTGGGATCGATTGAGCTTATCTGCCCTGCCATCACTCCGTAAGCAGTGTCATCGTCGGGTATCACCTTGAACCGGTAAGCATCAATCCCATTGACCTTCTCAGACGTCTCAAACTCGATTTGGGATCGATCGATGATCTCTTCTAGGTGGCTCACCTGGTTTGCCTTTTCCATGATGTATTCAGGATCTGACTGTCTCAGCTTGATCCAGTTTGTCCCCACCCTTTGGTAGGTTATGTTCGCCACGTAGTAGCTTTCCATAGATTGGTTGAACTTCTGATCAGATTTTAGAGGCATTCTGGCAAGGTCTGTGGTCTCCCAAGATCTGTGCCGGATAAGATCAACCACGCCAACCCATTCCAAAGAAATCGTCTCACCGTCAACTGACCCTTCGCCCGAAAGATTGTTGAACTGGACCGCCTGATCCATATCTATCCTGAATTTGTAAGTCGTCACATTCTTTATGGCCTCTGAGACCATCGACTTTGTTTCTTCCTCGCTTGGAGCTGCCTCGTTTCCGATGCAACCGGCAAAGACTGCTATTGCAAGGACGATCACAAGTATCACTCGTTTCATGTAGACCCCCCACCCCCCCATTTGACAAACTGCTTCACCTTTAATCTTGACCCTGAACTTCGATCGGTGAAGTTAGTAAGACTCCAAAAGATCAACAAAACAGGACCGCACCCAATTTGATTTGTGCAAAACGCTGACCCAATATCTTACCAAAGGGTATGCCTTTGTTCTCTTTTCGTCTCCGTTACCCGCCTCTAATCAGGCAGATCTCTCGAACCGTTCACCTGTAATCATCTCAAATAGCTTGACGTAGATCTGACCGGTCTGATCGATCACATCTTCGGGCAGCGCCGGAATGTCTGGTTCGGGATTTCCTGCGTCCCTTGCACCGTAAAGCAAATCTTTGTACCCGATTCTTCGATAGTACTGTCGGACGTATTCCTTGCTCAGGTCGACAAATTCCCCTTCTTCGTAGCGATCTTTGGCCCAGAAACGATCTTCGTCTGCGGTCCCGTAAACATCCACCACCATTGGGTTTCGATCCTCATCGAATCCAAATTCCTTTTTGCCGTCCACGTGAATGAGGCCCCGGGGTTCCACCTCTCTTTTTATGTCCTCATCTATCTTGAGCACGATCTCTCTGATATCGTCATACTCAGAAGGATTCAGGCCAGATATCTCCAACGCCTCTTTCTTGTCGAGGAGACGATCCACTCGTTCCAACTTGGTTGAAACCTCGATATAGGGCTCTGGCAGAGGTTCTCCATATTCCACTCTGTGGCCACTCTGAAACCCAATATCCTGGGGTTTAATATCACCGCATTTGACCCGATCGTGAAGCGACCCTGCCACGTACCATCTGCATATGACTTCCAGCGGTATCAGGCAGTTTTTTGTATTGGATGTGATATTTTCGGGGCTTATCACGTCCACTTTCCTCACAAGAACTCTGTTGGGTGGAAGAAACTTCTCAAAATGGGTGGATATCCCCATATTCTCGGCTCGTTGGAACCAGTAAACTCCTTCTCGACAAAGCGTCTCTCCCTTGTTGGGAATGAGGCTTGGTATCACCTTGTCGAAGACGGATATTCGATCCGTGAACCTGAACTCCAACTCTCGGCCAAGGTCGTAGACCTCTTTGACCGAGCCTCTCCTCAAAGGCTTGCGTTCCATCAATTGGCCTACATCCTAGGGGGGGATAATCCTTTTGCTTTCTGGCCGCAACATTCTTCCTTCCCCTAACCTTCCAAAACGATATTTCCAGCACCGCTATCTATCTCTATATATAAGGTGATGTCAGACTGATCTTGGGCCTCGTTCACGTAGCGATTATCTTCTCGTCTTAAGCCTTCGTACGTGATTGTTCCAAGTCCCGATCGAGGGGTAACGCTTACGCCCACATTAATTGGAAGCTTCAAGGTGGTGGTTCCAATCCCGTTTTGAATCTTCGCCACCATGTCTTTATTCCAGTCACCTCTCAGGTCCAATATCGCGTTGCCTGCGCCCATCCTCAGATCGAGACGTTTCAAAGACTGGTTTCCAGTAAGGTTTACATTCAAGTCGCCAGCCCCCGAATTGATATCTAAACTCACCAGAGACGTGTTATCAAGGTCGAGCTTGGCTTCGCATGCACCCAGTTTCACGCTCAGATCCGTCACAGCAGTTTCATCGAAGCCGAGGTTCCATTGGTACACAACGTCGTCTTTTAAGGTTATGATCTTCTCGTTGGGCTGTTTTATCGCCAGATCACCCTGACCTTCTTCGACCCTGTAATCGATATCTGGCTTCCATTCGGCCACGTTGTACAGGAACACCGCATTTAAAAGATCGTCAGAACCACTCGAGATACTCATCTCGCCGGTCCTCATCCCGATGGAGACTCGGACCGAGTCAGCGCCCCCAAGGCTGACAGAATGATATTCTTCCTGAAAGCTGCCAACTTTCGACATTTCTACGATCTCTGTTGCCTCTGCCATCTCGGTCACTTGGACCCTCCCCGTTTCATCTGTCTCGAAACAGACGCAACTGATGGCGAGAGACATCATGACGAAGAGGGATAAGATCAATCTCAATATATTGCTCAAACCAAAGTCACCCCTATGCATAGAAGCTTTGATCTCAACGTATTTCAAAAGTTTGATCTAAAAATAGGCCTCCCACTTGCCGATTCTTCGCTCGGTCTGCACAAGCCTAGTTTTCGAGGATAGTTTCACAAAACACCAGTGTACAGCCAGCGCACGTCCACTAGCTGCGTGGGACTTTAGATCACAAGCATTTCCGGAAAAAAGAATGGACTTGACGGGATTCGAACCCGTGGCCTCTACCTTGCGAAGGTAGCGATCTACCCCTGATCTACAAGCCCACCGCTAAAAAGGGATTTTTAGAGCAGTCCCAGCTCTGCGACCTCTACAGACTGGATGCCTTCTATCTTGGCAATGGCCGCTTCCAACGCATCGGTACCGGTGATGTTCTCGGCCATGATCACCGCTACCATCAGGGCTTTGAGCCCGAAGGCCACAGGTTCTTCCACAACGGCGTGAATCCTCACACCGTCAGGAATGATGTTCTCAATATCTTTGCGTACCCGTTCTAGATCCACATCAGTGCCTTCTGGCATGATCTTAAGTTTCGCAGCGACTTCACCCATCAGACCACCTCAAGGACCTTCAAATCCACAGTTAGGACATTTGTAAGGGTTGCTCTGCTTCCTGCATCTGTTGCATCTCAATACGACTTCACCGCAGTTGGGACAAGGGAACTTAGCGCTGCCACTCCCCACCAACATAATTCCGCATGACATGCATCTTTCTGATATTTCCGTCATGTTTATTCCCTCTACGTGGTTTGATCGATCCCAGGCTATAAAGTTTCCCGCGAGTTAGGACCCTTTCGACGTGGTCACTTCCCTTTTATAAGGGTTCCGCCCACATCATTTATCATATTCGCGATGAAACTTTGAGGGTCTTTGCCGTTCAAGACACGACAACGCCCACTGCAACTGTTCAGCAAATTCAATGCGCCTTGATCTATACAAGTCCTCGTTTCCATGAGATCTTTTGCAAAGATCACATCTACAACTCGATCATTCAGCATGACTCCATCGACGTCTGTCGCCTTCACCATAAAGGCACCGAGCCTGCAGGCGACGAGAGCCGCCACCGAATCAGAGGTGTAATCCCAGCTGTGTTCTATTCCACAATCGTCTTCAAGGAGCATCTTGTAGGGCAACAGAATCTTGACGCCTTGTGGATAGTTTTTGATCTCTTGAGTTAGTTTGGCCTTTGTGCCGTCTGCCATGAAATGGGCGTATTGTTCCATTGCCAAAACCGCCATCCAGTGTGCAGTCTCTTGAGATAGGTCGTACCTTCTGAAAAGGGATCTGACCAAGTTGGCCATAGGGCCACCGCCTGGAACGACGAGAAAACCGCATTTATCTGACTGTTCTATCAGACGGCTCACGATCACTCTTGACTGGCCTATTAAGCTTCCGCCAATCTTAACAACACAAAAAGGCATAGGCTGCTCTTGAAGATGTCAAGGTATATCTGATATGTGCATCTGACATACCCGACACGTTAAATCTGGTTACAGGGTCAACTACCCGCCACTAAAGTGACGGGCATGTAATGTGCCCCGGTTGACCAGATCCCCGATCGAGGAGTTTTACAAGATCGGGAGCCGATACGAAAG
>CAYWZG010000144.1:0-5476 GCA_964462795.1 uncultured Methanotrichaceae archaeon
ACTCCTTTCTATTAGTAGGGGTTCCATACATAAAAATCTTTTAGTCAACACAGCAGCGTCATATGATTCACCCTTTTTCCCTTCGTCTTTGAGTCGTTCCCGCGTGCTGGTTTTCAACTGAATTGTAGTAATCGGATCTTTTGGCATAACCTATATATGGCACATGGGCGCTATATATAACTTAGTTCCCCGAAGCATTCGGGAAACAGTCTTTCGCCTTCTCAGGAAGGTAGGGCACTCTTGGCTTTTCCAAGAGTAAGACGGTGAACGAAAGACATCTCGCTTTGCATGGCACGAGATCCGCAAGGATCTGGTCTGAGCTGGATGGAAAGATCCGGCAACCACGGCGTCAAGATCTCCATGCAAGGCAGGCCGCCAGGTGTGAGAGAAATCTATGACCCCCCGGTGTTTCGCCAACACGGTGTCAACCGGCCCAATGTGTCCGAGACTTTTTGCTCAGGCGTAAGCCACCCCCTTCAGGGGGTGGTAGTTGACAGCTTGGGATAACTGCACTCATCAAGAACAAGAACAAAAAGCGTATGTGTTTAGCCCCCAAAAATCAATTGCTTGATATTGTTTTTGGCCAACGAACGCACGCCGATCAACAACTTGAGCCAGATTGGAAAACGATATCATTAGCCGAATTTGCTTGAAATCGGTTCTTTGGAACAGGTCACATGAGCCATCACGAAATAGGTTTACTGATGCCGATTGAATGGAGCTAAACACATACCAAAAAGCCAAAGCTTTGAGGATTGATAGATGCAAACGTTTCTCCCCTACCCGGACTTCAAGAAGTCAGCCGAGGTGCTGGACAGGCAGAGGCTCGGGAAACAAAGATCAGAGGCCCTCGTCCTTTTGAGGATATGCCGAGATGGAAAAAGCCGCTGGAAGAATCACCCCATTTGGAAGATGTGGTCCAATAACCCAGAGGCACTCGCTTATTATGGCGTCGTGATCTGCGAGGAGTGGATCAAGCGGGGCTACAAAGATACCTGTAAGGAGAAGATCCTTGCCGCCAACCGTGAGATGGGCGGGTCCGGGCTTGACGACCTTCGCCAAAAGTACGAGAACAAAGAGGAAGGCTTTTTGCCCTCATGGTTCGGGTCCGAAGAGTTTCACGCCTCTCATCGGTCCAACCTTCTGAGAAAGAACCTGGATCACTACTCGGCCTTCGGCTGGACCGAGCCAAAAGATCTCTGCTACGTCTGGCCCAACCCAGTCGACTCGAAAAAAGGAGAAAAAAAGTCGGAAGGCTAACGGTGGCGGCGGCCAGATCGAAGTGGCACTCGTCGAATCCGACCCCATGATGGCGACATTTGGCGAGTTTGATATTTCATCAGGACCTCATCCCGCCCAGGTTGACGACATCGGGCTTGGATCCGAGGGGCAGAGCCAGCTGACCGTAGCCCGCGCGGATGCTTCCGTAACAGGTCCCAGACTGGACCCTACCCACGGAGTCGTAGGCCAGGTAGCGTCCGGTGATCGAGCTTCCGACGACGTTAAGGTCCAGTTTGTAGAGGACGTTTTCTTCCAGGAAGATCAGATCGAGGCTCAAAGCGTTGCCCATGGTTCGCCCGCTGGCTCCGATCGTCAGGTATCGGACCGTCGTGGTCTGAGACACCGAATCAGTATCCTGGTGCAACCACCAGATCATCGATTCGATCCCCTCGTCTTTTGTCGGCTTTGGCTCCGTTTGGGCAAGGGGCGCGCTCAGATCAGTTGCGCCGGTGCTGCCCCGGCCGAAGATGACGTCATCGATCTGACTCATCTCAATGTACACAGATTGTGTCCTTCCGCTAGCAGAGTCTATCAGAAGCAGGCTCCAGCTCCCTGCGACGTGGGCGGGACTGGCTTTTGCAGCTGGCGAAATCGATCCGAGAACCTGATCAGAAGTATGATCAGAAGCAAAAACCGCGGTTTCTTGTTGGGGCACCCGGCATGATCCCCCAATGCTGAGAACGGCAAGAACTAAAACTGAGATGAAAACCCATTTTGATCTCATTTTCATAAACCCCCTAGCCTTCTTCACGTTCAACGCTTAAAAATTAGGCGCTCTTCGACGCCGTCAAAAAGGCAGAGTTTGAACCTTGAGTTTTGGCTAATGTCGACCTATCAGTTTCTTTTTCGATTGAGCGAAGTCAGCTAGAGGCTTGATCACCACTTTTTCAGTCTTCAAGCCGGATCTCCACCCCTATTTTCGACCTTCAAACTGTCCCCCGGTCAGACACAGCCAAAGACGAACGGTGTGTTCCTGCAGCATTTTCCCGCCCCAGGTAATCAGCGCTGTCATGCCCACCGCTCTTCAAACCGCCACCTTTCCGTCCCGCTCCTGGCGACGATCTGGTCTCTTGCCGCAGCTTCCCGCGCGATGGATCGGCGGCAGCTTGTACAGATCTCCATCCACGAAATGGCTAAGTTCAGTGCCTGAAGATCTTTCGGAATTCTATTCTATTCAACACTTGAAGGCGTTTGACTAAGAGATGTCTTTAATAATTTTAATGCACATAGGGGGGTAAGAAAATCAAAAAATATTCTTTGAGGGATCCCATTTCCTAAGACAGCCGAATTGCTACCGAGAGAAGCCTTAGCGACACGATTATTATGATACAATATTCTTTTATCTTTCTTGATTATTTTATCAGAGTCCTTTCTCGACATCCATTCACATTTCAAATCCATGGTCTCGCCCAAATCAAACCACCTATCAAGATTTAGGCATGATAATATTATTTTCTTCCCCAAAGATAAATCTATCACATCAGATTTGTCAATTCCGTTAATGAATGGCGGATAAGCGAGTGGAAAATTAAATGATGATTGAAAATTCGTTACAGGATAGTTTACTGCACAATCCTCTAGCCATCCTGTAAAGGCTTGATACGCCTTTTTAATCGGGATATTAAGGTGATATGCAGCCACAAAAAGACATTCATCCTCAATAGTATCTAATGCCCAGCCATCCGTTTCACAATCTTTTAATAAACTCCTAACCGTTTCGGTATAAAATTCTACATCAAGATTAGTGACATCACAGATTTTAACGCTCGTTCCTTCGGAATCAATTCCCTCTTCATTATTAATTACTGAAATGGCTCGTTCTCCTCTGCAACCTTGTTTTATTATCCGCTTCATTTGTTTCTGTGATTTTGGTTCCAACGATGTATATGTATTTTCGAAGTTATTATTTGGATCTTCTAACATCTCTAATAATTTTCTGTTTTTCTCGCCTTCTTTTAACTCTATGATAGATTGTTTAATTCTTTCGTCCTCAAATTCTATACATAATACATCTCCTATTTGGAGAAACGATGTTATGTCTGTCAATAGAGCAAATCCCATTTCATTCTTATTAAACTCCCTTACGAATTTCCTCCCACTTTCTAAGTTTGAGTTATTGATCGATGGCATATTTCCTTTTAAATAGAAACGATTTGCTATGTAGTGATGCTGCAAAAAATACCAGGCAATACTATCTGCTAATTTTCTGAATACATTGCTCCTTATTGATAGATCTTCAATTTGATTATTTAAATTGTTTTTTAATTTTATATCTCTATTTTTATTTGCTTGCTTTAGCTCTAATTTGATTTTTTGGGTTTCAGATTCAATTGATACTAATTCTTCTATAATTATTTCTTGTGCTAATGAAAATCCTTCATGCACTTTTCTTATAAATTCTTCTTTATTTTCTTGTGTCAGCTCAAACAAGGTAGGATCTCCGAAAAATCTTATACCATATTCGTTAATATATTCATAAATAATCTTTAGTTTATTTCCATAATTATTTATAGATTCATCTCGAATATAAGAAGTATGAATATGTCCATGGTTTAATTCTGCAAACAGTATAACGCCATCATCATCTCTATAACGATAACAAATTGCCATTGGCTTTTATAAAGCGTATTTGCCTTAAAAAAGTTGTCCCTGTACCGGTCTTGCACAAAATACATACTTAACATCATATAGTTTTTATTCCTCGCGCTTTCGTACCAATTTTGGTAACGGTCGCGTGCGTACTCACGCACTCGCGCAGGACGTGTTCGCGCCCATCCACAAGTGCGCGCGGGCGACCGGGCGACGCCTGGAGGCTCTGCAAGACCCCAAGCGTCCGATCCAGGAGGGAACCTGGGCCAGCGCCGACTAGGGCCCGTCGGATTCTACGAGCGGCACGGCTTCCGGCTGGTCACTCCCGTCGAGAAGGACTATTCTTCTCAAGCGCCGCTGGCGGATCCCCGACCGGCAGGTGGCGACGTCGGTGATTTTCGGCCGGTCAGCCCTGCGCCGCCCTTGGTGATTAGGGCGGAATAATAAAACCTAGAAGAAAAAAGATGATAGCACGTCTTCGCCCTTTTATGGGCTCTTTCTGCTCCTTCCAAGCACCATCTGCCGGGTGGCCCTCTCCGCCTCGATATTGCGCCTGCAGATCGGACAGACCCGGATCCATTCCAGGCCCTCTGAATCCTTCTGCAAATTGGCAGGAATATCTGATTCAATCTTCTTTAGCATGGGCTCTGTGGCATAGCGTGATCCACAGATCTTGCAGGCCACCAGATCAAAGCACATATCTGGCTCAGGGACCGACTCATCTAAAGGCACCAGGGTTCAAAGCTTTGGCAGGGCAAAACTCCACGCATAGATCGCACTCCTCTTTGCACCTTTTCCAGTGAATGCACCTCTTATCTGCGCCTTCAGTAAGGACGATATTTTGACTGGGACAGACATTGGAGCAGGACCGGCAGCCACAGACACAGGCTGGCATCAACTTTAATCATTTTCGACCTCCCTGAGCAGCAACCCGCGCAGCCCGAGCCCGCGCCCGGTGAGACGCCAGCTCAAAATCGGTGGATAGAGCATTGGCCGGACAGGTGGTGACGCAAGTGGGCGCATCGTGACCCTCGCATAAGATCGCACTTGTGGGCGATCTTGTCCGCCCAGACAACTCCGAAAGGACAGGCCAACTGGCAAAGGCCGCACCCGGTGCACTTTTCCACATCAAATACCGTGCGTTCGCCTTCTTTATGCAGAGCCCCGCTAAAGCAGACCATGGTGCAGCAAGCCTCCTCACAGTGATGGCAGAATATGGGAACCGAAGCCTGATCTCCTACAAAATGCACATTAATGTGTCCGCTGCCTCCGTGCACGCGCTGGCAAGCCACCTCGCAAGAGCGGCATCCAATGCATCTGCTGATGTCAATGTAAACGGGCATTTAGGGCCCGTGAGGAAATAACCTTGTCATATGAGTGTTATGTAATTATTATACTGAACCTGCACCATGTCGGTTTCATATAATGGCTGTACACGTATATGCGCAAGTTATTTCGCTACGGGCCCTTAGTCCCTCCGTGAAATCTTGCAGGCCGAGACCTTGAACTCTGGAATCTTCGCTTCAGGACGAACGCAGCAGGATCCCCCCCACTTTAGTGGGGGGCGGAATGCGTTCAAATATTCACAGCCTGAATTAAGGTTGTA
>CAYWZG010000145.1:0-5326 GCA_964462795.1 uncultured Methanotrichaceae archaeon
CACCGAGCCCAAGCCCCGCACGGGCCTCGACCCTGTTCACCAGCTCGTCGCCTCGATAATCGGTCACATCAAGGTTGAGGTAGATGGTTGATTCGTCCCCGATGGCAAGATGGGTCAAAACCCAATCGGCGCTATTTTCAGTCAGCTTCGAGGGTCTCACCGATGCGTTGATGAACTTTGCTCTTGGCGGAAAGAGATCTTTCACATAAATTGGGCCCAACGTCTGGTTACCGTCGTTTTTCAAAGTTATGGTATAGGTAGCAACGGTGATGACTTTATCTTTGCTCTCACCTGCAAGAATTGTCTCTTTGGCATTGAAGATCGCCTCTTCGTGATAATATCCCTCTTTTGCCAGGTTTAAATGAGGATGATCGTACTTGGGATTACTTCCGAACAGAATCTTCCTCTGGATTGAGTAGTCGCCCTCGTACTGTTCGTCAAGATCGACATCGTCTTTGAGGACTGACCTGTATCGAGCCCGACCGGAGAAGTTGGCCTCGGTGTCCATCTCGTTGAGACCTTTTGCCACAGTCTCCTTTTCGAGATAATCGGCGCTGGTATATTCTTCACCGATGAAGCTCGTTTTGGGCGTTCTGGACCACATACCCTCCGTCCACCTCGTCGATTGATTGATCACAAAGGTGCCGGTGGTGTCCTGTTCGAGAGGCTCATATACCGCTTTTATGTCCTTAGCGATGTAGTTGGTGTTTGTCTCGATGATCTCTTCGGATTCGTAAATGCCCGAACCGCTTTCATAGGACCTTTGACTATCGCCTATCCACTTGTCCACCGCCACAGAGCCTGAACCTGAAGCTGACTTTTCAGAGGTTGCGCTCGATCCGTACCCGTCGATCTTCTCCAAGACCTTGAAGCTTCCTGCATAGTCTTCTCTCGATTCAAAGATCGGTGTTGACTTGGGCGTTGCATTTGCAGGCAGCTTTAGGAATCCGATGTGGCCCATCCCCTCGAACTCGGCGTTTATCTCCATGGCGGACTCGTTCTTGTCAAGGTTCATCCGGCTCTCACGGTCGATGTAGCTCGCGTACCTGTACGACTCGCTCATGGAGGCGCCGGTGACCTTGTTTTTGGCCTTTGCCTCCTCGGTCCATTTTGACGAGTAGGTGACAGTCCTGTTGTTGTAAAGGCCGATCGTCGTCGTCTTGTGAGATGCCAAGACGTCTTTTTCCATCGAGAGCGACCGGGTCTTTGTCTTCACCGTCACAAGCTCTTCGCTCTCGTAGACGCCTGATCCGTGCTCGCGGGTGAAAAGCTCAGTTCCAGGTTCGCCGAGGACCGAGACGTCCTCGCAGGCGGCGATTTTCTCGGTCATGTTGGTCGTTCCGTTAAGGAAGCTGACGTGGACGCAGTTTCTGAGGTTGTAGGGTTGGTAGCTTGTCGTGTATTCGTTCCTGACGTTTACGAAGCCGGTACCATGGACGCTTTGGACCATATCGAACTCGAAATCTTGCTCGTCAGGAGCCCTTACCGTGAGGGTGATGACTGATGCATTCTTTGCTCCAGGCCCAATCTCTTTAGATCTCCATTTGCCATCAGAGTCTGGTGGTGGGGACGCCGAGATTACCTCGACGGCTTTGCTGAATATGTCTTCAACGACGATGTTTGTCGGGTTTAGCGTTTCTACTTCCGGTTTTGGGTTTGCGGTGTTCGTGATTGTGATCGTGTAGTTGACGACCTCACCGCAGTTTACCTCGTCTTTGTCTGCGATTTTGGTGACTGAAAGCGGATCATCGAGAAACGGAAGCAAGATCGTGCCGGTGCCGGTCACGATATCGCCTTCGTAGTCGATCGCAGTTGCGGCAGCATTGTTTACGATCGGGCCTGGAAGGTCTTCAGCAGTTACTATTCTATCTGGATAGGCGCCAGTTGCAATTTCGCCAGGGAGAAGGGCTGTTCTATCGAGTTCGATTGTTCCGAACGTTTCATCTTCGAGCGAAAGGTCCAAGAGGGGATTGAAGCCGTCGTTCTCGACGGTGTAATAATAAGATACGAGATCGCCGACTGTCACGCCCTCAAGGTTTGCGAAGATCTCGACATTGAGACTTGAGGACGGATCAGAGTTGTAGGCAAGAGTATAATCCCGATCCTCGGGCACATCCCCGGCAGCACTAGTCCATTTGAGGACGCCGCCTGAGTCGTCGAGCCTTGAACTGCTCTCAACCTCTGCCTTGTATCTAAGAATGATAGGATTTTCGCTGGTCCACGAGAGGTTGACGTCATCAAAGTTCCACTTGAGGTTTGGGGGATTGGATTCATTGATTGAGCCCGTGGGCCCTGTGACAATCTCAGCAGAGCCAGGTGTGTAGTCGGTTCCCTCGGTGGCGAGGTCTAATATTTCGACATCGTATGCAGGAGATCTGCTTTCAAGTGAATGGAAGATCGAGATCTCATAGATCACAAAATCAGCGTCGCGGCCAGTTGCCCTTTTCTTGATTGCAAGATCTGGCTCGATGACTGAGACCGGTTCAATCTCGCCCGAAAACGTCTGAGTAGTTCCGCTGTTGCAATCGTCCCAAGAAAGAGTGATGGTTGATGGAGGAAGAACGGTTCCGTTCTGGTTTGCCTCAATGTCTGCGACGATCGCCCGAAACTCGATCAAAATGTCCTCGTTTTCGGAGTTGTCGACCTCGCCAAAATTCCAGACTATCGAAACGTCTTTTGTTCCGTTGTTTGGATCAGATACTTCGACCTCGGGCATTCCGCCTGCGCCAGTTGCATTAAAGCTTTCAGAGAGGTAGATGAGCCCTGCCGGCATCTCGCCAATGATCGTGACGTTGCAGACGACTTCAGGCGGAAGGTCTGCCTTTATAGAGTAAATCTTGGGGTCCGCTGCGGCTACTGTGATGCACACAACCGCAACCAATAGTGTTAGGAGCGTCCCTCCTCTGACCCTCTGATTTGAACTCTTCTTCATCGCCTCAAGCTCTCCGAGCACTGATTTTTCCGAAATGTCGTATTTATGAAAGTGAACGGCTCGCCATGCAGAGTATTTATGCGGCCGAGCATCAAAATATCTGTAATGCTAGTAGTTACGCAGTTGACGGGTGACTTGGGTGTCAAATACATAATAATTATCACCCGGCGGGGCGAATTAGGTTTGTAGACACCATCATGATGTTCTACGTTTGGCAATCCAACTGCGTAAGTTTTAAGTGATTAACCTGATCTTCCATGACATTAAGCACATATAAAATTAGTGAATCTTCTGCCGAGAACCAATTAGTTTCATCTAATTGGTTCTCGACTATAGCATAATCTAAATTAAATTTTGATAGTCGTCTCCTCGCTATCCAGGACAGTACCAACCTCATTGGTCACGCTTGCCTCGATGGTATAAGTCCCTTGGACGAGTTCAGACTCCGGGACGAGTTTCATCCTGAAGAGCCACGAGCCCGTCGGGAGGACTGAGCTAGAGCTCTGCAAGGGGGGTGATGTAGCAAGGATCTCGCCGTCTTGGTTTTTGAGCACGGAATTTGCGATGGACTTGTAGTGGTAGTTGCCCGTGTTCTCGAACATTAGGGAGACCACGACGCCGTCATCGCTTTCTGAGCCCTCCAAATCAGCGATCTCGCCAGTCTCGACGATCTCCGTGCCATCGATCAGGAGGAGGACTGGAACTTGGATCGATGAGGCGGATTTGACGCGCTCTTTTGTTACTTCAGGTTCTGATGTGATGGTAACGAGGGCGTACCTACCGCCTGTGCCAACGTCTTCAGGAAACTCGGCTTTCACCAGAATCTTCTGGGGCACACCGGGTTGGAGTTGGAAGCTCTTGGGTGTGACCGTCAAAAACGCTCTTGCTGAGTAGGGCCCCGTGTCCTCTTCGGGTTTGAGCTTGATTTTGGAGCCGCGCGAATTCATGGCGAATCCAAAGACATCTATGGTAACGTTAACCGGCGAGGCGTCTTCCTCGATCGATACGTCAATCTCGTGTACGAGTTCTCTTCCTGGCGATGCTACTCCACCGAAAATGGCCCCGCTGACCGTTAAGCCAGCCGAAGTCGGAAGAAGCATCGATAGGACCGCCATGGCAACAAACGCGAATTTAATCTTTCTAAACTTCATTCAATCATCTCAATTTTTTTGAGTGTGGTGTTTACTTGTTAATGCTCAGGTTGTAGGTGAGGTTAATTCCGTAATCGCCTGTGACTTCTTTTCCAGATACATTCTGTGAATACCTTAGGTATACTGTCTTCTCCAAATCTCCAGTTGAGTTGCCTTGTACAATCTCGACTGGTCCAAGAGATAGGTCGGTGGCATTCGTCAATAATCCATCGTTATCGTCGACACCCACCACCAGGACCGCAAAACGATTAGCGAGCTCGTCACCCACTTCATCTACATAGGCTCCCGAGACGTATGGCTCCATAAAACCCGTGGTGTTGGCAAAGCCTCCGCTCGTGTCCTCCACCGTCAACTTCCAGTCCACGTTCGTCTTGATTACCATAAAATCGTCAGCCTTCGCATTCGTGCCCCGGTCGAGGACCAAACCCCTCACCCCTAAGGGAGCTATTTCTATTGAGACGTAGTCAGCATCATCAGAGTTATCACCAAGGATCACGTATCCGCCCCCAGACTCGCCAGGCGGCACGCTTACTGCCAATACAGCTGCCCACGTTGCGCTGGCTAAGAAGACGGCCAGCGTGGTGGTGCGGATAAAAGTTTGCCACAGGTTTTGCACGAGGTCCCTCCTAAAAAAATTGAAATCAGGGGCTGCAGATCAGACGCGAGCTGACAGTATGTAGGTGAGTTCTATACTGTAATCGCCTGTAACTTCGCTCCCTGATACCTGCTGCGAATAGGGAACATTCACGACTTCACCAGTGGCCTGTGCGGCACCATCGGATTTAACCATGCATGGCTCCTCTCTGAGGTTTTCGTCAACACTTCCTATATCGAGGATCAAGGGATAAGTAATCCTTGTATAGGGACCCATCATAAAACCTTCACTTTGTACCATGTAACCCCTGTACGCTGCGGGAAATGACAGCCAGAGAACATTGACATCTCTTTGGTCCTCCACTGCTAATTGCCAGTCAGCGTTAGACGTGACCGCTACATCATCACTACAAGATACTATTGTACCTCGCTCGAGAACGGCCATGTTTTCGCACCCGCTGGTAACATCGTCGATCGATAATGCCACTGCTGGAACGCTACCCTCAGCGACGACCATCGCTTCTTCTGCTGCCGATGTCGTTCCAACAAACAGCGCAGCCATCAGCATAGCCACGGCTATTATACCTGTTCCAATTGTAACTACTCAGCCCCCAACCACAAAATTTATTATGTTTAACGATATATTATT
>CAYWZG010000146.1:0-5219 GCA_964462795.1 uncultured Methanotrichaceae archaeon
TTTGTCCGAAAGGTATCGTTAAACACTATAGTTCACACAAATTCGAACGCATTCCGCCCCCCACTAAAGTAGGGGGGATCTTGCTGCGTTCGTCCTGAAAGGATCGTTTCGCACCTCTTACCCTTTAAAGCAGTTCATTTGATGCCAAAAAGTAATGTTTAAAACTACATTCTCATGAAAATGTCTACCATACGAAGTCAAAACATAGCGATTTTCATGCTTTGGGGATGTGTCTACGAATTATGGGCGTTTCGGCAGGTTTAATTCTGCGATTTAGACATTTTTTTGATATATGCATTTAAATAGCGTATTATCAAAATGTGGAGAAATTTTTAATTTTACGCAAAAACAACCTCGTTCTGAGCGTGTTTGGGTGGATTAATTCTAAAAATAGAATTGTAGATATTTTGAGAAATCGCTATCAAGAAAATTATCCAAAATCAAAGCTCGATCTGCTGAATGTAGGTTTAAATGTAATTAAGACATATATAATTGCTCTGTGAAGGAAATATTCCCTCATTTAGGATCGCTCAAATCCGTTTTACAATTCCCTTGCGCAGCATTTTCGTCGTAATTTTCCCTGGTTTGCCGCATTTTTGCATTATAAAGGTTTACAAGAGATATATCGAACGATAACGGCAGTATACAGTCGGGAAGGGATCAAACCAGTGAATCAATAATTTCGACCGAGTTTTGCACTGCATGTAAGTTTTTTCGATCTTCATCATCTAATACGTCACCGTACTTCCCAGCCAATTGGTTGGTTATGGTATTAATATTTCTTAGGGACGATTCTAGCTCTTCAGTGATTTCGTCAGTTAGCCTTTCAAGGTCGTAATCCTCATCTCCCAAAGACCTTATGTGTGTCTCTAGATCTTTCTCGATGAGTTGACATTCCACAATGCGCCCCCACTTTTGAAGGACGTTCTTTGCGATCTTGGTGAGGGAACGAAGCCCTTCACCATCTTTTACCACATAATCCATGGCACCCGACTTGAGAGTCTGAACTGCCAGTTTTTCCGAGCCAAAGCCGGTCAGAATTATTAGAGGATATCCAACTTCCAAGGGCGATTTCGCATTCTTGGCCAGATCAAGACAATTCCCATCAGGCAGAAGATAATCTGCAATTACGAGAAATGATCTTTCGTCTTGATTCGCATTGATCCATTCCAACGCATCTTTGATCTGCTTAACATGATGAAACACCCAAGACGAACGATCTTCTTTGAAAGCCCTCTTTATGAGGATTGCGTGGGTGTCTTTGTCTTCAACAAGCAAAATTGTATTGCATTCGTTCCGATTATCAGGCGCGATGGACATGTATCTGTCTCCTGTAATTGACCTTCTACCACCTAAATAGGCGTGACAAGGATACAGGTTCGAGGTGATCTTTATATAACTCAACTATCTTAATAACAATTGTATATTGTTAAAATCGTCTTTTAGTTTTAGTCCTTTTTCAGTTGTTTTGTATATGGCAGAGGTTTCATCGGATTTAAGGTTTATTAAGTTTTTTCTCATCCGTAGGTCCAAGTACAGTTTTACGGTTTTGAAGTTTAGGTTGGCCTGGTAAACGATCTTCGTTTTGTTGGCGCCTTGGGCACACGTACCTAGGATCGTACATATTATCTCAAGCTTGCTGCGTCTTATATTCTCAAGCCCCCCCCTCATTTTAATATTCACAACAATTGTTCTCACGAAAACAACTTGGAGCAATAATCCCATCCAGGTTTCCTGTTGACTTGACACATCAACTAATCTACCACTACCTGTCTCTTCAACAGAAGAGGCAATCACACATCTATTTTTCGATAACTTAACACAACCATACGTGTATGGTCGTCTGCTGTTTATTGCGGGGGTAGATAAATACTTTTCTCGTAAGTCATGTTATAATATAAATAGCAGCGAGGTCACAAATACGCTCATATTCAATAATAGTTTGTTCTAGAACACTCTCTTTCAATCAGTATCCAAACATGGGCATCTTGCAGGGATCATTCTCCAATCTCAGTAACACTACATAGGCCAGCAGTGTATTGAGTTTGCTGTAATTTGGAGTTAGCAGTATTCTCGATAGCCACGGTTGCTACTGATATGCACAAAGTCCAGAACTCAAATTATAGTCGAGAACCAATTAGGTGAGACTAATTGGTTCTCGCCAGAATAGTGCTTAACGATACGAGTAAGCCAAAATCTCAAACTCTTGCAAGTTTGAGATTTGCCTGAAAGGTATCGTTGAACACTATACAGCACGTCGATGGATATATATATAAGATAATCCACACACATATTCCACTAAAAGGCATATTTGCTGGAAATTAGCAAAACTGTGAACGTCCACCAAGCCACATTCCCAAAATGGGAGGGGTTATCTCTTAATGAAGAGGCGGGATAAAGTCGAAATAATGGCAGATATTCTCAATGCCTGCGTCCACGGCGCAAACAAGACTGCAATTGTTCATAAAGCCAATCTGAACTTCAGAATCGTGGACCCTTACCTGGAGTTTCTCGCACAAAAAGGCTTGATAAGCGTCCACCATAAAGGCGGTACGTCATACGAAACCACCAACAACGGTATGATGCTTCTCGAACGTTTTACAAACATCGAGCAGACGCTACAGGAATGAGTGCGCAAACTCCAACGCAAAAATCGCCCATTTGAGCCGTAGATCTGGAGGCTCAAACTTCTGCAGAACGATCCGGCGGGGATGATCACCAGGATATCTTTTTCCGATAATGGTTTCTCACAACGATAGCCAGCATATTTATGCCCAAAACCAGTGCCAATAACACCAGCGCAGTTCCCCAAGCCTGTTGTTCCACATCCCAAGCACCAAGGAAATATATCAAATTCAAAAGGTGGTAGCATAGGTTGTTCACTGGCTGAGTCACGTCGGGGACCACACCATAGATCTTGTGGACAGGTGTTGCAGAAAAGGTGACCGCCGTCCACATTATCGGCGCGGTCTCGCCTGCAGCTCGTGCCACACCGATTATCAAGCCGGTCAGGACACCTGGAAGGGCGGACGGAATAACTACTTTTTTGATCGTCTGCCACCGTGTCGCACCCAGGGCCACGCTCCCCTCCCGGAGTGAGTTTGGAACGCTCTTTAGGGCCTCCTGACTTGTCAGAATTATGGTGGGCAGATTCATCAGCCCTAAGATTATCGATCCTGCCAGGAGAGAAAGACCAAACGTTGCCACAAGGAAGGCAAGACCAAAGAGGCCGTAAACTATCGAGGGAACGCCATTAAGACCACCTACTGCTATGTAGATTATGCGATTGAGCCCTATATGCTTGGAGTACTCATTGAGATAGATAGCAGCTCCGAGTCCTAAAGGGGCGGATATTAGCATCGCACCAAGAATCAGCCAGAACGTGCCCTCAATACAGGTGCTGATGCCGCCCTCCTGTCCCAACCTGAAATGGGGCTGAGTGAGAAACGTCCAGCTGATCGCCCCGATACCTCTGATGAGAATAATCGAGACGATTCCTCCAAGAAGCAGCAGAGTGAAGACTGCCGAAAGCCTGACCATGGAAAACACCAGCGCCTCTCTGCCTCGGGGGCTGTAACCGTAAAGTAGGTTGATCGCATCCTTTATTACAAGAAAACCGGCCACCATTACCATAAAAGGCAAGACAAGGTAGTATCCAAAAACTGCGCTCAATCCGGCAAATTCAAACTCACTTTCGGGGCCCAAACGGCTAGTGAAGATTAGGATCGACACCACCACAACGAAGGTGAGGTCCAAGCCTAAGGATAGGATCTTTCTGAAATCGAATGCAGAAGTCTTGATATGGGGTAGTGCAGAGGCTAAGATCAAGGCAGCAGAGGCCAAAAGCCCCACCATCCAGAAGGGCGCAACTTGAATTTCTCCAGGTTGTACTATCAGGTAGAATACCGATGTGATCAGCATGAAGAGCGCGACCAATATCGCCGCTGCCGGAAGGGGCTGTATTTTGCTCAATCAATAACCTCCAAATTTCTTCTGGATGGAAGCTCGAATCAGGTCTGCAGATATGTTCAATATCGTGACGATGACCAGAAGAATGAAACCCACCGCGAAAAGTGAATGATAATGGAGCGATCCATGAGCTACTTCTCCCATTTCACCGGCTATGACTGAAGTGAAGATCGCGCCACGATCAAAGGCATCGAAGAAGGGAAGCGGGAGGCGAGCTACGTTCCCAACTACGAGAAGGGCTGCCATCGTCTCGCCGATTATCCGGCCCACGTTGAGGATAACGGCCGCAATTACCCCAGAAGAGGCTGCAGGCAAGGTCACATACCGTATCGTCTGCCACTCGGTGGCGCCAAGGGCACGCGATCCTTCCTTGAACTCTTTGGGAACTGCCCTCAACGCATCCTCGCAGATGGTGGTGAGGGCTGGGATGAACATGACGCCGAGCAGTATGGCTCCTGCAAGGATGGATCGGCCCGTGAGCATCTGGAAGCTCCTTTCTAGATATACAACCAGAATGAGGACACCAAGGAAGCCATAAACGATAGAAGGAACGCCTGCCAGAAGCTCTATAGCAGGCTTCAAGATCTCCCGTGACCAGGGACCTGCAAGCTCAGAGAGATAGATGGCCAGAGGAATCCCTACCAAGATGTTGATGGTGAGGGCGATCGAAGTGATGAGAAGAGAACCCACTACGATGGGCATCATTCCATATATCTCGCCTGAAGGATGCCATTTTTGCCCAAATAACATGTTGATGACACCAACGTCACTGAAGGCAAGGAAGGTTTCGTAAGTGAGAAAGTAGAAGATCAGAATCATTACCAGTATAGAAGTGATGGCAGAGAAAAATAGGACGGCTTCCACAAGCCGGTCGCCATACCTGCGAGCGACATTCATACCTTGTTTGTCTGGTGGATCCATGCTATTTGCTGAACCGTATTTCATCGGTTAAAGCCCTTATCTATATAGAATGTTTACTGGCATATATGACAATATAGTACCCTGTGGAAGTTGGGTGAACTGTTTCCAATAGGATCAGTAGCCCCCAAATCTCTTCTGAATCTTGTAACGTATCAGATCGGCCGAGATGTTCAACGCCGTGACTATAATCAACAGGACAAAACCGACTGCAAAAAGGGAGTGATAATGAAGTGATCCATGAGGGACCTCGCCCATCTCCCCGGCTATGACTGAGGTCAACTACCCCACCCTAAAGGACGGGGCTTGTTCCTGGGAATAGATTATGTTCC
>CAYWZG010000147.1:0-5183 GCA_964462795.1 uncultured Methanotrichaceae archaeon
GTATTTCACTGAAAAGAGAGAAACGGAATCGCCAAGGTAATCTGACAAAGTCAAGGTAGATGCAAAGGATCTAATGAGGGACCCGGTTCTCAGCAGGGCTTGTGTAAGGAGCTTGGAGATTATAGTCCTGAACGCCAAGTTTGACACTTATCCGATGCGCAAAGGCGATGTCAACCCAAGAAACTACGGGTTTTGTAGCAGATGACACGTCCAGTATGCCGCATTAAGTGTCAAGTCTAAGGTTCATGACTATATAGGCGAAGCTGTCAAGAACGTATCTCAAGAGCTAAAGGACAGTCACTCCGAGATCGAGTGGAGGCTCATCGCCGGGATGAGAGACAAGCTCATCCACCAGTATTTCGGGGTCGACTGGGATGTGGTTGTCAACGTCTTGAAAAACGAGATTAAGCCACTCAAAACCGAGATCGAGGCCTTGCTTTTGGAAATTGAGACCTGACCTTTGGTTAAACACTATATATCGGAAGCGCCAACATCTCTTTAGATAATGAGATTGACCGCACGCGTCTCCGGCAGGATCCAGATGACTGGTTACAGGGCAGGAGTTATCACCCTGGCCAGGGATTCGGGTCTTGCCGGTTTCGTCCAGAACTTTTCAGATTAGCCAGTTCGAAAAATCCAAGGAGAATTCCACCTTGAAACGAATCGACGCCATCACCATCATAGCCAAAGAGGCAAAGTCCCAAGACGCCCTTGTCGTCTCCAACATAGGCTTTCCCAGCCGGGAACTTTACGCGGTCCACGACTCTTCTGCCAACTTCTACATGCTCGGCTCGATGGGAATGGCCTCATCCATCGGCCTTGGCTTCGCCCTCTCCCGACCGGATCGAAGGGTGATCGCTCTGGACGGAGACGGCTCCGTTCTGATGAACCTTGGAACTTTGGCCACCTTGGCCGATCAGGACCCAAAAAACTATCTCTTGATAATTCTGGACAACGGCTGTTACGGCTCGACGGGCTGTCAGCCAACCTGCACCTGCAGGAAAGCGGACCTTGTCCGAATGGCAGAGGGCGCTGGCGTATCAGATGTCAGCGTGGTGACCGCGCCCGAAGAGATCAAAAGCGGAATGGGGAAAAGTGGCGTCCTCGTCGTGAAGACCGAACTTGGAAACGCCAAGGTCCCGATAATCGACCTTGCCCCCTGCGAGATCATCGATCGGTTTATGGCCGAAGTCGCAAGTCCGAGTTCGTCTCCACATCCCTGAATGGATCATTTCTGGCTCGGTGCCAAAAGAACGCCCCCAAAAAATATGCCAATCAGAAAATCGACCCGAAAAGTTCCCACCTTTCGCTTCAATCCGGCGCACAACCTGGAGCCAAAGGCTCCAGGCGCTTTCTGTCCTTTCGGCCAAAATCCAAATGGAACCGTTCAGACGTTCGGCAAGCCTCTGCGCCCCATCTAATCGGTTCTCGACTATAGTTCTCATCGACTTGACCAAGTTCTCATCTACATCTCCAGGCCAAGACCAGAAGCCACAGACGCGGCCAGGTCTTCATTCGCCTGGCGCAGGTTCTCGACGGCGCGCATCTGTATCTCTGGTTTGGTTACCTGACTGATATCGGCCACTAAGTTACCCACCAGGTGTTCTTTTTCCGTTGGGTCCATCAAGCGGTACCGCTCCCCGGCCTGGGTGAAGTCATCCGTCTTGTAGATCTTCTCCCGGGTCACGTTCCCCTCGATATAAGGCTCGTAGGCAGTCCCCTCCTCTGGCGCCGGTTTGACTCCATCTTGGCTGCTAGGCCCGTAATTGACGGAGCCTTCGAAAACCTGGTACTGCATCGCCCCATCGCGCTGGTTATTGGCCACGGGCACCAGTGGCTTATTGGTTGGAAGTTCGTTGAAGTTAGCCCCCAGACGGTAGCGTTGGGTGTCGACGTAGGAAAAGGTCCTGCCCTGTAGCAGCTTATCGTCTGAAAACTCGATGCCGGAAACGAGGTTTGCCGGGCAGAAAGCCGCCTGCTCCACCTGAGTGAAGAAGTTATCAGGGTTGCGATCCAGGACCATCTTTCCTACCGGCATCAAGGGGAACTTGTCCTCTGGCCAAGTCTTGGTGGGATCCAAGGGGTCGAAGGTCTGATTCAGCTCCTCGGAGATCTCCATAATCTGCACGTAGAGATCGTACTCCACGAACTCTCCACGCTCTATCGCCTCCCACAGATCCCGAGTGAGATAGTCCGGGTCCTCACCAGCTATCCTAGTGGCGTTCTGGTCGAGGTTGTGCACCCCCAGCATCGGCTTCCAGTGGTACTTAACTAAGACAGCCTCGCCGTCCATGTTGACCCACTTGTAGGTGTTAACCCCGAAGCCCTCTACCATTCTGTAGCTTGCTGGCGTTCCCCGGTCCGAGAAGAGCCAGGTGAGCATGTGAGTTGACTCTGGCGTCAGGGATACGAAATCCCAAAAGTTGTTGTGCCCCGTCGACGATGAGGGGATATTGTTGTCTGGCTCTGCCTTTACGGCGTGAACCAGATCCGGAAATTTCATGGCATCTCTGATGAAAAACACAGGTATGTCGTTGCCCACGATGTCGTAGTTTCCATCTTCCGTGTAGAACTTCACCGCAAAACCTCTCACATCCCTCACAGTATCCGCAGAACCCCGGCCCCCCACGACTGTGGAAAACCTCACAAAGACGGGCGTCTCTTTGCTCGGATCTTGCAAAAATTTGGCCTTGGTGTAATTGGCCATGGGCTCATAAACTTGGAAGTGACCGAAGGCTCCGGCACCCTTGGCATGCACCACCCTCTCCGGGATGCGCTCCCTATCGAAGTGGGCGATCTTTTCGACGAATTGGAAGTCCTGTAGCAAAGTCGGACCGCGGTTTCCAACGGTCAGAGAGTTATCGTCATCAGTGATGGGATGACCTTGGTTAGTGGTCATATATCTATGAGATTCCGTCATTAGACCTACCTCCATACAGTTACTAGTATTACTAAGCGTTTTCAACATAAATACTTTACTTTTTTCATAATTACTCAGCCCCCTACCACAAAATTTATAGAAGTGATGACATATTATTCTACCACATTGGTTGCAAATCAAATTACGTGCGGCCGGTTTTCCAGATTTCAGACATCTTCGAGTCTTTGTTGCCCAGATTTCCCTGATCAGCATGATTGAAACTCTGCGTTCGGTTTCTTCTGAACAGTCATCGATATTTTATCGATTTAAAGAGGCCGTCCCACAATTGACTTTGACGCCGGAAATCATCGTTCTTTTCGGATTTAAAGCCCTATTTGGCCTTTTTCATCACTCGGTTTTGGATTGCTGGACCGCTTCTTAAAGGAGCACGAAAACCGGGCGAGGGTTCACAGCTTTGAAATACTCCGCCCGTGTACACCCGCATTATGAACCGCCTTATTTCCCTCAAGACCTTGAGCCAAGTTGTCAGTAACTACTTCGCCGTTCTGGTGATCCTGGCCGCAGTCGTTGGCCTCTTAAGGCCGTCCACCTTCCAGGCTGCACTTCCCCACATCCCACTTCTTTTGGGGGTGATCATGTTCGGCATGGGAATGACACTTCGGATGGAGGATTTCAGTGAGGTTTTGATCAGGCCAAAGTACGTGGCTGTGGGGGTTTTAGCACAGTATTCCATAATGCCGCTTCTTGCCTATGGTCTTGCCAAGGCTTTTGCGCTTCCAGATGACCTTGCAGTTGGCGTCGTCCTTCTTGGAGCATGTCCCGGAGGAACTGCTTCCAACGTCATAACTTATCTTGCAAAAGGGGACGTTGCGCTTTCGGTCACCATGACCTCGATCTCGACCCTCTTGGCTCCGATAATGACGCCACTTTTGACGCTCTGGCTTGCAGAAACTTGGGCCCCAGTTCCTGTTGGTGGTCTTTTCATCTCGGCCGTCAAGATCGTCCTGATCCCTGTTCTCCTGGGCCTTGCAGTTCACATCCGTTTTTCTGAACAGGTTGAAAGGGGAATTGCAGTCTTGCCTTTGGTCTCAGTTACCACAATTGTCGTCGTTGTGGGTGCAGTCATAGGCGCAAACGCTCAGCAGATACTCACCTGTGCTCTGACCTTATTTGCAGTCGTCATCCTGCACAACCTCTTGGGACTGGCGCTAGGTTATGGTGCAGGCCTTGCCGTGGGGATGAACGAACCCAGAAAAAGGGCCATCGCCGCAGAAGTCGGGATGCAAAACTCCGGCCTTTCAGTGGCCTTGGCAATGTCACACTTCAACCCCGCAGTCGCCATTCCAGGCGCCATATTCAGCGTCTGGCACAACATATCCGGCCCCGTTCTTGCCACCATCTGGTCCAGAAGAGATCGGCGAGGCAAAAGTCGATAACGTTGGATGCTTGCGGATGGGCTTTATCATAAGACCCGTAAAAATTGAGCACGTGAAGGCGGCAAGATCGCAGGTTTCAAGGCTTATCCCAAGCCGGATCGAACCGTTCATGATTCTCACTGCTTTTCGGTGGCCTCGGTGAGGCGGGTCACGTTGCTTTTGGTGAAGAAGCCGTCGAAGTCGCCATAGCGGTGGATGTACTCATTGACCAACAACGTGTTCTCTGAGGGCTGGGTGAACGTCTGCTTCAGCCCTTCGTCGGGGGCGCCCACCAGCTCTCTATTAGAAAGTCTATCCCATCCTCCTTCAGCGCGGAATATGTATCTTCGATCCGATCGGTCTGGAAGGCCATGTGGTGGACCCGGGCGCCATAGTTGTGGACGAACTTTTCTGTGGGGCCGGACTCTTCTTCGCTTATGTAGGGCGAAATTCCCGTGGTGAAGACCATGGCAAAGTCGGACTTGGAGAGCCGGGCCACGTTGGTTATGGAATTGAAGACCTTAACGTAGATGGCGAAGTCGAAATTGTAGTTGGTCAGCTCCATGAACTCGATTATGGCAGCGTCCCGGTCCTCGGCCTTCAGCCTCGTTGCGACGTGGTCCAGGTAATTTATGTTCTGCAGGTATTCTCGTTCTGGTTTTGCAAGGTCCCAGTCGAGAGGTTCGCTCTTTGGCGTTGCGTAATCACCCCGACTGCCATGCCATTGGAGAAAGCCCAGGGAGTTCCCGGTAAACGGAGACGGCCTTGTCTGTATGAAAGAATAGCTTTCAGGACGAACGCAGCAGGATCCCCCCTACTTTAGTGGGGGGAAGAATGCGTTCAAATATTCACAGCCTGAATTAAGGTTGTACCGCTCGCCCTTAATC
>CAYWZG010000148.1:0-5162 GCA_964462795.1 uncultured Methanotrichaceae archaeon
CATATGGAATTAAATACGTCGCACATATTCCGATAAAAATAGCATTAATTCGGCTTACAATCTAGTAAATATATGCAAAAACCAAAACTTGGAAAGTAGAGAATATTTAGTAGTCTCCACCAGGAGTGTTGTTGAACAATTCTACCTCGCCTGATTTGACATACACACCTGCTGCACATCCTATGATGTCACCAATTGCGGATTATCCTGAAATGTGACGAGATAGGGCCAACAACACACTATAGGGAGACTATCCAATATTTGAATTCTGCATATCAAAGAGCATGGCAAACAACAAAAACTGCAAACCTATTATAAATAGAAGCATAGAAAGAGCCCCCCGTATAAATATCGAGCCATTTAATACAAATTTAAAATATAATGAATACAACCCGCCGAATAACCCTATCGGCGTCAGAAGAATCCCTAGCATGTAGAACAACACCAGAGGATGAAAGCTGAAAATAACGTACTTCATCTTCAGCCTCCAGAAGAAGTCCTTCAGAAGAAGCCAAGAAACTTTGGGGATGTATTTGCCATATCTTATCTTCGACTTCTCCTCTCCATACCTGGCGGGCATGATCACGTCTTGCACCCCCAAGCTGTACACGTTCAGCCTCACCAGAAGGTCGTTGCAGTAGCCATACCAAGGATAGATTGTACCTGGATCTACCCTCTCAAGCCCCTTCTTGGAGATGGCAGTATAGCCATTCTGAGGATCCGTAATGTGCCAGTAACCAGATCCCACCTTCGTCAGAAAAGTCAGTATAGAGTTCCCAAGTGTCCTCCACTTACTCATGCCCTTCCTGAACTCAGAGTTGAGCAACCGGTTCCCCTTCGTGTAATCAGCTTTTCCTTCCACGATCGGATCAAGGAGCGACGGCAGTTGATCAGGGTCCATCTGGTTGTCCCCAGCCATCACAGCTACAATGTCCATCTCGTCTTCCATCGCCCTTTTGTATCCAGATATTATTCCGGCACCGACACCCTTGTTCACCTCGTGGCGAATGTATACGAACCTGGGATCTTTGGCAAACCCTTTTGCGATCTCCCCAGTTCGATCAGTGGAGCAGTCGTCCACAACGTAAACCTTGTCGACGTAGTCTGGGATGGTAGAGAGTGTATTCCCTATCAGCTTCTCCTCGTTATAGGCCGGGACCGCGACCCCGATCCGTTTATCTTTGTATGTCATGAATTGAGCCCGAACTTCGAAATATCGTGTTAGCTCCTGCTGCCGTCGTTCCAGCCAGAGCTCTCTGCAATCTTCAAATTGAGCACTGCTTGATCCGGCGTTATCGGGAAGGGTTCGCCCGACGTTATGCAATCGACGAAGGTCTTCAGCTCCTCTTTGAGTGGCTCCACCCGGGTGATCAAGACCTTCTCGATGATGTTCTCCTGGGAGTACCTCCCGTTCGCCTCGCTGTATTGGCCCGGCTTTCGATAGATGTAGACCTCCTGGTTCATGAAGTCCCCCTCGATGGTCACACCCTCTTCTTCGACATGTATCGTCCTTATTTTCCGGCAGGCGACCCTGCTTGCAGATAACGATACGATACATCCATCGAGCTTGGCGACCTTCTTGTAAAGATCGCCATCTCCCACCGAGTACATCTCAGCGCCGTTATGGCCAGGGAAAAACTCGTTCCATACGAGATCGATGTCATGAATCATTAGGTCGATTACCACTCCTGCATCTGTTATCCTCGAAGAGGCGGGATTGTGCCTCCTTATCTCCACGTATTTTGGATTTTCGATCAGATTTTTGATCTCTTTTATTATTGGGTTGAACCTCTCGATGTGACCTACGCCCACAACCAAGTTGTCTGGGATGATCTTCAGGAGATCTTCGCCCTCTTTCGAAGTGGACGTGATCGGCTTTTCTATGAGGCAGTGAACGTTGTTTTCTATCGCCTCTTTTGCCGCATCGAAATGGTACTTCGTCGGAACGCAAATGCTGACCGCATCGACCGACTCAAACAACGATTCCATAGAATCGCAAGTTTCCGCCCCAAAAGCCTGACTCGCTTTTTCAGCAGACTTATGATCAACATCGTAGACGAAGACTCTATCCACATCCTTCAACTCGGAATATATGCGCACGTGATTTCGGCCCATATTTCCCGTTCCAATCACACCAAGATCCATCAAAATACCCCAAAAAACCGATAATATGAAAAATAATCAATAGGCTAAGACAAACCGAAATTGGACGATCACTTGATATTGTGCCCGTTCTTGTCCCCTCTTCCGATTCCCTTGTACACGAAACCCATATCGATAAACTCGTCCGGTTCTGCCACATTCCGACCGTCCACGATAATCGGATGCTCTTGACCTGATAGCTCCTTCAGCTGGACGGGACCGAGCTTGAAATAGCCAGAGTGACCAGTCATAATCGAAACGACATCAGCGCCTCTCAAGACATCAGAAATGTCCTTGCTGATTTCAACATCTGGATAATTCAAGACGTGCGGATCATGTACGGCCACTTCGGCCCCATCCTTGAGCAATAGATCCCTGTAAGGCTCTGACGGGGTATTCCTGGCATCGTCAGAATCGTTGATAAAGGCCCATCCGAGGATTGCAACCTTAGACCCTTCCGGCTCTTTTCCGATCCGATGAAGCGCATCCAAGGTTAAATGATACATATGCACAGGCATGAAGTCGTTCACTTTTCTTGCGAGCACGTAGATCGAATCAGCACCATCCGGGTAATCCAGATCGCCATCGCCGATCTTCACGCCGCGCTCCAGGTGATAGGTGTCTTTGGTCAGACAATGCCCACCAACGCCTGCCCCTGGCCAGAGTATCGCCCGCGTGATTCCTTCACCCTTCAAGCTGTCGATGCCTGCTCGAACATCATAAACGTTGATCCCCATGGCTTCACAGCAAAGGGCCAGCTGGTTTACGGCCGCAATCTGCAGATCCCTGAACGTGTTCTCCGCAGTCTTGGTAACCTCAGCTGCCATTGCGGTCATCGGGATAATCTTTCCCGTCGTAAGAACTGGTGAATAAAGCTCGATGGCCCTTCTTGTGCTGACTTCATCGACCCCCCCAACGATCCTGTCGTGTTCCTGAATGTTCTTGAGGAGCCGTCCCACCATCACTCTTTCAGGTGCATGTGCCAAAGCGAAATCTTCGCCTGCAACAAGCCCAGACTCTTCTTCGAGGATCTTTCGTGCCATGCCGTCCGTAGTTCCAGGGGAGATGGTCGACTCAAGTACCACCAGCATTCCTGGCTGCAAGTATTTACCCACGTTTTTGATGCCTGCATTGAGCGCGGTGAAATCTGGCACAAGGTCCTTGGGGTTGGCAAAAGGCGTCTGGATCGCCAAAGTCACAGCATCCAGCTCTGATATCCTGGAAAAGTCGGAGGTGCAGACGAACTTGCCAGCACCTACAACCTTATTCAGGAGGTCTCCCAGGCCCGGCTCTTCGCCTTTCAAGGGACTTTCGCCCCTGTTCAACATCTCGATCTTATATCCTGACGTTTTGGAATCTCGTTGGAATCCAAGAACGAGGTCGAACTCATCGGCATCTGCAAACAGGGCTGCTGCAGGAATTCCCACATAACCCATGCCCAGTACGCCAATTTTTTTTATTGAACCATTGTTTTCCAAAATGGATTGTAATTTGCCAACCATAATGATCTAATCCAAATTTTATCAGTTTGAAATTTGTCTTGAACATATCGCCAAAAATTACAACATCTGAGACATCATGACACGAAGTCCCTTCTCCATCGAGTACTCAGGAAATAACCCGATCGTCTCAGCTTTGCTTATATCTGCCAGAGAATCCTTGATGTCTCCGGGCCTCGCGTCCGAATACCTTGGCTTGATATCATTCCCTGAAACCTTTCCGATCATCTCTGCCAATTCATTCAGGCTCGTCCTTGTCCCGCTCGCCACATTGAATACGCCAGAAACTTCGCTCTGGCTCGCTAGAATGTTCGCTCGCACCACATCTTTTACGTAGACGAAATCCCGCGTCTGCTCTCCATCGCCAAATATCGTCGGGGCCTTGCCCTCCAGATACGCCGATACGAACTTCGGAATCACAGCCGCATACTCAGAATTTGGATCTTGCCTTGGCCCGTAGACGTTGAAGTACCGAAGGGCGATGTTCCTCATCCCATATACCTCGTTGAAGGCCATGCAGAACCCCTCTCCCGCAAGCTTTGACACCGCGTAGGGCGACTTTGGCTCAGGCCTCATGTCTTCCCTCTTTGGTAACTCGGGCGAGTCGCCGTATACCGCCGCAGAAGAAGCGAAGACCACTCGATCCGCGCCCGCATCTCTTGCAGCCACGAGGACGTTGAGGGTCCCTTCAACCCCAACGCGGCTCGTCCCTATCGGGTCCTCGACACTCCTTTGGACCGAAGCGATTGCAGCCTCATGAAATACGCAGGTCGCACCCTCGAAGGCCTGCCTCAAAAGGTCAAGATCGTTGATGCTCCCTTCGATGAAGGCGACGTCGAGCCCTGCGAGGTTCTCTCGTCTCCCGCTGGATAGGTCATCGATCACAACGACCTCGTTCTCTTCTGCCAGGGCTTCCGCCAGGTTCGAGCCGATGAACCCTGCACCACCAGTTATCGCAAATTTCTTGGTCATGTGAAAGGATTAGCTGATTTCTTCGAAAGGCGAACTAGAGAAATCAAATTGCGTGTGGCTAAAGTAATAAAATACTCACATTGTTAGGGTCCGTGACGAAATAACTTGCACGTAAACGTGCATGGCCATTATGCGAAACTGACATGAAGTAATCTCAGTATAATAATTACGCGTCATTCATATGACAAGGTTATTTCTCTACGGGCCTTTAGCTGAAACATGATCAAACTGAAGCGCAAAATCCTACCTTATATGTACGCCCTATAACATCCAATTTCTTCAACGTCTTCTGATCCATTATACGCATTTCAATATTTCTGAGTTCGTCAACAACACCTGGGGGGTAATACTGCTCTCCACATTCCACACATACGCCTGCTGTGACGTTCTCTATTACAACGAAGTCGTCTCCGATTCTTACATCTTCACAGACCTTTCTTTCTTCAACCTTTCCACCGCATATCGCACATTTTGAAATAATCATCGTAAAATTCTCGTAACTACTCAGCCCCCAACCACAAAATTTATTATGTTTAACGATATATTATT
>CAYWZG010000149.1:0-4994 GCA_964462795.1 uncultured Methanotrichaceae archaeon
TCCAAGGTCCCCGAGGCCCCTGCGCCCTTTCTGCCAAGATCCGACACCTTGCCCGAAAGCACCAAGGGAGAGAAAACCAGGCGCAAAGTCGACGAATCGATGGAAGCCGCGCACAGGATCGCTTCTTGCAAGGATCGAGGGCGCCGACCGGCTGATCGACGATATCGTGTACAAGCTGTATGACCTCTCGGCGGAGGTGGTCGAGATCGTGGAGCGGGTGGCGACCTCGATTTCCTCTCGGGCTGAAAGGTCGCATGGGAACGGAGGCAAAGGCGCCCATTAGCAAGACCAATATCCAGGCCCACCAGCCACGCCCCGGAGTTCCTTGCCGACCTCAAGAGGGACGAAGCGGAAAGCTGGGCGCCGATCGGCGCGTGCCGTGCGCGTCCCTTTCGGTCTTGACAAAGTGACGACTGATTCTATCAGAGAACCTAAAAATCGAGTAATCTTTGGATGGTGCCGATCAACGTGTAGGAATCTGAGCAGCAGTTCTTGACTATAGTCGAGAATCGATTAGATAGTTCTCGCCAAAATGGTGCTTAACGATACGAATAGGACGAATAGGACAAATCTCAAACTCTTACGAGTCAGAGATTTGGCTGAAAGGTATCGTTAAGCACTATATGCACAAGATTACATCAAGTAATGTGATGCATTACCTTCAACGTCTTCTTAACCTCGCAGAAGACGTTTGGCGTTTCTGTGACGTCATAATAGGTCCGAGAAACGCCTTCTGGATAGACCACGGTGAGCTTGGGAACCTTTGATCCCAAGGGTTTTGGATCAAAGAGGCAGTATCCGCCATTCTGCTCAGCAGCGTCCCGAGCCACTAGCACAGCCTCGTTAGAGCCCGCCTTTTTTATGGTTACGTCATCAAAACCGACGAGAATTTTAGTCATGTCCCGCTCAATATGCTTGCTTCCCAGGGCCAAAACGTAAAGCCGGGCCAGCCGGTCCAGTTCAAACTGCACCTCAAAGACGGCATCACAGTCTTCAAGCACCATCGTCACTTCTTGGACCTGAAGGTAATCTCTCCCCATGTTAGCTGAACTGATCCCGACCAAGAAGATCAAAGCCAGCGCTGTAATCGCCACAACGACTGCCGCCAACCTCATACGATTCCACTCCTCCCGTTCAATTTTTCTCAACCCTGATTTGTGCCTACCAAAACCGGCAGAACTATTATGAGAATCAAAAGTATCACGAAAACCACAAAGAACAACATCTGGCGCCGCTGAGCTGATTTGTACTTGGACTCGCAAACCTCGTCGCAGAAAGTCTCCTCTTCGCCGACGGTCTTGCCGCAGACTATACAATGCCTGTGAGGTGCTACTTTGTTCAAACCGACCACCAAGATTGAAGTAGTCTCATGTAGGGTAGATAAGATTTTTGCATGATACGGGATATTTATACTGCTCGTTCCATCCAAAATTTATAGTCGAGAACCAATTCGATCGCACTAATGCAGTTCTCGAAAGATTAGTACTTAACGATACGAATAGGACAAATCTCTAACTCTTGCGAGTTAGAGATTTGTCCAAAAGGTATCGTTAAGCACTATAATCGGAAATGAGTTCAATACACACCATAGCCGAGAACCAATTCGATCGCACTAATGCGGTTCTCGAAAGATTAGTGCTTAATCGTTAAGCAGTATCCATCACAAACTCGATATTTGATGGAAAGATGTATTGCTTATGGAAAAAAGGAGTTGCATGGGTGGACGCATGTCGAAATCAGCAATTGTAATCTTGATCATCCTGGTTGCGGGCCTCATCGCAGGAACTGAAGCGAGAATGTACATAGTGGACGACGATGGTTTTGGCAATTACAAGACCATCAGCGAAGCAGTCGAAAATGCAAAAAGTGGTGACACAATATACGTAAAATCAGGCATTTATCAGGAACATCTCATACTGGATAAGACATTAGTCATCATGCCACCCACCGGCGAAGATGGACCATGCGTTTTGGATGGCGACGGCAGCGAGATCGGGATTGAGGTATTGGCAGAAGGCTGCAGGATCGAGGGCTTGACCATAAAGAACTTCAGAGGTCCCGGAATATACTTGGATTCTGACGGAAACGAGATCAGAAATAACTTACTCGAGGAGAACGTTCACGGCATCTTCCTTAACGGATCGCTCCAAAACTTCATCGAAAACAACATAGAAAGGGGTGGATACTGCGGAATAGTCCTGCTCAATTCCGGCCAGAACCAAATAACTACAAACCAGGCGGAAGACACCCTTCTTGCCGGGATTTTGCTCAACAACTCACTAAATAATATCTTAAAGGACTGCAAAGAGTCAGGATGCGCAAGGGCAGTCTATCTCATCACAAATAGCCGAAATAACTTGATAGATGATCACGTTGTCACCGACTGCAAGTCCGGAATACTTCTGAAAGGGTCTTCCCGAGAAAACGAGGTACATGGATGCAGAGTGGTTAACACAACCACTGCGTTGGGACTTAAATTTGCCACGAGGAACTTCATCCACGAAAACGAGATTATCAATTCTGAAAATGGGATCTCTTTAGTCTCTTCAGAGGGCTGTGGCCTCCAAAAGAACAGGATTACAAAGGTCGACTATGCCATAATACTTTCCCAGTCCAGTTCTAACAAGGTGCTGGCAAACGAGATCATCGATGGCGACCATGGCATCGTAATGAGTAACTCGTCGCTTAACGTGCTGCAAGATAACGCCCTAACGAACGTCAGTTTGGCATTCTATGTAGATGGCAAGTCTGAAGAGAGCTTCGACAACCAAGTTGAAGAGTCGAACCAAGTAGACGGAAAGCCAATTCTCTACTATTACGGAAAATCAGGGTTAACAATCTCTGAAAGGGAATGTGCCCATATGACGCTTGCATATTGCCAGAATTCTGTTATCGAAAAGAACGATATCTTAAACGACGTGCTCTTCGTCTACAATTCAGAGGGCAACGCGATCCAGGAAAACAACGTTTCTGGATGCTACGGCATGAGGATATATAACTCTAGCAACAACCAGATCGTCAAAAACCAGGCTTGTAACAACAAGTTCAACGGGATCGCCCTGATCGAGTCTACCTGCAACCGGATCTCAAGCAACATGCTTTCCCAGAACAACTTGTGCGGGGTTTTGTTGATGGCAGGATCCGAAAAGAACGAGATTGTCGAAAACACCTTCCTCGAAAATCGAATCGGAATTAACCTGGTAGAATCCAATGACAACTTGATATACCACAACAACTTCGTGAATAACACCGAACAGGCGATAGACGATGGCGAAAATCTGTGGGATTGGGGGGCGCTCAAAGGCGGAAACTACTGGAGCGATCACCCTTGCGAAGGCAAACCCTGTCAGAACAACCTCCAAAAAATCGGGGAGAACATCACAGACTATTATCCCTTTGGTGAGATAGACGGCTGGCTCCATCAGTCAATCGTCTAAGCCCGTCCCACCCTCCTTCCCCCTCTGAACCGCCCCCTATTGACATGTGGGTCTAGTGCTTGGCTGTCATATACATCTGCCACTTGTGGCCACCTCCCCGACTTCAGTCGGGGGTGTAGTCACCGCTGGGTCATATCTTCTATCGAGGGCCGGTTTCCCATCTCCACGATTTCCACGTCCAAGTTTTCGGTGTCAAGGATCGCCACGCTCTTTCTCCCTGTGAAATGACCCCAGACTTCTCCAGGGTTGATGAGCAAGGTTTCGCCCTTTTCCACGTTGACATGATGATCGTGACCCCTTACTACGACGTCGTAACTGCCCGATTCGACGAGGCCCCTGACCAAGGGTTCATAAGTTCCATGCAACAGCGCAATCTTGAGGCCGTCAACTTCAATCTCGCCAAAGTCGTCAAGAAATTCCGCGCCGATCCTGGCAAAGTCCCTCTTGAGCCCGATTCTGTCACCATCGTTGTTGCCGTAGACCAGCTTCAGTTCTATTTGGATACCCCCTCAAAGGCGTAACACATCCCAGGAGCGATCACGTCACCGGCATGGAGCATCATCTCGACGCCGTGTTGCTCGAAAATCTCCCGAGCCTGGATGAGGCCCGGAAAGTTGTCGTGTGAGTCAGACATTATACCGATCAGCATGATATCACAAGTTCCCTTTTGTCTTCGTGGCATCTTCGTTCTTGCCACAAGCAATATAGGTTTTCTGAAACGCACAGCAAATGGGAGCGTGAATAGTGCAGGGGCACGGATATTGAGCGCCAAAAGTGGTGAAGTGGTTGAAGTGGACAAAACGAGGCGACAGAAACTGATGATACGATGCGGATGGGTCGGCGATGATCCTTTGATGATCAAATATCACGACAGAGAATGGGGCGTTCCAGTTCACGATGACTTGCGCCTCTTTGAGTTTCTGATCCTGGAAGGGGCGCAGGCAGGGCTTAGCTGGTCTACAATACTGAAGAAAAGAGAGAATTATCGGCAGGCTTTCGACGGATTTGATCCAGAAAAGGTGGCAAAATACGGCAAAGAAGATATTGAGACGTTACTCAAAGATTCTGGAATCATCAGGAACAGACGCAAGATCGAGGCTGCAGTCGCCAACGCCAAGGCATTTCTCGAAATACAAAAAGAATTTGGAAGCTTCGACAAGTACATCTGGAGCTTTGTGGGCGGAAAGGCAATTCAGAACCGTTGGAATGAGCTCGATGACGTGCCTTCAAAGACAAATGAATCTTCCCACATGAGCGAAGACTTGAAACGACGAGGCTTCAAGTTCGTGGGCCCGACGATCTGCTACGCGTTCATGCAGGCGGTGGGAATGGCAAACGACCACACTACAAATTGTTTTCGGCATGCTGAGATTGGAGACATCAAGGGGTCTGGCTGAAGTTGTCGATCAGAAGACACAAATGTGTTTGGACCAGTCGGTAAGAGCGCTTGACATTTCAATCCATGAATTTCCATAAATTCCCAGAAAGATCCAGATCTAGCTCCATCGGTCATCGGTTAAGCCCACCATTCCTCTCTGAATCGCACCCTATTAACAT
>CAYWZG010000150.1:0-4967 GCA_964462795.1 uncultured Methanotrichaceae archaeon
AAAGACACAAAGATTTCTGAAATCCGGAAAACCGGGCGTGCGGCCCCGAAGCATACCCCACCCTAAAGGGTGGGGTGGTCCGCACTCAATTTGATTTTAAGTGCGTATCACTCGGTTTTGTAAATACTTGGCTAATTTTATTGGACATATTTTTTATAGTGTCTTAGATAGCGTCGTCTTACCACAACCCCTCGTAAACCTCTCTTATCGTCTCCCTGTTCCCCTCCCATAGCCTGTAGTCCACCTCTCTCAACTTTTCTGGCTTCTGATGGAGATATTCCCCCACAGCACCTTCCAACTGGGAGCTTTTCGTCACGATCAGGTTCTTCCTGGCCCCCTCCATCGTGATACCTGAAGCGATCACCAGCTTTCCGAGGTTCAGATATTCGCTGACCTTCAGGACGCTCCTATCTGTTGCATATGGGGTAATTGGGCTGTCGCTTATGGTGACAAGACACATCTTCGCTTTTCTAACTATGGCCGGAATTTTCTCGTGAGGCTGCCAGCCAAAAGCTTTCACGTTTTCGGGCATCTTCCTCAGATGCCACCAAGCGAAGTGGCCGCCCCCCACTATCCAGACTTCTTCGTCGGGGAACTTCTTTGCGACTCGCATCAGATTTTTGATCCCCTCCTTCCTGCAGATCCTCCCCACAAATATTATCGCCTCATCTACCAAGCCTTCGCCTTCGCCCGCCTCGATGAAGCTCCTCGGAGGGTAGTTGGGTACAACGTAGATGTCTTTTTTCTCAGCCCCGTCGTATGACCTCAGCTTCTCCTCTAAGGGCGTGTTAACTGTGGTTATGACATCTGCACTTATTGCCAGCTTTTTCTCGAAGTGCTCCGCGAAGACCCTTCCCGGATATCCAAAGCTCATTTGCACCGAAAGTCCCCAGGGCGACCTGTAATCGTAGATCAGTTTATCGAAGTAAGACCCCTTCAATTTGGGCAGGTTTCGATATATTACATCTGGAACGTTAAAGACGTGAACCACGTCAGGCCTCTCTTTTTTTATGACAGCTTCGGCCTCTCTGGCCACACGCTCCCAATTTATGGTGTCGAAATGTGGTATGATTACCTCGTACCCCAGCTCGTCCAACGTTTCACGGAACCTTTTAAGTCTGGTAGTTAGATTGGGCCTGTTGGCCAGAAGCATCACTCTCATATCATCCTCTGATGCGGATCTCGGCGAGGATCATTTATCCTTGCCAGCCACGATGTTCTCCAGCACTTCTTCCATCTCCTCTGCCTTCTTCTTCCAGCTGTAGCTCTCCATGTCGACCTTGAAGTCTCTAGAACCGTTCTTGATCTCTAGAACCTTGTCCATAAACTCGTCCATATCCCGGTAGATGAAGAGATTATCCCCTCCAATCGCCATCATGTCCTTTATGGGCGAGGAGAGGATGGGCCTACCACATGCGGAATACTCAAAGTATTTATTTGGTATAATTAAATCAATCCAATAATCGGGCGAGGGCGAGAAGGGTATTAAACAAAGGTCCATCGCTGAAATGTATTTCGGAAGCTCTCTATACTCAGCCAGACCCGTAAAGATCACCTTATCCTCGAGTCCAAGATCCTTAGTCAGCTTTTTTAGCTTTTCTTCATAATTGGTGAATAGAGACCCGCCCACTATCAACAGCCTGGAATCGTCTTCGCGGCCCAGCGTCTCAGAGAATTTTTTTATGACCTCATCCAGCGCATACCACTTCTCAAGGCTGCCCGCAAATCCCATCACAAAAAGGTCTTCGTCCAAACCGAGCCTTTTCTTTCCCTCTGCCGCGTCCATCGGTCTGAAATAATCGGTATCTACCCCGTTCGTAATCAACTTTGACTGGAATCCACGACTTTTCAGGCGCTCGACAACTGAAGGCGACATCGCTGTAATTCGATCGCTCATCTTCAGATTATGTCTGAGGATCTGCCATACACCGTTCCTCAAAGTCCACTTAATTAAGGGATTATCATAATATGCTGCTGCAGAGTTAGGATACCAATCCTTTATGTCGAATAACACAGGAACGTCATATTTCTTTGCGGCCTTTATTACCGCGGTTCCTGCAAGAACGTGAGACGCGACCACGATGTCGATGTTCTCCTCTGCCATAATCTTCTTGAATACTTTATAATGGTGAGGCGCATTTAATAGATAGTGAATGGCCGGGTTTTTAACCGAGTACTTCGTCGCCTCATGCACAACTAGCCTAGTCTTCCTTTCCTTTCCTTCACTCACATGAAAGTGCGAAACGTGAACCTCATGCCTCTTTGCAAGCTCCTCAAAGATGTAATGATGCCTAGATGGAACTGGATGATGTATGTAGTCCTGTGTTGAAACGAGCAGTATCCTCATTCATTAATCCTCCAATAATTGTAATTGAGCTCTCGCCGACGAACAGCTTTTCGCCTCTGAAAACGACGCTGAGAACCGCATAAGGGCCCGTAGCGAAATAACTTGCGCATATACGTGTAACACCCATTACACGAAACCGACATAAAACGGATTCAGTATAATAATTACGAATTATTCATATGACAAGGTTATTTCTTCGCGGGCCCTAACCTCTAAATACGGTGTTTCTACTGAGGATCACGCGTTATCCTTCATAGATGCGTTCTCATGTAGTCCAATATTTCGCGTTTGATCCCCTCGTCCTTTAAAGCAGATTTTATCACGGTGAGGACGTAATCCGACTTGTTTCCTGCATCGTACCGGATTCCACCGAACTTGTATGCGTAGACGTCCTGATCTTGCATCAAGATCTTGATTGAGTCTGTGATCTGGACCTCGTTGCTCAAGCCTGGATCAGTCCTATTTATACAATCAAATATTTCCGGGGTGAAGACGTATCTGCCTATCGCCCCCAGATTCGACGGAGCATCATTAAGGTTCGGCTTTTCGACCACGTCCTCCACGAGGTAGAGGCCGTTCTCCACGCTCTCGCCCTTTATGATCCCATAGCTGGCGATTCTCTTTTCGGGGATCTCTTGGACCGCGATCACAGATCGCCTCTTCCTCTCGAAAACGTCTATTAGCTGCCTCGTGCAGGGGTGTCCATCTTCGGTCATATCATCCCCCAAAAGAACTGCAAAAGGCTCGTCTCCGACATGTTTCTCTGCCTTTAAGATGGCATCTCCAAGCCCCTTTGGGTCTTTTTGCCTTATGTAGTGAATGTCTGCAAGAGAAGATATGTCCCTTACCTCTTTCAATAAATCGTATTTCTTATTCTGAAATAAATGGTTCTCCAGCTCTGGAGATGTATCAAAGTAATCTTCGATCGACCTTTTTCCCCTTCCTGTGATGATCAGGATGTCGTCGATCCCCGAGAGAATGGCTTCCTCAACAACGAATTGGATGATGGGTTTGTTTATGATGGGAAGCATTTCCTTTGGTATCGATTTTGTGATGGGAAGAAACCTCGTTCCCAAACCAGCTGCCGGAATTATCGCTTTCTTGATCATTGACACGCCCACCGGCCTCATGACTGCTCTTCAATATAAAGATCGCCCTCACGATGCCACCCCGTAAACCCCTTTGGCAGCAGTTCCTCAACGGTGGCAATCTCGGCATCTCCTTTTGTGTTTGCCATGATCACCTTTGTCTCCTTGCCAAACTCGATCAGGGTCTGCCTGCAGGTACCACAAGGCGCAACGGGCTTTGGCGAATCGCCCACCACTGCCAAAGCCTCAAACTCGCACTCCCCATTAGACAATGCTTTTGCGATCGCAACCCTTTCGGCACAGATAACCGCGCTGATGGAGGCGTTTTCCACGTTGGCGCCCGAATATATCTTGCCTGTGCGGGTCAGCAACGCAGCGCCAACCTTGAACTGGGTATAAGGTGCATAAGACCGCCCCATCGCCACTTTTGCGCACTCGATCAAGTTGTCATACCCTCCAGAGTAAGGATGGGGGCCGCCTTTTAGTGAACCTATGTACATGCACTCTTCTGGAGCGATGCTGGGTATCTCGACCAGTTCAAGGTCACCACTTTCGACCAGCTTTACTGGCGCGCCCCTTATGATCACTGCAGGAACGCTTTCGTCGCCCTCGCCCATCACTATCTGGGCTGCAGACACCAGGTTATCCGCCACTGCTTTCCGGGTCACTTCCAGGGCTTTTCCGTAAAGGTCCTTTTGCCCTCTTGCATCTTCCACGGGGACCAACCCATCACAGGCCAAGGCCACCCCTACACACCCCAACCTGAGAGGATGAGTCCGGCTATCGCCTATGATAACGCCGACAACCTTTCCGGTCGCCTCTTTCAGACGCTCTCGAATCAAAGAGGCCGAAGTCTGAGGATCTTGGGGAAATAGCACTACGTACCCTGGCGGCGCATTGGAGTGATCGATCCCAGCATTGGGATAGAGAAAACCGTCTTTGAGGGTTAGGACCACCCCAGGGATTCCTCCCATTATGCGGTCCGATTCTCTTAGAATGAGCTCCATCTCGCCAGGATCTTTGCAGTACTTTTGGGCCAACTCAACTGCGCGAGGGCTTGGATCCACCTCAGAAATTTTCACAACCCTTCCCTCGCAGGTGGCAACCACGGACTCTGCCACAACCAGAACGTCTCCATCTTCCAAGATCTGGCCAGAATTTTTCGTCCCTTTCAAAATAGACTCCACCAAGTCGTCGCCAGACCTGACAAGATCGGTCTTTATCCCCAAAACTTCCAAAAGTCTCACCTATAACGCCTATAACGTTTCGGATCGGCGATGCCATCTATTGCCTCGCCAATGGCCTTGGCCAAAATGGGCAGGTTGAAGGGCTGTCCTTCCAAGTTTTTCATCAAACCCCTGATCTGAGCCACAGTTCCCATGACCAGAAGTTTCGCAAGCCCAGGATCACAACGAAGCGCGCCCATGGGTATTGCCGCGTCTCCGCCCCTCGCTAGCATCTCTTGCTTGATTATAACGGCTTCCATTGAGGTGACGCCCTTAACCGAGAGCATCCTGAAAGCCCCTTTCTGC
>CAYWZG010000151.1:0-4959 GCA_964462795.1 uncultured Methanotrichaceae archaeon
GTACTCTGCCATTCTTAGTAGCCCACAACGCTGCTGCATTTTGTTGCCCTCTAGTCTAACTGTTTAGTCTCGCTTAGCCGTTCGCAAGCCACAGCCTTTAGGCCGTGGTAGTTGACGAACTCAGCAAATCCTCTGCAAGCTTCTTTTTCAGCATCATGTAGTCTACAGGCGAAAGCCCAACGCGATCCAGAGCCGCATCTCTCATGAAACAGGGTTTCGTTATCTTGCAACACCAAACTAGGCTTCCAAAACATGTCCCCTGGCCGTGCTCAAGCGCAGTTCCCTTTGCAAGCTCCATCTTTCTTTTCACGAACTCTTCTGGAGACATGCCGACCTTTTTCAGGGCACCCATAAGTGGGCAGCGTTTCACTGGCGGACAGCAGAAGGCCATACCTCGCAGATCCCCGCCAGAACAGATGTGTTTAGGGGCGTTGTACCACCCTATCAGTTCACCGTATTTCTTGAAAGTTTCTGAAAGCCAGATGGCAAATTCTGGATCGGTATTGCTATTTAGAGAGATGAGACCTGCGCCCATAGAAAGAACCGATTTTGCCGTCTCAAAGTCGACTGCATCACACTTGGCCATTATGAGTGGCGAGCCGGCGTCGCTTACCTTCTTCACAAGCTTTGGTCCAAGAGCGCCAAGGCCGGTGATGTCTAGGTGTAAAACATCCGTCCCAACCTCCTTAAACGTCTTTGCGGCGGATTTCAGATCGATTTTGTCGTCTGTTGGCCTGAACTTGATCGACAAAACGGCTCCTGTCGCCTTCAAGCTTTTGATCAGGTGTGGCAGAGAGTTAAAGCTCGGCTTTGGACTTGATGATAAATCGATCTCGATGAGGTACCCGCCCTCAGCTGCCATCTGGGCAGCTTCAGTAATTTTTTCAGGATCATCTCCGGTAATCGAGAACCCCAAAGGTGAGGTACCTTTCGCTTTTTCTAGCTTCGCCTTGATCTCAGAAGTCAAGACCTCTTCTGGGTTGAACCCGTTCAGCATCAAAAGCCCCGTGCCATCAAAGCTGCGAAGTTCACCAGAACCGCCATTGGGGGATATAGCCACAACGGGATAGTCCAAATTTAGGTATCCGACTTTCAACATCAATATCGGGCCCCATGCTGACTACACAGAAACTCCATATCAGCTTTTCGGCCAGGCTACTCGTCGAGATCCTGTCATACATGCTAATTCGTTCTTGCCAGAATGTGTCATAGAGCACTATATTTTTGGATAGGAGGACGGCTCAAAAAGGGCGAAAGTTTTCTGCTTGCCTCGCGCACCACCCAGGCGAGCTTAAGGTGGCGCTAAAAGAGAAGCTTTCAGAGTCAAAAACGGGTTGAAGCAGCCTTTTTCGTCATTTTTGTGTACCGACATGTTAATCTTGCCTTGGATATATTGCCATATGGCTTCAACGTTATATGGTGTTTGACGGCACCCTTGTCCCATTTGTGTCGTTAAACACTATTCTGGCAAGGACCAATTGGATAGCTCTGGTTGGTTCTTGACTATAGTCTGTCCTGGGATCACCCCCAAGACAAAACACTTTGGACGAACAGATCCAAAAGGATCTATCGAACACAAAACATGTAAACGTCGACTTCCAGGGACATACGTCTGGCAACAGGCGGAGATGTAATGGCATTAGTGCCCACCCTGGTGATTGAGTCGCTGGAGAATAATATACTCGCTATTCTTCAGTGGTTTGCAAACTGGGTATCAACCGACCTTCTGCCCCAACCTACCGCAGGTTGAAGCGGCAATCCACCCGATTCAAGGGACGGCAGTTGATATCTGTACAAAATGAAGGTGATCGTCTTATGGTATCTTTGAACGTCAATGCAGAAGCTAAGGCCAAAGTACAAGGAAGCGAGGACGCCGATCGCTACCCAATAGTGGCCCAGGTAAAGGGTCCCGGCAAAGATGGCAGCCTTAAGGTTTCGGTGGATCTGAATTCGCCCGTATCCGCCAAAGTTGAGGGCAACCCCGACAATCCCGTGGGTGTGGCGGTTCCTGAACTTCAGGGTATTGCAGATTCCATCTCCAAGATGGCAGAAGGGATCAATGTAGGCGTTGGAAACGAGGGCGAAAAACCCTTGAAGATCGCTTTGGGTCGGATTCCTGTGGACCTGACCATATCAGTCACCTCTCCAAAGGACGAATCTGTGCTCACAGTCAACATAAAGGGCACCATTGGCGATTGATCCAAACCATCGGTCTTCTGAGGACCGATTTCCTTTTCTCAATCGCAAACGATAAGCTGTAACTGGCCCACCGCCCTTCTGGCATATTCTTGAAAGGGTCAGGGTTTGAGGGTTGCCTAACACTCGATCTTATGCACGGAATGCGAGCTATCTACTTTTGCGTTATTTTCCCTTCAAACCCACTAGAGCGCTTGCCAGCATCACGGGCCCTGTGAAATCAGATCTTGCCCTGCTCGAATCCACAAACACCTCGTCCATGATAACGGGCGCGCCAAGGCCCTTTGCACCGGAAAGGAGCATCAGTGTTCGGAATATCAGGTTGCCGGATATGCCGTCAGGGGCGATTATGAGGTCGCTGTCGCGACAGGTTTCGATCAGGATTCCACGATGAATGGCGTTTACGCCCTTTTCTTTGGCGATCCTTGCCACCAGCTCGGCCTCGGCTAAGGTCCTGTCGACCCGATCACTTCTTCCCAGGTCCTCTAACCTCCCACCCGAGAGTATCGAGACCTGCGGCTCTATCCCGATCTTGCGAAGGTACTCTGCGCCCAAAACCGCCAAGTTAAGCCGATCAGATATGGAATCGCCCTCATCGATTCCCACTGGTGCCAAAAAGAAGCACCAGTCTTGCAATACCAGAATCGAGAGCCTTCTTACAGTGACATCGAAGGTCCTGGCAATAGCTCTCATGGCACGAGATGCAGAGACGTTGCCCCTCACGGCGCCATCGATCTTGCCCCTGGAAAGAAGATCTACCAGATCTGAGGCTGGATCGTCTGAGGGAATCGTCTCAAGATCAGTATCACACCCGGGATCACCGACGATCACCACCTCTGCATATTCTAAGGCGGGTTTGATCCCACTCAGGATCAATTGGCCGCCGCCATGAACGCCAATACCAATCCTGGCGCGCCGACTGCGGGCCGCCTTTTCCATCCTTTCTACGAAATTCGCATCCATAACATCCTGTCCGGCCGGATCAGTCCACCTTCGGCGCCAATTTGCATCTCGTCATCAACTTCTCATCCTGTCACCAGTTCATGCCCGAATATCGCGCTCGTTCTATCTTGCCGTTTATCGTTAAGATCCAAAATCACATATCGAAAATCAATTAAGTTCTGGTTATGTTCATTGACGTAGACTATTGAAAGCGATCATCGATTCTCCTTCCATAAAGAGAGAATATCACCCACAATCATATACGTGTATACTACATAACGATCTGCTTCTTCACGACTGGTAATGGTCGTATGAGATCCTTTTTGAGCAGCTCTGAAAGCACCCCAAAGCCGATCTTCCAAGAAGCTAATGTGCGACCCTACTAATTCAGTAAATTTTGATGAATTACTGTTATCGGTCATAAAGCATAACAGTCTATTAACATATTCCTCTTTTCCAATTTTGACCGCTCTCTTTTTATTATTAATTTTGATTGTTCGATTCGGGGATTGTGGTGGAAATACGGCATCTGCCAAATCTTGAAGAATTCGTCTACAACTGTGTACAGCATTCGACCAATCCTCTGGATTCTCCGACTCCAAATTTTCATAGATAGAACTAAATGTTTCGATGGATGAGGGAATTAGTGAACCGATAGATGTATCCACGGATTCTCGTATTCTAGAAAATGCATCTTCAGCCAAACCTGAAAATTTAAGTTCGTAATATTTCTCTGAAACATAATCATAAATGAATATTTTTTTGCTTGAAAGACGATGATGCAACCCAGAGATTTCATGTTCAACTACAAGTCTACTTGGTATCATAAGTGACTCTGCAACTGATGGACCCCACGGTGATGGTTTGGGCATTTCCTCAAGCTTAGAAATGTTGGCTTGCAGTTCCCTTTCAAGCTCCTCTATAGATCCAATTTCATTGTCCAGAATCGTCTGATTATCTGTGTCGTTTAGAATGTGGGCGAGACGTCTGGCCTTTAATGCCATCCCCAATAACGGCATTTCTTCTGCTTCGATACTCCTGAGTAGCTCCTGTGATAGCTCCAGCGCCTCTTTCATCACTTTAGGATTTGCAGGAATGGTTTTGGTCATCATATCAACTCATTACGATCCGGCTTATTTATCGAGTGTTACAATCACATAAAAATGTTAGACATTCATTGAAAATCACAAATTGTTGGCCAATTCGTTGGGATTTCATAAGTGTGGTGCGTGAGACCATTTTTGATATATCTTTCAATAGCCTGCACTCACAACCCTGGATATCATACACCAAATATCACTTAATCCTGAAGTATGTGTTTAGCCCACCTCAATCAGCATCATCAAACCCATTTCATGACGTCTCGCGTGACCAGTTCCAAAGAGCTAATTTCAAGTAACTCCGGCTATTGATATTGTTTTTCTATCTAGCGCAAGTTGTTGGTCTGCGTGTTCTCATTGGACAAAAACAACATCAAGCGAGCAAATTTTTTGGGACGCTAAACACATACCTCCTGGAACTCACTTTATTCCAGTTATGAGATCCTTTTCAAAGTCGAAGAGAACTGCCCTTTCTTCTCCAGAGGCGATCTCAAAACTTCGCTTTTCCGTCACCTTGCCGATCCTGGCAGAGCTCAGACCGCGTTTTTGGAACACCTGGATTACGTCGTCTGCATTCTCTGGCAGTGCCGTCACCACAAAGCCCATCCCAGGATACATCTTCTGCCAAGAGAGCATGTCCATTCCTTCAGGGATCGGTATCGCGTCCAAGTCGATCACGGCACCGGTCTTGCTGGACTCAAGAAGCATCCCGAGAGTTCCT
>CAYWZG010000152.1:0-4829 GCA_964462795.1 uncultured Methanotrichaceae archaeon
CTCGACGGCCAGCCCTAAAGCTTTGGACGCACCCACGCTAATCTGAGACAGGATGCCTTCCACGTCGATGGCCAGATCTTCCGCCTTGAAGGTGAGTCCACCTTCGTACACTGCTTTCAGGTCGAGCCCTATCTGCCTTGGGAATATCTCCATGGCCGCCAGGACCTGAGCAAGCTGAGCAGATACCTTATCACCTTCCTTGGCCACCGTGGTCGTCTGGTTTATGACCACTTTTCCACTCTTTATCGCGGCAGGAATTCCTGCGCTCTGGAGCGTTCCTACCATGGGACCAGGAGAAAAGGGCGTATCGCCCTGTTCGATGACTATCTCATCTGGTGCAATTCCGCCAGCCTTTATGGGCATAGCTTGTTTCTTCTCGTCCAGCATCTTGCAGAGTTTGAAGGGGTTCACGTCGGTGAATATGAACGCCGTTTGAGACTCTATATAATCTGCGAGAGGTCCAACGTCTTCAGAGCACTTCTCTAAGGCTCTAAGGGCGATGTTGTTTCGGACCACTCTGACCGTGACATTTTCCCTCAGTTCCTCTCGCAGGCTCTGGAGTTGGCTTGCGGGAATGTCGGTCACGCCTACCAGGCCCACAACAGGAGACTCGTCAATCCGTTTGGCGATCTCCTCTACCTCTCTTATCTTCCATTCCGGCACATGTTCTGTGTGGTGTACCTTAGCGGACATATTACATCACCTTCATCGCAGGCCCCATTGTGGTCTTGACATATATCGATTTCACGTTCATTTTGCCATCTTTGAGGGTCTGCTCGAGCTTGGTTATGACTGCTGCCACATTCTCTGTGATTTCCTGGACGTCCATGTCCCTGGTTCCCACTGTGAGGTGGAAGGTAAGTCGATCACGAGACCTGATTTTCATCAAGTTTCGCATCCTGTTGATGATAGCGGCTATATCCGCGTTTGGCGGAAGGGGCATTGGCATCTTTCCCCGTTTGCCCAAAATAGGTCCCAAGTTCTTACCGATCGACGGCATGAGGCTGGTTTCGGCTATGAAAAAGCTGAATTCATCGGCCATCTTCCTGGCCTCTTTTTTTTCTTCGCCCAAGTCGCTGACGCCCTCACCTGGTATTACGAGATCTGCACCGGCTCGTTCTGCCAGGAGAGCCGTCTCGCCGTCGGCGAAGACCGCGATCTTGATCAGTCTGCCTCGACCATGCGGCAGGATCATCTCTTCATCGACCCTGTTCGCCGGATTGCTCATGTCGATGTTGTGTAGGTTTATTGCCAGATCGACGCTCTCCTTGAATTTCCTTTCTGGGGCCGTGGAGATCGCCTGTTTGACAGCTTCCTCTATTGTGTTATTCATCCTAATCCCCCGTAGTCCACGACTATCCTTTACGTCTACTTACGTCTACTACGGTATCTCAAAAAGAGACTCCGACTCGGTCGGCGGTTCTCTATTTTAATCTTTCGTCTCCGCCAGAAGTTCATCAAACTTGCCGTCCAAAATGGCGGCCTGAGCATCCCTGTAAGACATGCCCTCTACTGTAACGCCCATGGATCCACAAGTTCCTATTACTTCTCGAGCGGCGCTCTTCAACGAGGTGGCAAGCAGGTTCTTCTTCTTCAATCCTGCAACCTTGACCACTTGGTCCATGGCCAGGTCGCCCATGACCTGTGTGTCATCGCTCGACCCCTTCTCCAAGCCTGCTTCCTTTAGGATCAAGGCGGAGGTAGGCGGGGTTCCAACTTCGACATCGTATTCGGTCCTGCTCTTCACTGTCACCTTGACCGGGACCTGCATGCCGTTTAGGTCGGCGGTCATCTCGTTGATCTTCTTCACCACTTCTGCAACGTTAATGCCCAACGGTCCAAGTGCGGGGCCCAGTGGGGGTCCTGCACTGGCTTTACCTCCGGGTACTAACGCTTCCACAAAATTTGCCAAGAGCAATCACCTTTGAATTTCATCTTTGCTGAGTATGCGCACGAGGTCTCCCCTCACGGTTATGGGGATGGGGACCATAGCCTCAAAGAGCTCTACAGTTATCTCTTCTTTGGCAATGTCGACCCGTTTGACCCTTGCCATCTCACCCTTGAAGGGTCCTGAGATCAGCTCCACTATGGCTCCTTCGTTGATTCCCACAACGGCCGGTTTTGGCGTCAGAAAGTGCTCGACCTCGTCAAAGCTCGAGGCACCTTTTATGATCGACCTTGCATGGGGGACGCCTTGTATTGCTTGTTCCACAATCTCAGGGGCTGGAGACTCTACGAGAACGTAACCTTTGAGGACATCAGGCACTAAAAGTGCCCTTATGTCGCGCTTCTCTTTCCGCGCCACCTGTGAGATTAGATTCGCCACCGACCGTTCTTGATTTGCGGTAGTCTTCACCACATATATGCTGGTCTCGCCCATTCTGACGAAAGACTGGCAAATAGAGATATATATAGGTTTGCAGACCGACCGGTGGCCCGATAACCCGATACAACCTAAAATCGAAAGATGGCAACGAGCAATTTCTGAAAGAACAAATTATAGTCGAGAACAAATTAGGTGAGACTAATTTGTTCTCGCAAGATTAGTGCTTTTCTGTGTGAACCTGGGTTAAGACTCCTGTTCGAAGGGTACCAAGTACACACCGTCCTCTCGCTTTTGACCTTTGAGCAGTTCGCAGTGTCTCAGTATGGCAAACTGGTTTTCGAGCTCTCTTGTTGATATCCCCATCTCGGATCCGATCTCTTCACGGGTGGCGCCGCCCTTGACTAGAATGAATTCGTAGATCGACTTTTGAATGTCTGTCAACCCTTCAGTTCCTTCAAGTCCGGCACGTTCCCGAAATCCCTTCTTTGAGCGGACAGCCCAGGGGTCACAGGCTTTGATCTGTTGGTGAGAATCAAAATAACACTCCTCACAGAACGCTTCGCCGCCCTCTTCGATGGATTCCTCCTTCGCGATCTCACGTCCACAACCTTGGCACCTTATTTGATCCATTTTTTCTGCCATATTGGATAACCTCCTATTGCTCAATCTGACAGGATAATGTTTGACACGCCACTTCCTTTGAGGAGCGCTTCGTAGCGCTCTTTAATCCGTTCTACGAGGTCCATGTCGTAAGGTTGGTGAGTTGGCACTTGTATTTGGGCTTCCATCTTTGCGTAGTCTGGCGCAGCTGTCTTTCCAGATTCGTCTGTTGGAATCCCGAGATCCTGAGCAATCTCTTCGATCATCGGTGTGAGCGGGTTTATGGAAAGTGCGGCCTTGGCTTGTTCTCTATATCCTGCAAGAAGTGAGTCGATCTCTTCTATCAGAGTTGCCACCCGTTCCCGATCGATGAAACCTACCTCTTCCTCGATCTGCGCGACGCTCTCCTTGAGCTGGGTGAAGGTCCTAACGCCGGCCTCGATCATCTCTCCAGAATAGTGTTCTCTGGCTCGATCTTCGTAACCTGGCGAGATCACCAGAACGTCGACCTTCTTGAGCGTCTCTATGTCGTTTTTGTAGGGTTTGTAGGGATTTGCCACCACGAACTCTAGGCCCATCTTTCTGGCCAAAGATTCGTACATTGGGGTGACGCCAAGCCTTCTGTTTCCCTTCATCACCTTCTTTACGAACTCGGGATCGTCGAAATCCAGGCCGAAGTAATCTGCAAAGCTCTTGGTGGTGGTGAGCCTTTTCGTCCTGCCTTCGGCCTCGGCGCGGATCAGCCCCATCTCCTCAAGCTCCTTGACGTGAGCGTAACTTTTGCTCCCTCTGATTCTGGCAAGATCGCTCTGGTTTATGGGCTGGTTGTAGGCTATGATGGCGAGGGTTCTAAGGAGTGGCGCCTCAAGCTCTTTGGGCGCGATCTTGCTCACCTTTTCTGCAACCTCGGCCCGAACCTGCATCACGTACCGGTCCTCAAACTCCCTGATCTCAAGGCCACTTTCGCGAGCATTGTAATCCTTTGCCAGATCTTCTGCCACCAATTTTGCAACCTTGGCGGATAAGCCTGTTAATTCAGAAATTTCTTTTAAGGATAGCGCCCTTCCCGCGGCGAAGAGGGCAGCTTCCACTACGGACTTTGCCCACTCGTCAACGTCTTTTGCCTCAACTCTCGACAATCAGATCCTCCTTTCCTCTACCAGGATGCCTCCTTAGATAAAGCTCGCCAAAGAAATCCTCCTGCTCGAGCCAAACCTCTCTTCGGCCCGCCATGAAGAGCAACGAAACGTAATCGAGCACGTCTTTTCCCACGTCGCTGAAGGCGATGCGACTTTGTCCCTCAAGTTTTTCGGATATTGCAGTCCTCAGTATCCTGATCCTGTCCTCGATCCCCTCTTCGTGAGTCTTGTCGACGGACTTTTCCACCGATTCTTCTGGCCGTCGTTCCTTTTTGTGACTGTCTCTCCTCGTAACGACCTTTTCAGCCTTCTTGAGCTCTGATATCAACTCGTTCAAGGTGACAGGTCGCCTCGTCTTTCTCCTTATTGGGGGCTTTGGAAGCGCGCTTGGCTTTGGCTTTGTGATCGGAGCAAAATCGTCTTCGAAAGGTTCATCTTCCAGGATTTCTTCCTCTTCTTCCATGGAATCGGACTTCATCCTGAGGAGGATGCTCGCGTAAAAAAGGGTTCTTGCAGGGACCCTGAGGTCTTGGCTTTCCAAGGACTCGATGTGCTCCAAAAATTTCTCGGTGACCTGGCTTAGGTCGATGTCCCAGGGATCGATCTCGCCGCTTCTTGCAAGACTTACCAAAACTCCGATTGGATCTGCAAAATCGTTTGAAGCTTCGTTTTCTTGCAGTTCGTCTTCTGAAGTGACCTTCTCGTTCATTTCAGGACGAACGCAGCAGGATCCCCCCCACTTTAGTGGGGGGAGGAATGCGTTC
>CAYWZG010000153.1:0-4723 GCA_964462795.1 uncultured Methanotrichaceae archaeon
ATCTCGTGCCGGCCCTCGAAATCAGGAACTCCAAGCTCGATCTCTCGATCGAACCTGCCTGGCCTTCGAAGCGCAGGATCGATGGCGTCAGGCCTGTTTGTGGCCCCGATCACGATCACGTTAGTCCGCTCTTTTAACCCGTCCATCAAAGAAAGGAGCTGAGCCACTACCCTCCGTTCCATCTCTCCAGAGACCTCTTCTCTTTTGGGGGCTATCGAGTCGAGTTCGTCCAAGAATATGATGGCAGGGGCATTCTTCTCAGATTCTTCGAATATGCTCCTGATCGCTTTTTCGCTCTCGCCGTAATACTTGGAGACAATCTCGGGGCCGTTTACGGAAGTGAAATAGGCCTTGCTTTCATTAGCGACGGCCTTTGCGAGCATCGTCTTTCCAGTACCTGGTGGCCCATGGAGAAGGACGCCTCGGGGAGGCTCAATCCCCAACCGGTCAAACAATTCAGGATGCTTGAGCGGAAGCTCGATCATCTCCCGAATCCGGTGAATCGCTTGCTTCATCCCGCCAAGATCTTCATAAACCACGTCGCCTGGGCCCCGCTCGTCCATTGGCGCAGAAAGTAAGTCGAGCCTCGTGTTCTTCGTTATCTTAACGACGCCATCGGGCTCGGTCGAGACGACCCGCATCTTGACCTCGCCAAGACCAAAGGTGGCCTTTGGGCCAGAAGGCCTTTTGAAGATCTCATCGAACATGGAGTCTTTGCCTGCGAAAGACTCGCCAGGAGGCTTCCTTAAGGTAGTGGTGGATATCACGTCCCCTTTGCAGACTGGCCGATCCTCGAACACTTTCAACAAGGCATCGCTTGGTACCGAGATCTGCATCCCCTTGCCCATAGGGGCAAAGGTCACGTGCGTTGCCTCTTTCCACTCTGCCTTGAAGACCTCCACGAACTGACCTATGGTCGATTCCGTGTTGGATCTGATCAGGCCGTCCATCCGGACGATGTCCATCTGTTCATCTGTAGAATAGGCTTTGACGGCAAGAGCGCTGGTGACTTTCTCGCCTTTGACCATCACCATCTCGTACTCTTTTACGCCTAGTTCATCCATCTGCCTTTCGCTTATTCGGATGATCCCTTTGCCTACGTCCCTTTGGTCTGCCTCTACAACCTTGAGCCGGATGGATTTGGAATCGATCATGTCTCGTAACACCCTCTCTGTTCTTATTTATGGTGGAGTTTGTAGTTAAGGATTTTCCTGACTTGGGACAAAGTTCAAGAGACAACGGGGACAATGTTCAGGCGATAACGCCCTCTTTTCCGACTAAGAGGGGATCTTCAGCGGCTAATTTTGGCAGCTAATGAGACGGTCCAGCAATCCAAAACCGAGTGATGAAGAAGGCCAAATAGGGCTTTATAGTCAAGAACCGATTAGATAACACTAATCGGTTCTCGCCAGAATAGTGCTTAACGATACGAATAGGCCAAATCTCAAACTCTTGCGAGTTAGAGATTTGGCTCAAAGGTATCGTTAAGCACTATAAATCCGAAAAAAACGATGATTTCCAGCGTCAAAGTCAATTGTGGGACTGCCTCTAATGTCACGAGAAACACACATGGTCCGAAGGCTCATGCCCGAAATATGAAAATCGATATGTTCCGATGGCATGTGTAGGCCATTTTCACGAGAAAAACGCGCCTTCAAAAATGATTCACCTAATTTTGCTAGATCCCATCAGATCCTGCGAAATCTTTAAGTCAAATTCGAAATATAACCTACCTGTTGAATGCTGTTGAATGCTTCATCTTATGTCCGCTTTTGTGGACATGATAGATAGCAATCACCGAGTTACATGTAAAATGTGTCTAAAAATATATGAGAGGATGATATGAATTTCAGATGCTTGATTTTGACTTTGTTAGTGACGATCTTTGCAGGAGCGATCGCTTTTGCCACATCTTCTTTGGCCGTTATCACCGTAGACGATGGCGAAAGTGGCGATTTCAAGATTATTCAAGATGCAATAAACGCCTCAGAAGATGGGGACGTGATAGTCGTTTTGAACGGAACTTATCATGAGATGGTGATGGTGGATAAATCGATCACCCTGAGGGGCAAAGGAGGGCCCATAGTCGATTCTCAGCGCAAATATCGAGAGCCTGTGATCAACATAACCGCAAGCAACGTAATCGTTGAAGGTTTCAGGATCACCGGATCGAATGCAAAGTGCATGTATGGCGCAATCAACATCATGGTTGATTGCACCGGCTGCAAAATATTGAACAACACAATATACAACAACTCAATAGGCGGGATCAGGTTCTTCAACACCAGCGATCACGAGATATTGGGGAACGTGATCTACGATAACGAGTTCAAGGGGATCGGGATAATCGACTCTGAGAACATCAGAATCTCGGACAACGCCATATACAACAACGGGAGAGGCGGCATATGTGTCATTAGGTCTGATGCAAACGAGATCCTGAAAAACGACGTTTACGAGAACAGGGGCATTGGCTTAAACCTCGTCGAATCGAGCAACAACACAATCTTGGATAACGAGATCTACCTCAACGAAGAGGAAGGGATATACCTAGAAGGATCAAACGAAAACATAGTCGTTGAAAACACCCTTCGTGAAAACATGAAGTCTGGCATATTCTTGGCTGGAAACTGCGATGCCAACTCTGTCCAAAACAACTGGGTCGAAAGTTCTTTAGAGTATGGAATCTCCATTTACGGCCCATCCGAAGAGAACGTCATTGCAAACAACACCTTGTTGGACTCGGGCCTGAGCGGGATTGAGCTGTCCAAGTCGAGCCGAAACGTTATATCCAATAACAGAGCCGAAGGTAACTGGGATAGCGGCATATCCTTGCGCGACAAAAGTAACGAGAATGAGATATCAAGCAATCTTGCCGGAGGAAACGAGAGGTCTGGCATCAAGATTATAGAAAGTTATGCCAACACGTTCACCGCAAACGAATTGTACGGATCCCAAAACGGCCTCCTCATCATGTACTCTGGAGATAACGAGATCCAGGAAAACTGGATTTATGGCAGCACTTACGGCGTCTACATGAAAAACGTCGAAGGTGAGCTTCTCGCCTCAAACGAGGTCTACAACAACTCTGACGACGGCGTCCAGATAAATTTCGCTCGGGGTAGCACAGTTTTGGATAACGAGATTCACGACAACGGAGCCGATGGGATTCGCCTTTCTGACTCTATAGATAACGTGATATCAGGAAACTCGATCTGGAATAACCAGGAATACGGAATCCAAATACTCGACTCGTGCAAGACGAACAACATCACCGATAACGTCGTCAAGAACTGCGGCCTTGGCGGGATGTACCTTTACAAAGGCTCGGACAATTTCCTATATGGAAATCACCTGATTGACAACGGCAAACTGAGCTCTTTTGGCAAGATCAACGCCTGGGACAACGAAAACAACGAGTGGGAAATGGGTTGCTACAGCGATTATGAAGGTGAAGATCTCAACGAGGACGGCATCGGAGACGAACCCTACCCGATTCGTGGTCGAAGAGACAAGATGTCGTGGGATAACGCACCTCTCATAGACGAGATGGAACACAACGAATCGCCAGCTTCCGACAGCTGAACCTTCAATAACGAATCGAACCTTCACCGAATCGGTTGTCTCAGCCGATTGATGGCTCAACTGATGGCTCAACTGATGGCTCAACTGATAGGCTCTAATTGATCGAGGCCCGAAAGGGCCTCCAGATCCCTTTTTTCCATCACGAAATTAAGCGGCAGCGACAATCCCCAGAAAACCCAATCCCGAAGGGATCGGGCGCATTGCCCCCCAAAAGCAAACTGACTGTTCCGCTCAGACCCAGAGGTAGGACAGATCCCAAATTAATTGAATTTCTACAGACAGGGCATCCAGTCGACATCATCTGGGCTGCAGGATAGATCGGACCCCAGCTTTATGCTAATCTCGATAGAAAAGACACCCACGAGGTCGGTAACCCTTCTGCCGTACTCCACATGGCGACCATTGTCCCCTTCAGCAGGATCAAAAGAACCCCAACCGAGATGGGCTGCGCTTTTAGAAGTGGCAGAGTTCGCGCTCGTGGTCTCGTTCTGGTTGGGTGTGTCAAACGTAGTTTTGGGATCTGAAGTGATCGAATCGTTTGATGTTTTGTTCCCCCAATCGATCTTCCAAAATCCGTTGTCGAGCTGAAGAACGCCATCCGTTGAGAGTCCCCCAATCTCGAAAGGCGAGACTGCATCTGTAGCTGAGGCGCCTATCGCCAAAATGAACGCCGCGACGGCAAGTAAATTACATGAGCGTATCAAGATCAAGCCATTGACCCCTTTTCGTGACAAGACTCGTGGCAAGATGAGGCACATTTGCCCCGATCGTTTGGCATCTGAAAAACTGAAAAATATCGATAGATAAAAACCTCTGAAGGCGGCGCGCCCCCTTCAGGACGAACGCAGCAGGATCCCCCCTACTTTAGTGGGGGGAGGAATGCGTTCGAATTTGTGTAAATTAATATAGAGTTTACCTCCACGAATGGAGTTATGCGTGCCCAAGATTGCGGAGCCAATCTTGGGATCCGACTTCCTCTCGATCTGATATGGAACGGTTTTGAATGGCACAAGCACTGCCCCTACCCATCGGGACTGTTTAACCGGTGCCCTTAGAGCCTGAAACTGAGGCGGCATTCCAGGGTAACTATAGTCATGCACCCAACAATTGACTTTTTAAATTTTCACTAAGGATCGTC
>CAYWZG010000154.1:0-4688 GCA_964462795.1 uncultured Methanotrichaceae archaeon
TGCCATGGAAAAGCTGGATACTGCCACCGAGAGCGGCATGGCCGTGGGCCTACTTTTGATCTCAAAGACTCTTCTTACAGCCTCTCTAGAGAAAACGTCGGCACCTATGCCGTAAACGGTCTCTGTGGGATATATCACGACCCCGCCACGGATCAAGGTCAAAGCTGCCTCTTTTATCACCTCTTCTTTATGGAGGCTATGTCTCCCAGGGTCAGACCCTTTCCTCCTCCTCTCGAGCTCCATTCTTCATCGCCTAACTGATCTATCAGCTTGATGTTCAGCTCTTTTTCCAGCTTTCTCCTCACCGCATCCTCAGGCACGATATCATGACGTTCGATCTTCTTGATGAGGGAAACTTTTTCTTTGATCTTCTTGCCCAGCTTTTCTGGGGTGAGTTTCATCTTCTCTCTTGCCTCTCGCACCACTTTCCCATAGTCTGGAACTAGCTCGGGCATCTCCCTGAACTCGTCGCGGCGACGAAATCGGGATTTTGGAGCTGGCGTCCTGAAGGCTCGCTCGTTAGGCACGATCTTTCTTGGGACGGGGGTGAACTTGTCTACGACCTCTCCAAATTTGGCGCATTTTTCGCAGACCTGCAGTTCAGATCCGTCGATAAGCACCTTTTTTGGCCCGCCGGAAATCTCTGTACCGCATATCTCACATCGCATGTACGCTCATCTCGGAAAACTTTTATAGCAGTCAACGTTAAATATGCTTTGGAGATGGCATGAGCGATTCGCGAGTAGGGACTGATTTTTCGCGTTATCTACTGGACCGCATGCGTCAGCTCGAAGAACGAAACCTTGCGCTGCGAGAACAAAAGGATAAAGCAGAGGGCGAAAAGCGCGTAATAGAAAACCAGAGGCTCAAGTTCGAACGCGAGGTAAGAAAGCTTCGAAGCGAGCTTGAGCGGTTGAGAATGGGGCCCTTGATAGTGGGTACGGTACTCGACGTTCTGGACGACGAAAGGGTCGTTGTCAAGAGCAGCACAGGGCCCAGGTTTGTGGTAAACATATCCCAGCTGATCGAAGACAAGATCAAGCCAGGTGCTCGCGTGGCTCTAAACCAGCAGTCTTTTGCAGTCATGTTCGCACTTCCTTCGTCTCAGGATCCTGCCGTATTTGGTATGGAGATCGAAAAAGCTCCTTGTGTGGGCTTCGACCAAATCGGCGGGCTTGAGCCCCAGACATCTGAGATTAGGGAAACTGTGGAGTTGCCCCTGAAAAGGCCGGATCTCTTCGAGAAAGTGGGGATTGAGCCGCCCAAGGGAGTTCTCCTTTATGGCCCACCCGGTACCGGAAAGACCCTCCTTGCCAAGGCGGTTGCGCACAGCACCGAAGCCTCATTCCTTCGGGTTGTGGGAAGCGAACTTGTCCAAAAGTACATCGGCGAAGGGGCACGGCTGGTTAGAGATCTCTTTGAGCTTGCTCAAAAAAGGGCTCCTGCCATAATATTCATTGACGAGCTTGACGCCATAGGTTCTCGCAGAATCGACGCTGCCACCAGCGGAGATCGCGAAGTACAGCGAACTTTAATGCAGCTTCTGGCCGAGATGGACGGCTTTGATCCTCGTGGGGAAGTAAAGCTGATTGCCGCCACCAACCGGGTAGATATGCTCGATCAGGCCCTCTTGAGGCCAGGTCGGTTCGATCGTTTGATCTACGTTCCCTTGCCCAACAAAGATGCCCGAAAGGCGATCCTCGCGATTCATACTAGACACATGAACCTGTGCGAAGACGTGAGCTTAAAGAAGATCGCAGACGCCACTGAAGGAGCCAGCGGGGCCGACTTAAAGGCGATCGCCACAGAGGCAGGGATGTTTGCCATAAGGACTGAAAGGGACGTGGTTTATCATCGCGATTTCGAGCAGGCCTGGATCAAGATAACCGAAAGCCACTCGGAGAAAAAAGAAGTTTTGGACTTGAGTTTCGGGCAATATGCCTGAAAAATCTGTCGTCCAACTTGTTCTCGACTATAGCTTTTTTTCGCGTCCGAAATATGAGGCGCGAGAGGTGAAACTCTCGCCTAAATGAACCTGGGCCGTTCAGACAGATTCACCGGTAACGGCAGGCCCTTCCAGGGCGTTCCTTGTGTCTCCTGGGCCAGCCTTTCGCGCAGTTCCTCTGCGGTCATCTTGACCTTATGGGGTTTCTTGGGCTTGGATTCGGCCCTCACAGTCACTGCCAAGTCGCCTGACTCTAGTTCTTCATCGCCTATCACGACGACGTAGGGGATCCATTCTCTTCCGGCGTCTCTTATCTTCCTGCCCACGGTCTCGTCTCTGTCGTCGACGTCGACTCTAAAGCCCAAGGTTTTGGCCACTTCTTCGGCTTTTGTTATGTGGCGTTCTGCCACAGGTATCATTCTCACTTGGGTGGGCGAAAGCCAAGTTGCAAACATGGGGACTTTACCACTTTCAGATTCTCGGTGAGCTTTTTCTAGCAGGGCATACATCAGCCTCTCGATGGCACCGCTGGGTGAACAGTGAAGGATGATTGGCTTTTGGATCGAGCCGTCTGTTTCTGTGTAGTTGATATCGTATCGTTCAGCGTTCTCGACGTCTATTTGCACCGTCGAAAGGGCGCTTGCCTTGTCGAGGGCGTCTACGAAGTTGAACTCGAACTTGAGGACGAAGTAGAAGAACCGCTCGTCCCACATCTCTATCAAGACTGGCTTTTCGACGATGTCGACTAGCCCTTCGATGAATTCCTTATTCTCGTCGTAAAAGTCCTTGGTAAACCTGATTGCAACCTCGTAGTCGTCGAGATCTAAGCCTGCCTCTTCCAAGACCGAGATCGAGGCTTGGTACTGGTTTTTGAACTCCTGGGTTGCGCTATTCATGTCGCTGCAGAGAGTATGCATGTCAGGCATGGTAAATGCCCTCAATCTTCGAAGACCGACGAGTTCGCCTCGTTGTTCCCGCCTGAAAGAGTAGCGGGTCATCTCGATCATCTTGAGGGGCAAAGAGCGGTAAGAGATGGTCATGTCGTGGCTCATCAGGAACTGGCCAAAACAGGCTGCAAATCTCAAGAAGAAGCTTCTCTTCCCGGCTTCGATCGAATATTGTCTTGCCGGGAACCTGTCCAGGTACTTTTTGAGGGTGGGGTGGTTCATGTCGTACATGATCGGGGTTTCCACTTCCATTGCCCCGAGTTCTGCTGACCTGTCAAGGACGTAGGTTTCCAGGAGCGACTTGATCAGTCTTCCTTTGGGGTAGTACCTCATGTTCCCTGAATCAGATCCTGGCTCGTAGTCTACAAGTTCGAGCCTTCGCATCAGTTCCACGTGAGGTGGGACGGCTTCCACGGCTCTGCTCTTTGTGATCTCGTAGTTCACGAATTTCTGGAGGTTTTCGTGTCCTTTGAAGTCGAAGTCTTTTGGATCACTCATTTTGCCGCCTGGCGCCATCACTCGCCAGTGGGAGACGGCTTTTTCTTCGGCATCGAGGGCCTTTGAGACAACTTCTTTCTTGGCTGCAACTTCAACAGCAGTCGCGCCAGTTTTTCCTTTCCCCACACCTTCGCCGCCATCCAGTCGGATTGATCTTGAGAGTTCCGAGAGTGGATGGCCTTTGCAGCTGAGCTTGAACGCTTTGTACCAGCCAAAGGGCGCTCTTGCAACCTCGAACTTATCTCGACTTTTCAGCTCGTCTTCCATTCCGTGCAGGATCTCGACGGCGACGGCTGGAGTGGATAGTTGAGAGCTGAGGTGAGCATAAGGGTATAGCATTATCCGGTCGGCCTTGACCTGGTCTGCGACGGCTGCGATCTGGTCTGCGCCTTCCTTTATGGTGCCTGGAATCTCGGCTTCGTCCCACTTTTCCACCGCGATGAAGGCGCATATGGCTTCGTCTAGCCGGCCGGACTTATCCGACTCTTCGACCTCTTCGGCGACTGGAGTCGGCTTCTTGGCCTCGAATTCGATGTAATCAGAGTGAATTAACAGCAACTGCAACGGGAATCACCTTCGCGAGGATAAGAGTAGGGGCTATATAGTTCTACCTTTCGACAGGTTACAGGGGCTTTTGGTAAAATGGGCGAAGATGCGAAGAGTTTGGGGGCGTGCCCGCTCTGTGGCGGCGATCTGGTGGAGAAATATGTGGAAAAGGTGTTCCGAGGCGGGGATCATACGGCGGTCGTGAAGGTGCGAGCCGAAGTCTGCCAACGTTGTGGAGAGCGGCTCTATTCAGAGGAGACGGTCCGAAGGTTCGAGGACGTTAGAGGGAAGCTGAGGCGTGGGGAGGCGGCGGATTTTCAGCCGATGGGAACGTCACTTCAGGTCGGGTGAGCCAGTTAGCGCCGTATCTCGTTTGGTAGATGGGTGACGACCTTGGTCGAATAGGGACTATACAGGAGATTCCCCCATCAGGAAAAGCGTCTGAAAACATTTAATAAGAAGGAATATAGGTAACTACTCAGGTACCATGATCAGCACCAGTAGCCGCAATTTACAAGATGCTTGTTTGGCCGCCAACTAAACTGATTTTTTTAATTCGTGGTCATTTGATATCGTTTTTTGTTCTGATACGAGTCTGTGGCCAGATTACCCTGAACATCTAAAACCAATATCCTCCGGCCGATTTTGGGTACCTGAGTAGTTACGAATATAGTTCCTTAAGCCTAAGCTTCAATTTTGGTAACTACTCAGCCCTTGACCACAAAATTTATTATGGTTAACGATATATTAAT
>CAYWZG010000155.1:0-3987 GCA_964462795.1 uncultured Methanotrichaceae archaeon
AAGGTGCAGAGCGATTCTGTGCTATTCGCGGATACATATCCACTGCACGGAAGAACGGATGTCGTGTTCTTGATGCTATTCAAGATGCTTTTATGGGGAACCCTTTCATACCCAATGTCTGCTCCGTCAAAGAGTCATTATAGCTGAGCAGTTACCTTTAAACTTGATTTCACGCTTATTATTGGCTTCAACTTGGTACAAGATACCAATGGCAGTAATGATTACCGAATCAAAAGCAACTAATACAGCAAATATAGGTGCTCTTTCTGTGGTAGTTGTTAAGCTGAATATATAATACTTCAAAATAAATAAATTAACCAAAACTAATAATGATGGCAATACGAAATACTTTGAATAAGAGGGTACATTCTTCGCCATCTTTTTTAGATACGATAGCTTGTGTCTGAGAAGGATCTCCTTTGTAATAGCACATCCCAGTTTTAATCTACGATTTATTCTATTGTATGTGTTTAGCTCCATTCAATCGGCATCAGTAAACCCATTTCGTGATGGCTCATGTGACCTGTTCCAAAGAGCTGATTCCAAGCAACTTCGGCTACTGATATTGGTTTCCAATCTGGCACAAGTTGTTGATCGACGTGCGTTCACCGACTAAAACCAACATCTGGCAATTCATTTCGGGGGGCTAAACACGTACATTCTATTATATCTACCCTTTAATTCCATGTAGCCAGCCACCTAAATAGTACTAATGTATAATTGCCTTAGTTAAGGCATTCGTCCCTAAGTAATGCATAGTTCTTATACCCCACATTAACTATTTCTCCTGATATCAGTTTTATGAACTCTACTTTCCAAGTTTTCCCTTGGATGTGCCCAGTTTATAAACTACCCATGAGTCTCGCATAATACAAGAACGATACGAGACTACGTTAATCACACTTATTTTGAAGTATGTATCATTAATTGTAACTACTCAGGTACCATGATCGAAACCGGCAACCGTAATTCGCAAGACGTTTCTTCTGCCGTCGACTAAGTCTATTTTTTTAATTTGTGATCGGAAGATATCGTTTTTTGTTTTGGTATGGGTCTATGGTCAGATTACCCTGAACAACTAGAACCAGTACCACCTGACCGGTTAGGGGTACCTGAGTAGTTACCATTAATTTAACTCAAGATCCAACTAATGTATACAAAAACCAAAACTTGGAAAGTAGAGTAAGTTAATAGATGCTGCGAACCATGACCCGCATAATCCTCTCCGAACGCGGCATCGTCCTCGTAAACTCGGGCGAGTAGTTTCAAATCTCCCGAAAAGAATAGCCTGACGTCTTCAGGACCGCGAAGGAGGTAGAGCAGATCACCATCCTCGAAAACGGCAGATCGACGTCCTCGGACGCAGTGGCCATGGCGGACCTGATGAGCGCCACGCGAGTATTTGCAGAGCCGCTACGGAAAAGCCCCACTCCGGCCCCAAAAAGCATCCACACAGCTTGCAGAAAGACGCGCTCACAAGTAGATGTCGGCACCAGTGCGATAAAGATAATATGAGACGTTGTGGGATACTTAACTTTTGGATATTTTTAATTTTCTGCGAGCATCACTCCAACTTCACATCAAGCATTATTGGATCCTGGCTGTAGTCGAACCTGTTTGCCCTGAGAATGTAAGATAATAGCTCTCTTATGCCAGCAAGGCCTGCGCAGCGGTAGACGTTTGTCCAGATCCTCCCCGACGATCTCAAGGGCGAGGTCCTGGGATTGACCTGTCTCATCGACCAGTCGAGGATCTGCACCATCTCCTCAGGAGAGATCTTTGGATGGTTCCAGACGAGGTGCTTTCCGTCGTAGTGGTGGTAGTCGCGGTCGAATATTCCGTACCGCTCCTCGACCTCCTCCCAAAGTGGCGTCTTTGGAAGCGGGGTCAGAACGCAGATCTGGGTGAGGTCGAGCTTGAGGGAAGCGAGCCTTCCGATGTCTTCTTTTATTGATTCTTTTGAATCGCTTGCAAAGCCGATCATGTAGTAGCCAACGGTGCCTAGGCCGTGCTTCTGGAGTTTCTCGACAGTTTCCAGGATCTCTTCGGTCCGCTCCCTCTTTATCACGTCGTCGAGGACCTCCTGGTGAAAGTTCTCGATCCCAATGGCCGCACCCGCAAAGCCGCTGACGGGATTTTGCCCTCCGCCATCTCGCTTTCGGGGCATCTGCCTCATCTCCGCCCATTCGTCGATCTTGTCCCGGAGGTAGTCGGCTCTTGCCATGCAACCCCAGACCATCTCGTACTCGTCAAGAAGGTCGACGACCTTGGCGGCGTGCCTTCGGTTGGAGCCAAAGCTCTCGTCCTCGATCACCACCACGTTGATTTTGTGGTCCTTGTAGTAGGAGAGGACTTTCTCGATGCTCTCTAGTGGCAGGGGGCTTGGCTTGTTGCAAAAGCATGGAGCTTGGCAGAACTTGCAGCCCACGCTGCAGCCTCTGATGGTGAATAGGGCGCCGTAGATGTTAAGCTTCAGCCCGAAGGGTGTGTCCAGGTACTCGACTAGGGGCGGGTGGACGATTTTTTCGATCGTTCTGTGGAAGTGAGGCGCGACCTGGTTTTCGGCGTAGCCTACGAAGACCTTGTCGAACCGATCCTTGATCGTGGGGGTCAAGGCGCCGTAGTTTCCAGCCCAGACCTCGCCGACTTTACCACTCACCCGGGCGAAATCTGCCATCTCCAGGGCTTCCTCGGTTTCGCTCAGGTAGAAAGAGAGGCCGACGACGTCCCAGCCTTCTTCAAGCCTCTTTTGGTACTCGTCAAAGGTTGGAAACTCCATGATCTCAAGCTCGGGGATGTTCTGCTTGAGGAAACGAAGGCCGAAAGACTGATTTCGAGGCCATCGGAACCGAAACCACTTCGACTTGGAGTTCGCACCGATGTAGTCGTAAGGCTCGCTTTCGTTCCTGTAGACGGTGGTGAATAGGACTCTTGGCGGCGCAATCCTCTGGTCGAGGCTGCGTCTCTTCGCCACTTCCGTCTCGTCATTCTTCATCGATGATCTCCTGAATTTTCGTCACCCTATTTATCTCATCTCGCAGCAAGCTCGCTCGTCTCGAAGGTCTGCTTTGCAAGCCCCGAAAGTATCAGGGCTGGAAGGGCAAAGTCAGTCAAAAGCCTTCAAAAGAATCGGCCTTTGCTCTTCAGAGGTGATCAACCTTTTCCTCAAAAGGAGGCTTACCAGGATAGTCGACAGGTTTAAATGTGCTCTTGCAGACTTGGTAGCATATATGTATGAAGACCTATCTGAGATCTATCAAGCTGTTTTAGAGGACGAGCAAAAACGCAAGTATCTAAAGGAGATCGGCGACTGGCTCGTAGAGGAGTACTTCGAACCGTACCAAGCCTCTTGAACCCAAGAAATCTTTGGAGCTGGCCACATGGAACTGATAGGGATCTGCAACATATGTGGCAGGGCTCGCAAGCTTTACACCTGTTCACTCTGTGGCAGACTGGTCTGCGCGAACTGTTTTGATCCGCATAAAGGCATCTGTCACCAATGCGCAGGAGGTAGGAAGTCCAAAGTCCAAGACGCTTTTTACAGAAATCCCCGCGAAATCTAAATATTCGCGATATGAGGCGTGTATCGAGGTCTACTCTGTTTTTATTTTGATCCGAAAACACTTGATAGTGTAGCAAATGGGCTATTTCACAATATTCTGCCCTTTTGTGAACGATAACTGCAGCCTTTAAGGGATTTAATCCAAAATCAAAGCCATAATACGGCGTTATATCAATCTACCACAGTTTCAAACAGCTAGAAAACTTTATATACGTTTATTACATACTCTATGGTGTCAGAAACGAATTCGAATTTCGTGTGACCACAAAACTACAAGGGAGTGTTTTGAAGGGAAGTTGATGATCTGGGACGGTGTGAACAAGGGAGCGCCATCCTGGTTTGTCTCTATCACAGTTAGACTGAGTAGCAATGAAGGGAAGTTGATGATCTGGGACGGTGTGAACAAGGGAGCGCCATCCTGGTTT
>CAYWZG010000155.1:4087-4675 GCA_964462795.1 uncultured Methanotrichaceae archaeon
GTCTCTAAAACTTATTCATCATTGCCCTTTGGCCATCCTATACCATTATAGAAGCGTGGCGTCATAGGTATTTTGAGGGAGGGCAGCATCATGAAGATCCGGATCGAGATTGAGGATGGTGGCATGAAGTCGATACACGAGTTCGAAGGGGTGATTACTCGAGATCGCATAGTCGAATTTTTGGATGCTATAGGGATCTTCGCAAAGGAGATCGAAACAGAATGCGATTCATCGGCTTCGAAATACGATGCAAGCAGGACACTTAGAGATAAACTGGAGACCTTTATACGGTACGAATTTTCAAACACTTGGTTCTCCTCAAACGATCTCAGAGATAAGTATGAGACTGTCCGGGACGATATTAAGTTTAGCACAGTCTCAACATATCTTTCTAGAATGTATTATGATGGCGTTCTGGAACGTCGTGGCAATAGAAGCCAGAGGCAATACCGGCTAGTCTTAGAAGACAATTCTTCTGATATTTATTCACACAATTCCATTGAGAGCCGGCGCGAGAAAGCGAGTCAACTACCCGCCACTAAAGTGACGGGCATGTAATGTGCCCTGGTTGACCAGATCCCCGATCGA
>CAYWZG010000156.1:0-4639 GCA_964462795.1 uncultured Methanotrichaceae archaeon
GAATTAATATATCGTTAACCATAATAAGTTTTGTGGTCAAGGGCTGAGTAGTTACGAATAGAATTTCCGTTGTGACATCTCAACGGGCTGAACTGAGCCCCTGGGATTGTCTTTAACGGTCCTGTTCGACGGCGCCACTTTGGTCTTTGTCGGACGGGAACGTCACTATTTCTTTTTGGCCACTTGGCGGGACCCGAGGGCTAGAACCTGACCTCGACGCCCATGGAATTGTTTCTCAGAACATGCTTGATATCGCGTTGGTCTAACTTGAGAGTAGGACTCATCGAATACCTGATTTTTTTGGACTTGGGCATGTGCCCTACATTTATGGCACCCAGGTTCGAGCTGAATTTCGGTCGCGTACGGTTGATATGCAAAAGGGCGGTGGTTGAGATCAATCGCGCCGCCCGTGAAAAAATATTCAGATATTCGATAAAGCTGTTTGGCTTTTTTTAGTTAACCCTGATTACTTTGAGCATCGAACAGACAGGAACTCCCACAATCTCGTCGACGCCCTTCTTGTCCAGCAGAACTCCTATGGCGTTGGTCTTGGCACCGTGAGCGTTTAGCATCTCCACAGTTTCTTCGAGAGTCCGGCCCGAAGTGATCACGTCGTCCACGATGACGCATTCCATATCGTTCACGTCGGCGAAGTTGGAGCTGAAGTTGCCGCGAAGTTCAGTCCCGCTATCTTGAGTCCATCTCTGTTTGCCTGGATTGTAAACTGCAAGATCTGCTCCTAGCTCCTCTGCCACCATGCTGGCAAGAGATATGCCGCTCAGTGCGATTCCAACTACCACGTCCACATCGTTATCGTTAGTGTCGAGGCTCTCGTAGATCATGTCTGTCAGAGCCAAAGATACTTGCCGAAGTCTGGACGGACTCTTTCCGATCGTGCTCCAGTCAACAGACACATCCTTGGGGCCTTCTGCGCCCTTCTTTTCGGCGTGAGTGAGAAGCCAGGTTACCGTCTCTCTGGATATGTTCAGCTCTTCTGCGATCTGTCCTTCCACCAGGCCTTCTGACTTCAGCATGGCAGCCTTTTCGATTAAACTTTCTATGTTCTTCATGATTTACCCCCTTTTTTTCTGGCGGGAGTTCCGCAAATTGGACATTCGTCGCCCTGGAAAGTTCGTCCACAGCCGCGACACTTCTGGTTCCGGGTCAAGATCCTCTTGATCTTGGGCTGAGCAATGGGTTCTACTTCCACCCCCAAGTGGAGTGCGACGTTCTGGAGCGCGTAATCGTCGGTGGCAAGCTTCGCCCCAAGTTCGAGTGCCTTGGCCAGCAGATCAATATCCACTTCAGACAGAACCAAAGCATCCCCCGTTTTTTGGGCTGCTTTGCGTGCTCTTTTGACCATCTCTTTTGAGGGTGGCTCCACCCATACTTCTGCCATCTGGAACCGCATCCGCGACCTTATGTCTTTTAGCTCGCGTTCCACTCCCGGAACTGTGATCACTTCTCCGGCCAGGTTTTTTCCACATATGAATACAGATGAATCTGCGACAATGAACGCCACATCCTAATGCCTTTGGCCGTAATACTACTTGGACTTTGCCTCAGGTTTGGATTTTGAGTAGGGTGGAGGGGGGTAGTCCACGCTGATGTAGTGTTTGATGTGGGGGTCTGATGTAGTACCCGGTGTGGAGCCTGGTGTTGAGGCCACCTCCAATAACCAAAACCCTATTATGATATGATGCATCCCAGTGCAAGGTGATCCCATGGCCAAGAAGAAAAAGACCAAGTCGAAGAAGAAAACTCCTCAAGCATCAAAGAAACCAAATGTGGCAGATGACAAGGCTGTAGCACCCAAGAAGAAGAAAGTTGTGGACCGAAAGAAGGATTACACCACCGGCATAATTAAGACTGTCTACCCTGCAATCCTCGGCGTGATTTTCGGGTTCATAAGCTTTTACGCCCTCGGGGTCGGCATAAGCGGGGAAGAGACTGGGATGCTTTATCCTTGGTACTTCATCATGATGGTAGTGGCCGGTGCCACTTACTACATTCAGAGGTATACTTACCCATTCCTGAATATCGATGTCGAGGAATTTGAGGGAAAAGACTGGTTATACGTGGAGTTCATCGCCGTAGATTTGTGGCTTTTATCTTGGACCCTTCTTCTCAACTAAGGTGGTACCTATGAGGATCGCTATAATCAACAAGGATCGGTGCCAACCCCGAAAATGTGCCCACGAGTGCGAATACTTCTGCCCTTCTGTGAGAACTGGCGATGAAACCATTACTTTTGAGGGAGGAAAGCCAGTTGTCATCGAGAGCCTCTGCGTTGGCTGCGGGATCTGCGTGAGAAAATGTCCATTTGGGGCCATCCACATAATCAACCTCCCGGACGAATTGGAGAACCCAACTCATCGTTACGGAACGAACGGTTTTGCGCTCTACGGCCTTCCTGTGCCGATGAGTGGCAAGGTCACTGGGTTGCTGGGGCCAAATGGCATTGGAAAGAGCACTGCCATTGGGATCTTATCTGGCCTGTTCAGTCCAAACCTCGGGATTGATGCAGACCAGGCCCAGGTGATCAAACGGTTCTCGGGCTCGGCGTTGGGAGATTATCTAAAGAAAGTGTCAGAGCAAGGTGTAAAGACATCTTATAAACCCCAGTATGTCAACCGAATACCCAAGAGCTATTCTGGCAATGTCAGTGGTTTATTGGAAAAGACAGACGAGCGGGGCGCACTCTCTGACTTAAAGGAAACTTTAAACCTCACAACTCTGATGGAAAGGGACATAACCAGTCTCAGTGGAGGCGAGCTTCAGCGAGTGGCAGTCGCAGCTTGTGCTTCCAGGGATGCCGATGTATACTTCTTCGACGAGATCAGCCCTTACCTCGACATTTACCAAAGGATCAATGCCGCAAAGGTGGTAAGAAGTTTAGCTGCCAAGAAAGCCGTGATGGTGGTAGAGCATGATCTTGCGCTTTTGGATCTGCTTGCAGATTCGGTCCATCTGGTATACGGAACGCCCGGGGCTTATGGCGTAATCACCCGGCCAAAAGGGGTCAGGGTGGGGATAAACCAGTACATTCGGGGTTATCTGCCGGACGAAAATATCAGGACGAGGTCTGACGCGATAGTGTTTGAGGTCCATGCACCCAGGGTCGAAAAGGACGTGCCTGTGATGGTGGGGTATGATACCTTCACCAAGAAGTATTCGCAGTTTGAGCTTACAGCTAAAGCCGGACTCATCCGGAAAGGCGAGGTCGTCGGGATACTGGGACCAAACGGCATAGGAAAGAGTACTTATATCAAGATTCTGGCAGGGGTTGAAGCGCCTACTTCTGGCCAGCTCGATCTCAATCTCAAAGTGTCTTACAAGCCTCAATATCTTAAGGCAGACGTAGACGTTCCTGTCAGGCTCTTTCTAAAAGAGATCAATTCAGATATCGATTCTAGTTACTGTCAATCTGAGTTCATCAGGCCCATGGGATTGGAAAAACTGATGGACCACTGCATCTCGGAGCTGAGCGGAGGCGAGCTTCAGAGGGTGGCCATAGTCGCCTGCCTAAGCAGAAAGGCAGATCTGTACTTGTTAGATGAGCCTTCTGCTCATCTGGATGTAGAGCAGAGGATGATGGCGGCCAAAGTGATGAGAAGGTTTGCTGAAAGCTCTGAAACGTCGGTCTTGGTCGTGGATCACGACATTTACCTGATAGACCTCTTATCGGAAAGGTTGATGGTCTTCGAGGGCGAGCCCGGGCGGCGCGGCGTAGTTCATCCACCTTCGGAGATGAGGGTCGGAATGAACCATTTCCTCTCAGAGATCGGCATAACTTTCAGGCGGGATGAAGACACCCAGCGTCCTCGCGTGAACAAGCCAGGTTCAAGGCTGGATCGTGGTCAAAAGGAGTCGGGCGAGTACTACTATTATGCTGCAGATGCGGCTTAGTGAGGGGCAGCGCCGCGATGGTCATTTGGCCCGTCAAAATTCATCCCCTATTCGTCTTTTCGAACCGTTCCCGGACCTTCTGAGCCCAAGAGGGTATCGGGCTTCTTAGCTCCAGGAACAAATCTTCAGCCTGCCTGATTATAGTCACGAACCTTAGACTTGATACTTAATGGGGCATCCCAAAGAAGTCATTTGCTAAAAAGTCCGTGATTTCTTGGGTTGGCATCGTCTTTGCGCATCGGATAAATGTCAAACTTAGCTTGACTTTGTCACATTAGCTCCATTCCAGCATTCGAAGGTCTATATCGACAATCCACAAATTTAATTGACGATTTCTGACATTTATGATGTGATATCCTTGCCGAATACCTTCTTTTATGTTTCTTTTTTATTAGATTCAACACTTCTTGTGCAGTTATCTCCTTTTGAGGCAATATTACCTCAAGAATTTCCTTCACATCTTGAACAGTTAATAATTCTGCCTTTCTGCCCAAATCTATTCGTATCATCAATATAGCCAACATTGCAAGGAGTGACATTGTTATATGATGATGTCACTGAGATTCCTCCAGTTGATCCTTGAGTTTTCTCACTTCAATTGGGCGCGGCTCTCCTTCGAGTACTCGTACCTTTGTCGGAACACGACCGCGAGTCCCCTTTTGCTCAGGTATTCCGACCTTTGGTGGAGAAAGCCAAACCCGTGTATTTGCTGGTATGTCCGCGACGTAAA
>CAYWZG010000157.1:0-4536 GCA_964462795.1 uncultured Methanotrichaceae archaeon
CACGAGCTCGGGGCAGATCATGAGACCGATTCCTACCTGTCTGCGATGTTTCATGGGTTTGTCTATATAGTCAGAATTGCTCACTCTGGCGATGGTCTTCTTTGCGCCCAGGTGGTTGGCTATGATGCAGGTGATGATGTTCACCTCATCGTTGCCGGTAACCGCGACAACGATGTCCACATTCTTGATTCCCGCCCCTATCAGGAGCTGAGCGTTGGCGGCGTTTCCCTGGATTACTTTTACGTCCATGCCTTCAAGCCGAGCGCAGGAGCTCTTATCCCGGTCTATTATGGTGACGTCGTTGACGTCGGACAATGCCTTAGCCAGGTGTGACCCGACCTCGCCTGCCCCGGTAATCAAAATCTGCATGAAATCCCTCTTCACCTCAATTCTAAGCGGATATGCGGATTTTAGATAGATCCGGCCAACGGGAAAAGGCTTTCGCGTGATATGAGACGACTCAAAAGAGCGTTATGCTAAAGTTCTCTGGCTGTCTTGGTGGTGAAGTGATGTCCTTAGACGAGCTTTGCGATTGGTTTAGGGGTTTGGATTCGGTCTTGGTGGCCTTTTCAGGAGGAGTAGATAGTTCAGTTCTTGCGGCCGTCGCCTTCCACGTCTTAAAAGGTCGAGCAGTTGCGGTCACTGTGAAGTCAGAGCTTCAGTCTGAGGAAGACTTGAAGAATGCCGTCACGATCGCAAAGGAGATTGGAATCGAGCATAGGGTACTCAATTTTCAGGCCCTTGATGTTGAAGATATACGAGAGAACCGACCGCGTCGGTGTTACCTTTGCAAAAGGGCTATGGCAGAAAGGCTCACTGAAGAGGCGAAGCGTCGGGGCATCGCGGTGATCGTGGACGGGACCAACGCTTCTGATAAAGAAGAAGATCGGCCAGGGGTGAAGGCGCTTTTCGAGTTTGAGATCAGGACGCCGCTTCGAGAGCTTGGCATCACCAAGTCTGAAGTGAGGGAGATAGCACGGGGTTTGGGTCTATCTAACTCGGATCATCCCCCAAGGTCTTGTCTTGCCACCCGAATTGAAGGTCGTCTCGACCCAGAGAGGCTCGATCGGGTCGAAATGGCCGAGAAGCACCTTCCGAAGGGTTGGAGGATCGTGGACTTTGGAGCGCGGGCCCTGGTGAAAGTCCCTGAGGGTGAAGTGCTCTGCCAGGATCTGATCGCGAAGCTAAAGTCTCTTGGGTATCGAAAGGTCGATGGAGCGCCTGGCTGATCGCGTCGGTGGGGTGTGTTGTGCTTAACGATACAATCTCGATGAACGCCTGTGAGAGGTTCTATACAAAATTTCAGACTCGAACGAATTTTGAAAACGCCCATGATTAGGAGGCAGGATACGAGATGGAGATTGGCGAGGGTGAGTTTGGAGCATTGATTAAGAAATACGAGAAAGTCCTTTACCTCTGTCACAGAAACGCGGATCCAGACGCCATCGGAAGCGCCTTTGCGCTCCAGGAAGGTTTCGGGGGCGATCTTGCTGCAGTTGAGGGAGTGAACCGGGCCGCATCAAGCCTGATCGGAGCCATTGGAGCCAAGCCCATAATTGATCCCTCGCCGGAAAAGTACGATCTCGTCGTAGTCGTGGACACCGCAGTTGGACTTCAGATAGGGGATCTCGATCTTGGCAAGTACGCTGTGATCGACCATCACCAGGACGATGCCCTCCTCGAGAAGGCCGCCTTCCACATTCAAAAGCCAGTGGATTCTACAGCCGAAATCGTCTGGAAAGTTTTGACGGATAACGGAATTAAGGCAAGTCCCGAAGCGGCTCTCGGTCTTATAGTGGGGATTATCACCGACACCGGCCGGTTCAAACATGCGAATTCCGGATCTTTTGCGACTGTAGCTGAAATTCTGGAGCGGTGTGACGTCGAATATGCCCAAGCTCTGAGGATCCTTTCGAGAATTCCTGCAGACCGCTCCAGGAGGATTGCAACCCTCAAGGCCGCTAGACGGGCCGAGATCTATTGGACGGGCGACTGGATCACAGTGACCACTCAGGTAAGCGCTTTTGAGGGATCTGCAGCCATGACGTTGGTGGGCATCGGAGCAGACGTTGCCTTTGTTGCAGGAATACATGGAAAAGTCACCAGGATCTCTGGGAGGGCCAGGCGGAAGGCGATCCTTGCGGGCGTCGACCTTGCAAAGATCATGAACGATGTGGGAAAGCTTCACGATGGTGATGGTGGCGGCCATAAGGGCGCTTCAGCCTTAGAGGCGGAAGGAGACCCTGAAATTCTGCTGAAAGAGTGTAGAGAAAAGGCGATGGAAGTTCTCGATAAATCAAAAGATTGAGTGTGGAAGGCGTGACCGAGTGGAAGGCGACGAGAGGATAATGGTGGGAAATAGAAAGATTGATCAGGGGCGCGGCAATTGGATAGGGGTGGGAGAAGAGAAACGAATAAGTGGATGAGGAACGAGCGAAAAGAGAACGGGAAGAAAGTTACAGCTAGCGGCTTTGTATAGTGTTTAATGGTACCTTTCGGACAAATGTCGAACTCATGTGAGTTCGACATTTTGGCCTATTCGTATCGTAAAACACTATTCTGGCGAGAACTGACTAGTTTCATCTAATCGGTTCTTGACTATAGCTGTTCTCCCTTATTTTGCCCCTCTGTATCTCTTGGCCGCCTTTTTGAGTGCCTCGATTCCGGGCAGCGGATCTCCTGAAAGGTACGTTATGGAAGCGCCTCCACCGGTGCTGACGTGAGAGAACTTGGATTCCAAGCCCAGCTGTTCGATGGCCGCGCTGGTGTGGCCACCGCCTGCGATCGAAAAGTCTGATTCTGTGGCGGCTTTCAAAATCTCGGTCGAGCCCAGTGCAAACTTCTCTTGCTCGAAGATCCCGGCAGTTCCGTTCAGAACGACTATTTTTGCGTCCTTTATTCTCCTGCAGAAATTGACTATAGACTCAAGGCCGATGTCGGCGATCTGGAGGTCGTCTGGGATCTTGTCCATGCCGACATCCAGCCGCTCACCATTCTTGTCCAGAGCCACGTCTTTTGGCATCACGATCTTTCCGGGATACTTGTCCAGGAGTTCCTTTGCCACTGCTACCTGATCCATGTAATCGAGTCCTTTCACGAAGTCTTGGTTCTTTTGGCCAACATTCATTCCGGCAGCCATCTGGAATACCGTTGCTACAACGCCGGTCACAAGGATCTCGTCGACGCCGCCTCGTTTAAAGACGTTCTGTATGACCTTGATCGAGTCATCCGCCTTCGTTCCGCCCAAGACGAATATCGAGGGATGATCATTTCCTTTGACGCCTTTGCTCAGGGATTCAATCTCCATTTCCATCAGTCTCCCAGCGGCGCTGGGCAGAACCTCAGTAAAGCCCACGACTGAAAGATGGGATCTGTGAGATACGGCGAAGGCGTCGTTGACGAAGAGGTCAAAGAAGGGGTAGAGCCGCTGGACCATGTGGCTTTTGGCGTGATCTTCTGGCGGCCTGTTGATGTTCTCTTCGGCGTAGAACCTCGTATTTTCAAGGAGAATCAAGTCGCCTGGTATCATGGCCTTTATGCTGGCTCGGGCGTGTGAGCCAAAGATATCGTCCACGTATTTGACGTCACGACGGAGAAGTTGGGATAGCCTCTTTGCGTGGGCCTCCATGGTGGTAAAATCTTTCTTTCCGGCTCTGCTCTGGTGGGCCATGAGCACTACCTTTGCGTCCTCCAGGTTGCGCAAGGTTTCCAAGTGGCTCCGGAACCTCTTGTCGTCAAGGATGTTTCCGTCAGGGTCCATCGGCGCGTTGATGTCAACCCTTACGAGGATGCTCTTGCCCGCCGTTGTGAAATCGTCAAGCGTGAAGTAATCTTTCAAGTCAGTCACTCCTCTGGGATCTGATTGGTGTGCCAGAAATTAACACAAGGACTATTAGCCTTTTTCGTCGCCGCGCCTATCAAGCGACCCAAATTTTTGGAAAACAGGATACTAAGGGACGAAATAGAGACAGATAGATTTACGTACGATGTCTCCCTCAAATTAGCCACATGATACCAGGCATGGGCGGAAGGGGCATGAACCCCAAAAAGATGAAGCAGATGATGAAACAGATGGGCATCAACATCGACGAGATCGAAGGTGTAGAAGAAGTAGTGATCAAGACTGCCGAAAAAGAGATCGTCTTCAAAGATGCATCAGTCACAGTGATGGATGCCCAAGGCAGCAGATCTTATCAGGTAGTCGGCACCCCCGAAGAAAGGGCGCGAGCTGTCGTCATACCTGATGCGGACGTGGATCTGGTGGCAGCTCAGACTGGTGTTAGCCCAAACGAGGCAAAGTCTGTCCTTGAAGAATGTAACGGCGATCTTGCTGCAGCCATAGTGAAGTTGACCGAAAAGTAAATCTCATCGACTTAGCAGACCCACAGACTTAATAGCTCTCATAACATTATAGTACTACAGACTTAATCTGTCCATAAAATCATGTTTGAGCGATTAGACGAGATGACGAAGCTTACAAATGTAAATCACCCATCACTAAAGTGACGGGCATTTGACGTGCCCTGGTTTACCAGA
>CAYWZG010000158.1:0-4519 GCA_964462795.1 uncultured Methanotrichaceae archaeon
GGTGAGAACCGATTAGTGCTATCTAATCGGTTCTTGACTATAAATTCTTTCGTATTGGCTCCCGATCTTGTAAAACTCCTCGATCGGGGATCTGGTCAACCAGGGCATATTACATGCCCGTCACTTTAGTGGCGGGTAGTTGACGTTCTGGCGGAATCCTGAGGGATTAATTCGCCAAGGCGGGGGTGGAGACGAAAAGGCTTTAGGTGGAGATAGTGCTTAGGGGGTCCGTTAGGACGCTGCTAAAAAGCAGTCGAACATCGGGAAGGATCATCTGATGACGGTCAAGAAAGAACAGGTGCTGATTGAGGCTCTCCCCTACTTAAGGGAGTTTTACGACTCGATCATGGTGTTGAAGATCGGCGGGTCGATCATGAGCGACAAAGAGATCCTGGAAAACTTCGTTCAGGATCTCGTCTTGCTGAGATATGTGGGAATTCATCCTGTGGTAGTCCACGGTGGGGGGCCAGAGATCTCCCAGAAGATGGAGCTATTTGGGAAAAAGCCGGTCTTCGTGGGTGGTCTTCGCGTCACCGATGAAGATACCTTGGAGATTGCAAGGATGGTCTTACTTGGAAACATAAACTCCCTCTTAGTCACCCTCATAGGCAAACACGGCGGAAAGGGCATTGGTCTATCCGGAAAGGACGGCCTGCTTCTGGTCGCAAAGAAGAAGGCCCCAGTTCAGATCGAGGGCAAGCCAGTGGACTTGGGGTGGGTTGGCGAGATCGTGAGGGTCAACCCCGAGATCGTGATGATCACTGCAGGCAAAGGGTACATACCGGTCATCTCGCCTATCGCCGTTGATGGTGAAGGAAACAACCTCAACATAAATGCAGATACGGCTGCAGGACAGATCGCGATCGCCCTTGGCGCAAAGAAGCTGATCTCGATAACTGACGTAGAAGGCGTCAAGCTCGATCCGACGAATCCTTCAAGTGTTGTTTCCAGCTTCAAGATATCAGACTTTGAAAGAATGGTGGAAGATGAGATCATAACTGGTGGGATGATCCCAAAGGTCGAAGCTTGCGTGACGGCGGTGGAAGGTGGCCTTCAGAACGCCCACATAATCGATGGGAGAAAAGCTCACGCAATACTTCTCGAGCTGTTCACCGACGGCGGCGTCGGCACCATGATCGAGAGGGGATAGTGCCCCCATCTCTTTTTCTTTGTGACGTTGTTCAAGGTTTTGGGTGGGTTTATCCGATCGCCCTTATCCCGTGGTAAACTACCCCCCTCTAAAGAGGGGGGCTTTCTGTAGCCCTGGAACTTTTTCTGCCTTGGTTAAGCAGAACAACCCCGGACCTCCAGGCTGGTTTACAACAGCCCCAAGATCATCAAGTGTTGAATCCGAATTTTACCCCTGATTTTGGGATCAACGTTCTGATTGATCCATGTACAAGCATCTGCAAAAGTTTTCAAAGTTTCCTCGATGGCCACCACATGCTTCTCAGAGGGTTTAAGCTTGCACAGAACGGTTAACACTTGTTCTGCCATTATATCACTAGTGATCTTTCAGCCTTAAATGATTTTCGGTTCAAAGAGGCAGGGGGCATATGCACATGGACGCATTCCTCCCACGACTAAAGTCGCGGGCATCCTGCTGCATTCGTCGTGAATTTGTCCCAGTCCAACTGGATGCGTAACCAGTCGGCGGATTTCCGATAAGGTCTTGACCATTGCCGTGATCTTTCGACTATGCTATTCGATCGTGGCAAAGTCAAGGTCTTCGTCTACATCAATTACGGGCACGACGAAATCCGGCGCGAGAGCCTAAAGGTTCTGCCGGAGAACTCCGTCTTGGACGTGTTGAGAAAGGTGGCTCAAGTAGATTTTTCAGAAGATGAGAGCGCGACAGATCACGATGGAGTGATGGTATGTTCCATAGACGAATTTGCAAACGACCTAGAACATTGTTGGATCTATTACGTCTTCGAGCGGGGCGAATCAGGCTGGTGCCTCCCATTTGAGATGCCTGACTGCCTTATTGTCTCAGATGGGATGAGAATTGGGTGGCGATATATCGAAAGATTGGGGATTGGTGAGCGTCCCCTGGACGGACCACTCTGGACCACCAGATGTGTCAGCAAGACGAGAACCTGTTCTCGGAAGTTCTGAGTTTTTGATTGGGTGCAATCAAATTTTTGGCGCTTTGCAATTCTCCTCGTTCCAGATCGAGGCGTTATTCGATCCCCTTCGCGGTGATCCTGAACTCGGTGGCGGCCCCTTCTGGCTGAGACCTGTGCTTGAAGAGCTTTGCCCGCCTTCGTCCTTCGCCTACTTTTTCCAGAAAGATTATGGTCTTTGAGGCGTGCTGCATCGCAGTCCCACCAAGGGGCCTTAAGACCCCAAGTTCTAATTCGGTGTAGACTTGGTTTGTTATCAGAACTGGCAAACGGTGCTTTCTTGCGATGGTCTGAAGTTCGCCCAGCTGCACCGTCAGAGATCTATGAACTGGCCTATTATCTTCGCCGCCCAGTTTTGTTCTATAAAGGGCCGTTGCCGAATCGACCACAACGAGGCCGAAATCTCGGTTTACTATTTTGGAGGCGTCCCTTATCGCAGAATGTTGTTCTTCCAGGCTCAAAGGCTCGAAGATCACGATCTTGCTTGCGATATCTTTGGCGCTTTCGCCTGCTATCTGCCTGAACCGTTCTGGAGAAAAACCTTCGGCGTCTATGAAGATCACCCTAAAGCCGCGAACCACAGCCTGGATCGAAAGCTGGATCGCTATGTTGGACTTACCAGATCCAGCTTCACCGTAAACCTGGGTTATGATCCCCGACTCGAACCCACCACCAAGGAGTTGGTCCAGGGCATCACAGCCCGAAGGCAACCTATCAAGCATTTTTGACCACTTTCAAAATTCCATGAGCTCTTCTAGCCGGTCCATGGCCGCGATCTCTCTTGGACCACCACACCTGTTCACGATCCTTCTGATCTTGAAGATCTCTTCGAGATAAAGGTCGCTCTTCAAGGCGACATAACGAGTGGCTGCAACCGCGGCCTCTACCACCAGGTTGGATCCTCGGTTCACGGCCTTGAAATCTCTCCAGATAACTTTGCCTTTGACGAACTCTAGAGTGGGAAGGGATATGTCCAAATGAACCGGATCACACTTGAAAAGAGCCCAGGATTCGGCGTTTTTTAGGGTGAGTTCTCCGTCTTTCTGTACGAAATGCTCTTCGGATAAGTCGTTTAACGCTGTCTCCGCAAAGATCATGGGGTCATGTGTTACGTTGGCGACGAATTTGCCAGAAGACATTATGTTATCGTAGGTATGAGATCCAACGAAGAGACGTATCGAGAATGTCTTGCCTTTCTTTATCACGCCAAGAGGCGCTGCGTTGGGTGCGCCGTCCTCGTTTTCGGTGGTGGCTATTACTTCGTTGATTCCGTCGAATATTCCGAGTTGGCCTATCTCTTCAAGATCGTAGATCATCTTTCTCCACTCTTAAGAATAGTACCTTTTATTAGGGCGATGAAGAGGCCGGATGCGATCAGATCTGCGGTGGATCCGGGGTTTACGTCTTCCCTCACGAAATCATTATCCAGAAGTTTGGCCCCTTCCAAGGTTGCGTCGACGTCAGACTCAAGAAGGGCAGCAGCCCTCTTCGATACCTCTTCAGCCTTTTCCAATCCGAACTTGGACTGGATCAGACTGTCTGGAATTTCGGCCAAAGCTTCTAAATAAGTCAGGACCACGCCGTCATTAAGTCCATGTCTTGACACCTTCTCGCTTAGGGTTTCTGCCAGCTTGAAGCTTCTTTTAAATCCCATAGACCACTCTCTTGCGACCAAGTCGTGTCCTTGAGAAAGCTTCATGAGGTCTAGAAGTGTCCAGCCCTCTCGTCTCAGAGTTTCTGCCGATGAAGCGTCTTTCAAGCTCAAGTCTTCCACCTCGGCCACCCTCGCCCCTGCAAGATCAAAGGCTGCGTAAAAGTCGATAGAGTCTTGGACGGTAGAGTTCTCAAGAACTGAAGATACGCCTTTTTCAGATAAGTCTCTGCCCCGTCCATTGTTTCCCGCGGCCATGGCAAGAGGTACGAGCAAAGTGACTGAGCCGAAATGAGTGTTCTCCTCAAGTCCCCAGCATCCCCAGGATTTGACCGCCTCAAAGATAAGTTCGCCGACTGAAACCCCGCCAGATGCGGCCTTTCTGAAGACGGGATAAGACGAGACTGCACTGATGAGGAAATGCCGAAACTCGATCTCGTCGAAATCGTGACATCGATCGACGTTCCCAGGTTTTGGGCTGGAAGATAGCTCTATCAACATAGCAAGCTGGGCAGCTTGAGCTACGCGATCGGGATTCATCTTAAATGCGCAAGGAGACCCCGCCCTTTCAGGTCTGGGAAGAATTGCGCCCTCCATCTTATAATGGTCAATATGGTCAAATCCAACACTTTTGCAGTCTGTGTAATCCGTTTCCCAGATACGATGTTATGCAAACTGACATTCCCTTCGAGGTGGCGAAGCAGGCTTAGGGATAAATCCCATCGGATTCGGCGTGTCCAGA
>CAYWZG010000159.1:0-4471 GCA_964462795.1 uncultured Methanotrichaceae archaeon
CTGGTCAACCAGGGCACATTACATGCCCGTCACTTTAGTGGCGGGTAGTTGACTGCGATCGCGTTTAGGCATTGGAGGTCTTCGGCCATCATCGTGCTTACCAATGTTGAGATAAATCTTATATACGAGTTTTGAGAGGGATAACACATATTTTATCCATAATATTTTCTAGTATCGCTATACAATCAGCTTGTGGGTCGTGGCCGTGAATCATTGAAAATCAGTTAACCTGACACAAATTAAAAAAACACATTCAGTTGGTGGCCGACAAACAATCTCGCAAATTACGGCGACTGATGCGGGTCACGGGCATCTGAGCAATTACAATATTTTAGGATCTAATATTTTGTGACATACATTCATGGGTCATCGGTTAAGACAAGAATCGCGATGTGGCAGCGATCTCGGTAGCAAGTCCGATGAGACTAGCCTGATCAAAAAGGGTACCGCAAGCCCTTTTTGAAATCAGACCTCACCTATGTAACGCATAATTCGTGTGAAAAAATGCTAGATTATGTAGCTCAAAATCCTTAACCGATGACCAATGGACATACATTACAATATAATTTTGTATCAATGAGTGACATACACAACCCAGATCAGAACCGAAGGAAAAAAGAATGACGGATGAGTTATCACACCCATCCTCAAATACAGTTTTAGCCCGATTCCACACCCAGCACCTTCAACGGATTCACGCCTGCACCCTGGAGAGTTTGCAGCTCCCCCATGCTCTCCAAATGGAACTCTTTGATGGTGGATACGAAGTCTTCAGGAGAATTGGCAGAATCCATCAGTACCTGGTCTTCCTTTAGCCTATAAGCCCAGCTTGGCCAAATGTCTGTGTTGCTCATATTCCCAGCCTTGTCAAAGTCGAATCCCAGCACCAGGCCGTCGCCTGAATTAGAAGACGCGTCCCATCGGATGAATATTCCAGCAACTCTGGTGCCGTATTTCTCCGTCAGGGCTTTTGTCTCGTCCGCGGTGATGTATTTGACATACATGCCCTTCTTTCCGGGCGTTGCGTCCCATGCCACCTGGAAGTAGTCCTCTTTGCACCAGTTGGGGCAAGAGATCACCTTGTAGCTCTGGTTGGCAGGATCTTCTATGGGAAGCTTATCCTCTACATACCTGGCCTCCAAAAAGCCGCTGGAGACTCCAGGACAGAGATGGTCGTGGAGTTGGACTGCCTTCATGAATACGTAAAGAGTGTTCTCGTGGGTCCAAATGTTCGCGATGGGCAGCATGTGACCAAAAACTCCTGGCTCCCAGGTGTCGACGTTGGCTAAGACGTAGTCAGAATTGATCTTACTTTTCTCCTGGACATCGAACCCAGTGGCGTCGGCGTTCACTTTCATGTAGACTGCGTCACCAGTGTTCTTGTTGAAAAAGCCAAACCACAAAGGCTTCCAGGGGGGACTTAAGATGTTGATCAGGTTCTCTTTTCCTGGAGTGCACCCGGATATTTCCATCACAGCGTCCAAGCACATATCAGTGGTCTGGCCATCGATTACGGGATATCCTGCATTGGTAAGGGCCAGCACGTTTAAGTCGCCGTTCTCGAATCCCAGTTTAGTCATGGCGTAGTTTGCAGCATCTGCGCCCAGCTGGTGCATGTCAGCCCCTTCGCCTAGGGCCATCACAGGCAACAGCATCATTAGTAGTAGAACTGCTACTCCAAATCGTTCCAATCTCATAATCGTCTCCTCTCGTTCTAAATTAGGCTTGCAATTTACACATTGATGATACGCAAGATAGAAAAAGTGATACACAATCTTATATGATCTTTTCGATTGAAACTCATATTAATCAACATTATTGGTGAAATAAATCATACTTTTGGGTGACTTAAATTCAGTTAAATCTGAGTTACTTTTATTTCATAGATAAAAACCTCATGATGACGACCAAAGCTGGCATTCATCTCGTTTGTATCGACTCTTTCGATCTCGATATTGGAATCCTCACACTCAGGAGGTTTCAAAACTACTAAAAAGATAATTTATTGCCGGAATGTTTATCAGCTAACGATTCCGGCAAATCTGATCTATCTAGGCCAGCTTCCTAGCATATCACAGGGCCAAGTCAGCCTTGGCATCTCTTTGAACGTTATCTTCCTTTGGACCTCGAAGGAGCCCATGAATTCCTCAAACTCCCTGATATTCCTCTTACCAGGCACCGATTGCTTGGCGTCGAGCATCATGTATCCTGTAAAGTTGTCGACAGTTTGGAAATTGGCCCGCTTCTTCATGGATCCTGTGTGATGAATGTCAATCTCTTGTTCTTTGAACTCCATCGCCGTAAGGTTGTAGCTCTCTTCAAACTTGGCACCAATCCCTCCAAAGACAAGAGAGCTTTTCACGATCTCTGTGCCCATGAGCATATCATCTGAATCGAGGGCTGCGTAGTTGTCAACCAAGTCACATTCCTGAAAGTTGGGGGTTCTGCCTTTTGCCCCTTCTACCATATACTCGTTTTTCACCAGAGAATCGACGCTGCCGCTGAAGTAGACGTCCTTTTGGGACTTAATCCCAGAACTTGCGCTTCTGACGTCTTTATCCATCTGGAACTGGCCAGTACCACTAACTGATGTTTCAGAGATGTAGTCGTAATCTTGGACTTTGAACCATCCAGATGCGGATCCAGATGTGCGGTTTTTGGCTGACGCAAATACCTGGAACCTGTAATCACCAGGAACTGCGCCCATGTCTGGATTGACGACGATCGTTTGAGTGTCAATTCCGTTTGGAGAGATGATCACAGTCTTCTCGGTCCAGTCGACGAACCATTCATCTCGGCAGAGATCTGGATCTATCACGATATATGCTTCCACCTCCGTGTATCCTTTGTTCTCCACCGTTACCGCGTATTCTAGAGCCTTTCCTGGTGTGACGTAGTGACGGTCTGACTCAGATCTCGGGCCAGTCAATTTGACCGAAACTATCAGGTTTCCAAAGGGATTGACGTAAGATGCATAGCATCCAGCGTTTCCAACTGAGGTTCCGACGACAGGATATCCTTGGGTCGATGTCAGGTCAGGACCAAGTCTTGAGTCTTCCACTGTGGCCCAGGCCTGAGATATAAGAAGGATCAATATGATCAGCGATCTTTTCATGCTTTAACCCCCATGAGTTCGCCCATGCATATGGCTGGCGTTTTCATCTGAGACTTTTGGTTTGGCCGTGGATAAAAACTCCTTGAACGCTTGGATTTCACGGCCTCTTGCGGCGATTAACACCAGGCTTGTAATTAGAGCAAAATACAGAAAAAAAGAAAGCAGACTGTTAAAGTTTAACAGTCTATTCCTTCACATGGGCACGGCTTTTCTTCGTACACTGGGTTCTCATGGAACTTGATCTCCTTCTGGATCTCGAATTCACCAGAGAACATCTCCTGGCTCCTTATGTCCTTGTAGAAGATCTTGTGCATGCTGGCATCGGTTCCCCAAGATCCTGTGAAGCTATTGAGGGTGTCGAGACCAATTGTGTGAGTGATGGAATCGTTCCTGACAATTGGGAACGTGTCATAAGGTGCAGTTGAGCCGAAATAGGCGGTCTGGTCCTTCTCCATCTCGGTGACGCTGAACATTTCCTGGACATCTGCACCTATACCACCGTAGAACCTCTTCGAGTTGAGGTACTTCCCACCAGTCAACGGCAAGTTCACGGCTTCGTAGGTGAGTTTGGTGTTCTCCCAGAAGTTCAGGGTTTTATCTGAAGTGCCAGTGCCGTTAACACTGCAGTTTGGTGTCGGCCTGACGAGCTGTCCGGCGTTCTGCGAGTAGACATGAGTGGCATCCATCTCCAACACGCCATCACCGTTCATCATGTTGTAGTACTCAAGCGCGATACTCTTGTCGACTATCGAGATTGAGGTATCTATTGTGCCGTTTCCGCTGACCAGCTGGTGCTCACAAAACTGCTCATATTGCTCTGGCTCTTTGATGGGTGGATTAGCCAAGGCAAAGCCACAAACAAAAATTGAAGCTATTAAAGCGACTACTACTACTACTCCCTTCATTTCGCTTTTACCCCCTGTTCGATATTTTATCTAAATTCTGAATCTGTTTGCCCCACGGAACGTTTATAGGGCGACAGAGACAACTCCTGTCTATTCAGTGTTGTGGTTGTATTTCAGTTTTTTGGTCCAAAATACTTCACCATGCCATGTAAGACACCCTACTCTATATTTTGGGGTGCGGAGAGGGCGCAAGCGAGAAGACTTCATCCGTTAGGGGGAGGATGAGCTGTATTCAAAACTATTTATGCAGCTTTCGATCACGAATCGAAGTTTACACAACATTTGAGGGCAGAGATGACGAGTCTTCTGTTGACTCTACTTTCCAAGTTTTCCCTCGGTCGCGCCCAGCTTATAAACTACTTTCATGTCTTGCGTAGCGCGAGAACTTTGTGAGATAAAATATATCACACATATTTAGATGAAAATCATATCAATTCACCATATAATCTGA
>CAYWZG010000160.1:0-4422 GCA_964462795.1 uncultured Methanotrichaceae archaeon
ACTTCACAATCTTTGGTACGCATAACTCCAAAAAATGGAGGTGAACTCTATGTTAGTTCACATAAATTTGAACGCATTCCTCCCCCCACTCGAGTGGGGGGGGATCCTGCTGCGTTCGTCCTGAAACGAAGAGCTGACGATTGGCACATACCGTTAAGCGTGCCATTGCCATTCGCGCAATCATTTTCTCATCTCACGTCCAAAATAACCAAGACGGCTAATTTTGGTGGAAGGCCTGGACTTCGTCTAAGGCGATCCAGCCCGCGCTTCCGTCCATTCGTCCTTCCTGGTCGGATATGAAGAACGCGAGATTCGTTATGTGATCCCCGTCCAGGTTCTCTTCACATGGGGTACCATAGCTTGGGCTATTGCACTCGAAATCTTCGAGCTTTGCCCTCAATTGAGTCCAGTCGTCGGAGATTGGGACCGTGCCCCACGAGTAGCCAAAGACTGTTCCGTTTCTGTCGGTCAGTCTTGCCTCGATCGCGTTCTGAACGCCGCCGCTTCTGTAGACAAAACCGATCTCCTCGGCAGAAGAGATGTTGTCCTGGTTTGCGGATACGTTCTTGGAGATTCCGACCCATCCATCACGGACGAGGTAGTAAGATATTTTGAGGGCGTTTCCGTTCAATCCATTCGTCGAATCGATTTCGACTTGGGTTGCGCCCATCCGATCTCTGTAGGCGCGCCATCTATTTTCCATGTGATCGATCATTCTTGGTTTTAGAAGGGCTACAAAGATCACAGCGGACCTTTCACCGACCTCGTTTTTGGCAGTGAGTTTGTAGATCGTGCTATTCTGAGGAACGAAAGTTGCGTTGCTTTCTGCAGTGATGCTTATGGAGCCAGGATCGATCATTATTTCTGAAGCGTTGGCGACAGACCAGCTCAAGGTTACAGGTTCGCCCAAGTTCATGGAAATGATATCGGATTCGAACCTGTTGATTGTGGGGGGTCTCATGGTGTCGAACCTCCAGATTGGACTTGAAGTGGTCTTAAAGAGACGGTTTGTTGCTATTATTTGCCAGTAATATGTGGTTTTGGGCGCGAGGGGATGGGTCAACTCTATGGATAAATTACCACCTTTTCCATCGGTAGATCTTCCAACCAGGTTCATACGATCCACATCAGAACCCAGCCAAAAGTCGTAGACTATCTGAGAGTTTGGGCTCAATCGGGATATCAACGGAATTTCTGAACCTGATCCAATCCAGTGAAAGGAAGGGTTGAGCCCAATTTCGGTGGCGTTGTTTTCAGGAAAGAGCGCCTCAAGGGCAGGGGGCACAGGGCAGATCGCATAAGCTATAGAGATTGCAATCAACGTTATCAAGGCACCCGTAGCCATCTGGTGACGAGAGATGTATCTATTGATATTCTCTGCAAATTGCATAAGTTTCTCGAAAGGATTGATCATCCTAAATGCGCAAGGATATCCCGTACTTTCAGGTCGGGGAGGAATTGCGCCCTCCATCTTATGACAGTCAATATGGCCAAATTCAACACTTTTGCAGTCTGTTCAATCTGTTTCTTGGATATGATATTATACAAATAGATATTTTCTTTCGAGTATCCACCTACATCATGTTTTAATCATGCGCCAATTCTTAAATAATTATCTATAACCAGAAACAATGGGGTGGGCTCTGCTTTCATCCTGTTACGACTTATCGTCGCTAAGGGTTCGTGAAGAAATAACCTTGTCATATGAGTGATTCGTAATTATTATACTGAATCTGTTTCATGTCGATTTCGTATAATGTCCATACACAAATATGCGCAAGTTATTTCTCTACAGCCCCTAACTCCCATGTATAGTCGAGAACCGATTAGATGAGACGACTTGGTTCTCGCCAGAATAGTGATTAACGATATGAATAGGCCAAATCTCAAACTCTTACAAGTTCAAGATTTGTCTGAAAGGTATCGTTAAGCACTATAACTCCAAGAGTTAACGAGACCTCCCTAAAGGATAGGAGCTTCTCGCTCTTGTTCTCTCTGCTCCTGCGAGTAAGAAGGCGCAAATCTTAACTATTAAGAATGATCAACTTACATAACTGGCTGGTGGTAAGATATGTTAAGAACGAATAGATCACAATCCAAAAAGAAATCTCTGTGGACTAGCGCCTCTAAAAGCCTCCTATACGTTCTATTTGGCGCAATCATATTTCACACAAATTGGCTTGAAACTTATTCAACGCGGCCAAGGTGGTTCCCGTCCGCTGTGCCAGATAAAACCGTCGCTGATATGAAACGAGACCTTCGTGTTTGGGGTTTAATGCTTGTGGCAATCGGAATTATCGGCATTATGTCGTCTGGATTTATGGATCCAGTTTGGGGCATAGTTCTGGTAGTCTTCGGTGCGTCAGCAATGGGCATCCAAGAGCGCAGCATGTTTATTCCAATTGGAATGGCCTTGCTGATGGCAGGTGTCATAAACCTAAGCGCAGGAGAGTTTGGGATCTGGACCGTATTCGGTCTTCTTATGATTATTCTGGGAGCACAGGAGATCAGAACGGTCAGAAGGTACGCCTCAGCAGCGTGAAACAAAGACAAATTATGCTTCAGATCTTTGGATCTGAAGCCCTTCGCATATTTAGGCCGAGACCCCACCTCATCATTTTTGGTTCGTCCTATTTTCCAAATTGCCCATGATATTTTATTATCAATATAGTCAAAGATTAATTGGATAGTGCTGATTGTTTCTCGCCAGAATAGTGCTTAACCCCACTTTCGACAGGGCGAGCTTTGATCTGAAGTCAGATTACGGTGGCGCATTCATTTTAAAAAATGTTGTTAACAATTTCGTCTAGCCTGATCCGACAGATACGTCTGCTGTTGTTGCCAATTTTGCCACTGTGCGAATTGCAGCGACAGGTATCGCTTTACGACTAGCGGGCGTGATTTTGGGGATCTATGAAATTCGCGCCACAAGAACTTCATAGGGATGGGATAACAGGGCGGTATTTTAGGTCTGAGCTGAATGATAATATAAAAGAGTTATTGGGGAACTAATATGTTTAAATATTCCTCGAATTAATAGATGAAACCGGTGACTAGAAAAATGAGAAGAGGAATTTTACACGAATTCTCTGACTATGTATATGAAGTAAGAATCGTTCGCAATCTGGGTAAAAATGACGAAAAAACTCAGGATAATGTAAAGGCTATTGTTCAAGGGAATACAATTCGTTTCCTCACTGAAGAAGATATTGAAGTGGATGACTATATTTACGTCATCGACCCAAAGATTTCTAGTTCTTATAAGGAGCCATTTGTTGTAACTGATTATAAGGTTTTTAATGACCCCGATATAGGTCATAAAAAAGCAACGGTCATGCCTCTGTCAAAATGGGAAAAACAGCAAGAAAATACCTCAAGGGCAACTCAGCAAATTCATGTCGGTGGAAATGTGGAGACTTTCGCAGGCAGAGATATTACAGGAGACATTACCAACTACAACATTGACGTCAACGCAACTATTCTACTATCAGCATTAGAAAAGGCTAGGACTTACGCAGTTGAACAAAAAACAGTAGCATGAAGCACCAAACTGTCTAAAGCATAATCTTCTTGACAGGCTCTCATGTGCTTGGTTTTAACTACCAAGTGCGTAACTCCTAAAGGCAATAGAAGAGGCAGAGGACATACCTCCAGATGAGAAAAGCACCCTTCACGAAATGGTTCGTGGGCTTGCCAATAATGCTTATGTCAAAGGGATCAGTATACCGGTTGCGGCAGCGGGTATTACCAAATCACTTTTTGGGTAACGTCTTGGCAGATCTGCGATAAAGTTAAATTGTTGCGGGGCGTTCGATAAAAAGAAATCCGGGTACGACCTCGGAACGCTGGAATGTTTCAGCGATAACGACCGCGCCATGGGCTTCTACCGAGCCAAAGGCTGGAAGGTTCTCCGCGAAGAGATGGACGAAGAGGCAGACGCCTTGAAGACGGTGATGACAAAGGCACTGACGAAGGAGAACAAGGCGGTGACGACGCCAACCATGCCCCGACATCCTACGAGACAAGCGAAAGAACGGTGAACAAGGGCAATAGTCGACGCGATGATCCGAGAGACATCGAACCCCAAAAAATAGATATTCACCCGCCCTAAAGTAGGCGATCACCTTGGCAAGCTACAACCAAATTTCCACTGAAACCTTGAAAGAAAGAGCAAAGCTGGCTCTTGCAAGGCTGGAAAGGTGCGAAATCTGTCCTAGAAAGTGCGGTGTAAACCGACTGGAGGGCGAGAAGGGCTACTGCCGAAGCGGCCGCATCGCTCATGTGTCCAGCTTCACGCCTCATTTCGGTGAGGAAACGCCCCTTGTTGGATCGCATGGTTCAGGGACCATTTTCATGACCAACTGCAACTTAGGGCCCGCGAAGAAATAACCTTGTCATATGAATGATTCGTAATTATTATAC
>CAYWZG010000161.1:0-4044 GCA_964462795.1 uncultured Methanotrichaceae archaeon
CTAATTTAGTAAGAGCTAAGCCTTTGCCGCCCCATGCTGCCACATACGATTCATTCAGCTCGATTGCTATGTTATAGGCCTCAATAGATTCGTTGTACTTGCTGTCATTGAGAAGTTCGTTGCCCAAATCGTACCAAGCTATGGGATCGGTTTGGTTGATAGTTGTATTGAAACTACCTTCAGGATAACTTAATACAATTATAGGCAAAAAAAAGAGCAAAAGCGTTAGAGCCAACGCATAATTAAGTCTCATTTTAGTCACCCACCTCATCAACTATCAAAACACACGATATGAAGATGTTGCTGCCACTTCTCCTCATGGGTCTGGACAATGCTCTTCTCGTTTGAGTGGCTGGAGCTTTGCGTCCGAAACAATTTCTCGATGCTCCGCAGCTGGTGAAAATAGTGATTGCACTTTTGTGCGGAGGGTCTTTGCGGCGCTTCCGGTAGCTTTTTTGAATTCAGGATCTTTTGCCCGATCGCAAAACCTTAGATGCGCCAAACGATGGCGCAAAATGCTCTCAAATCAGGGACAGGTCAGGTAGAATACGTCGCCTACACCAATCTCCTCGCGAATGCTCACGTCGCCCACGTGAGTTCCGCCATAGCTCAGCATCGTAACGCCTGTGAGACCGTCCTTCACTCGGGCACTGATCTTGCCGGTCCCGCGAAAAGATGAGCCTATCTGATAGACCGAAACCGTGTCGTTCTGGGAAATTTGTTGGGCTTAATAGACTTCGAGCCTCCGGTCTTTGAAAACGGGGATCTGTTCGCGGACTGAATCGCGATGTGCAATAGTCTATCTCGCCGAATACGATCGTCTCTTTGAGGCCTGCTTTGGCCAAAACCTGGCCCCAAGCATCCACTACCATGGACTCTCCACAGAATTCTGGCCCTGCGCCGTTGCAGGCTATGTGGGGAATCTGGTTTTCAATGGCCCTTGCGATGCAGAGACTCTGCCAGTGATCTTTGCGAGAGAATGGGAACTGTGCGATGGTCACCAAAAAGTCTGCGCCCTTCAGCGCAAGGTTTCGGGCAACTTCTGGAAAGCGCAGATCGTAACAGATTTCAAGGCCCACCCTGCCACGCTTGGTGGAAAGTGGTAAGATGCTGGCTCCGCCGTCGAAATGTTCTTTTTCGGGTCCGAAGGGGTGGATCTTGGGCTGGAAACAGATCCCATTCGAATCCAGAGAGAAGCCAAGGTTCGTGCGACCATCGACTAAAGACCCGATGATCATGCAATCGTGTTCCTGAACCAAGGCGCAAAAGGAATCGAGGGAGGGATAAGGTGGGCTATCTGAGACATCTCTTTCGTAGCAAAAACCGGTGAGGAAGAGTTCAGGAAAGACCAGGATCTCAGCGCCCTTCGCCAGGGCAAATCTGGCCATTTTAAGTGCCTGGCGAAGGTTTTCCTCCTTGCGGCAAGGTTGGATCTGGAGTTGGATGGCGGCGGCAAGCATCACTTGGAAACAAAGACATTCGTATATATTAAGGTAAACTACCCCCCTCTAAAAGAAAGGGGCTTTCTGTAGCCCTGGAACTTTTTCTGCCTCGATTGAGCAGAACAATCCCGGACCTCCAGGCTGGTTTACAACAGCCCCAAGATCAGCAATGTTCTTTGCACCGTTGAAGTCTGCATCACCGCTCCAACCACATATGGGACAAGAGAACTCCTTGCTTTTCCTGTCTCCGATGTGGTGGCACTGATGGCATGTCTTGCTCGTATACGCAGGTTCTACTAGAAACACCGGAACGCCAGCAGCAAGCGCCTTGTAGCTCACAAACTCCCTCATCTGGTAGAACGCCCACGTATGAAGCGATTTTATTCGACGGTTAGAAGTCTGCTGGATCCCAGATAGGTCTTCTAACGCTATCGCGGACTTGGTTTCAACGGCGCTTTGGACAATTCTTTTGCTGATTCTATGGTTAACCCATTTCTGGAACTTTTGCTCCTTACCCGACAGCCGTTTCCATTGGTCATCGGTTAAGACAAAAATCGCAATGTGGCAATGATCTCGGTAGCAAATACGATGAAATCGACTGGATTAAAAAAGGTACAGGGGATCCGTTTCCGAATCCAACCCCATTTATGTAGTGCATAAATCGTGTGAATAACTGATTGATTATGTAGCTCAAAATCCTTAACCGATGACCTATGCAGCCGTTTCAGAAGCTCTCTACATCTCCGCCTGGAACTTCGTGTGCCCTTCGAGGCGTTCCTTTGGAGGCTGGCTCGCAGTTGGACAAAATGGGTTCTCACTCTCTTAACTTCTGATCCTGAGTACGTCTCGCCTTCCGATGTTACCGCAAGATCTGTTATCCCTAAGTCAACTCCAATCACCTTATCCGTCTTGATGGGATCTGGAGCTTCGGACTTGACTTGGATGTTCATGTAGTAACCAGATCGTTCCTTTACCAACGTTGCTGATGTGGGTTTCTGGCCTTTCAACAGGTTCCTCTGATAGTTTCCGATATCAAGGGGTATTCGCTCCCTGCCATGCAATAGGGTTAAGCTCACCTGTTCATCGGCTTCACGGTACTGGAAGATCCTCTGATCGTAGTCGATACTGGTAGGCTGGAACCCTTCGATCTTGTTCTCACTAGCGGTCTTACGGTTGGCGGCTACTCTTCTTATGGCATGGATAGTTAAGTTCGCAGATAATCCAAACGTCTCCCTTGCGTCTTTGTAGATCAGATACTACATCTTAATGCCACCCTTAATCTTTGGATCGACGTTCTGATCGATCCAGGTACAAGCATCCGCAAAAGTTTTCAAAGTTTCTTCGATAGCGTCCACTGGTTCATCGGAGGGCTTAAGCGTGCATTTCACGGTTAATATCTATAGTGTTTAACGATACTTTTCAGCCAAATCCCTAACTCGTAAGAGTTTGAGATTTGGCCTATTCGTATCGTTAAGCACTAATCTTTCGAGAACCGATTAGTTTCATCTAACTGGTTCTCGACTATAATCTGCCATTATGTCAACGTTGACTTTCAGCCTTAAATGCTGTTCGACTCAAATGGCAGGGAATATGCGCAGATGGACGCATTCCTCCCACGACTAAAGTCGCGGGAATTCTGCTGCGTTCGTCTTGACGACTCCAAGAAATCGTATGTGTATAATATACACAAGTGCCGATTCGCCTGCAGAACATCGGAAAAAAAGGCAGGATAAACTGAAGTTGGGTGAGGAAACTGGACGCAAAACCGTATATGTTTGTGACCTTTAATCTTAAGATCGAATGGTTCGAAGCGATCAGAGGATAAAAAGAAGGGTCTACGAGATCCTGGAGGTGGCGGCTCCAGGCGATCGAACCAGCAGGTACACTGACATATTCATCATGACCCTGATCATCCTCAACGTGATCGTGGTCATCTTGGAGACGGTAAACAGCCTTTATGAAGAACATAGCATTTTCTTTTACAGGTTTGACTTCCTCTCAGTAATGGTATTCTCGGCGGAATACGTCCTTCGGATCTGGTCTTGTACCTCTGACGAGAGATACAGCGGTCCGATTCGAGGCAGGATTCGTTTCATGGTCACCCCACTTGCGATCATCGACCTGATGGCTATTCTGCCCTTTTATCTGCCCATGGTCATAGCCGACCTGCGGTTCATGAGGTCAATAAGGCTCTTTAGGCTTTTCAGGCTCTTTAAGATGGCCAGGTATTCCGATTCGATGAGTACCCTCGTTGCGGTGCTGAAGCTGAAAAAAGAGGAGCTTACGGTGATCTTCTTCGCCCTTTTGGTCCTATTGATCTTCTCTTCCAGCTTGGTTTACCACTTCGAGCACGAAGTTCAGCCAGAGGTATTCTCCAGCATTCCCGCGTCCATGTGGTGGGGCGTAGTCACACTGACCACTGTTGGGTATGGCGACGTGTGTCCGATAACGCCCATAGGAAAGTTCATCGGTGCCGTGGTCATAATTCTGGGTATCGGCATGTTTGCTTTGCCTGCAGGAATATTGGCCTCGGGCTTCGTGGAAGAAGTCCAGATCAAGCGAGAACATCGCGAGAAGTTCGTATGTCCACACTGCGGAAAAT
>CAYWZG010000162.1:0-3914 GCA_964462795.1 uncultured Methanotrichaceae archaeon
CCTATATTGTTGAAGTGACCGTAAACATGAGGTATGTATCAAATCATCACAAGTTAGAATTTAAGACCTGAATCACAGAAAAAAACAAATACAAGCATGGAGGAAATAGTTTTCAGATGTCGCACCATTCCGGCCTGTCGGCTATATCAGTTTGCATTCCTCTACTCCTGCTCTTCCTGCTGTCGCCCCTGACCCAGGCGGCCGACTTGCCCTTCGTCTTCGGCGAAGACACCCCGCCGCTGGAAGGCTTGAGTCCGGAGGAGCTACAACAACTCGCGGCCTCGGCCCCGGGGCTGGAGGGCGTGCCGAAGGTCAGCGAAGTTCCCGAAGACGAGGTGATGGAATGGACCGAGGTCGGTGGCAAGACCGTGGCCCGCGGCGTGACCAAGAGCACGGCCGGGGAGCTGAAGGACATATTCGACAGCAGGGTCGACCTTGGTGAGGGGATAGTTCGAGAAACAGCCCTGCTTTTGGCCGCTGATTATCCAGGCGAGCTATCGGTCGATCAGGTCTGCGCCATCTTCGAGTTCATGAAGAGGGGTGATGATTCTGCGCAGGGATGGAGGTATGTCCAAGATCCAAGAGGCATCGACGACTACGCCTACGCCAGCCAAACCCTGGAGATCTGCCAAAAGATAAACGTATCCGGCATCGGCGACTGCGACGACTTCGCCTATCCTCATGGCTGCCCTGGTGGAGTCCATCAGCGGTACGACAAGAATCATCCTCGCCTACAACAAAAGCGTGGGTCATGCCTACACTGAGGTCTATCTGGGATCGGTGAACGAGCCCGGAGGCCGGGTTGAGGATGTGATCACTGCCCTCCGGGGGCGCTACGACGTCTCGATGGTATTCACTCACGTCGATACATCAACCGGTGACGTCTGGCTCAACCTCGACTGGGGGCCGGATTCGTCCGGGCAGTACCATCCCGGCGGCCCCTTCTTCACAGGGACCAAGCACATACCCCTGCGCATCCGAGACAAGTACGGCAAGACGTCCATACGGCCGCCGGAAGGGGTCTGGACGATGCCAAAGGCGGATGCGAACGGGCTTGATCATGACGCTGGGCGAGCTCAGGAAATGTGTGTGCGGGCTTTTAGATCTCAATGGGGGTCGTCATATTTCAAAAATCCTCGAAATCACTTGATTTCTAGATGGTGCCTTCGGCCGGTGTTCTTTCCTTCAAGATCCTTCTGGGGCTTGGTGAACCTGGAGTCTGCGTACTTGAGAAAGATCAGCCCCAGAACAGGAAGCGCGTACTCAGAAGACTTAAGATCCGAGTTCGCCCGCAATTCGTCGGCTCCGTCCCACAACCGCTTCTCGATATCGTTGTTGTTCCCCACTGTTTCGCCACCAACCTATAATCTGGTCAGAGCCATTCGCTCAAGGTGACTTCATTCTTTCGCTATTTGAAAACTGCAAAATGGCGGTTCGAATACAGGACGCAACTGGATAAAAGGGCAAATTTGAGACTATCTGCCTCGTGCCTGAAAAGCCAAGCCGAGGATCAAATCATCCTACTTTTCCCTCCGAAAACGTTCAATACTATCCAGTTCTTGTGCTTTTTAACATCCTACGAATTATACTAGTAAAATAGGGCCGGAGCCGGGATTCGAACCCGGGTCATGGGATCCACAGTCCCAAAGGATATCCCCTACCCTACCCCGGCACTTAAACTTAAGGCACTTCCCCCATTCGCTCCTCAGAGATAAATGTTTCCCCGCAAATGGGGCGCCCGGTCCTGTAGGCTTCTTCCGTTGTATCCACCACGAGCGATATCAAGTCCTCTGGCCGGTTAATGTAATAGACTGCACCCAGGCTCTTTAGAGCGGCTTCGACCTGCCGGTTCTTGTTTGCCTCATCGATGCAAAAGAGGACAAACTGGCCAGACCTCGACGCCTCTTCAACCAGGTCCCATTCCCGGTAAAGGTTCTGGATATGAGTGTCAGTTATGCACAATATGAGCGACCCCTTCCGATTTTTCGCGAACTTCAAGATCTCTTCGCCTGGAATGTGAGTTCTCGAGCCAAGATGCTGGACCAAGACGTCCTCGACCGCACCAAGATCTCGTGTCCAGTCCTGGAGGACGAGCCGATCGCTGAAATTTATGGCGGCAAGCTCTGCACCTTGCGAATGGGCAAACTGGCTCGCCTTGAAGGCCGCCAAAGTGGCAGCGTGAGTCTTTGTCCCTCTATCGTGACCGCCCATCGAGCCGCTACTATCCAGAACCACCAGAAGGTCTGGGACCTCTTGGGAACCTGCCATCATTTCGCAGCATTCATGCTCTCGCCGATAGGTGGTAACGCCGGGGATGAGCTTCGGCGCCAAGCTCAAGGAATATGGAACATCCAACTCTGAAGGGGGATCTGTAAACCTCCACTTGATCAGGCCTGCTGGGTACCAACTCTCTCTCGGTCTTATTGATGGACGGATCACGATGCTGTAGCTTTGGTCCCGATACCACCTCTTGAGGTTGCCATCAATCCCCAAGACACTCAAACAATCGCGGTACTCGTCAGGTTCAAGATCTGATGCAAGGCCGAGAAGTGGTGCAACATTGGCAGATCCTCTTAGTCCCTCTTGCGATGGGATCTCGCCCTGGCCCAATACGCCAGGCTCTAGAGGCTCTAAGATCCGGGCCATCTGCTGGCACTGCCGCGGCCACTTGGACCTATCCGAGACGCCCCAGCCGAATACTTCTAGGAGTTTCTCTGATTCGGGCCTGTTCGACGAGGAAATATCCAGGTCCCAATACTGCCCAAGAAAGCCGAGGACCACCTCGTCCAGGGAAGATAAATCGCCACGTTCTGCAAAATGCTTCCAGCCAAGGAAGACCTTCTCTTCGTCTTCTTCGCTTCGTTTCAGCCGGAAAGTGTCCACGACTATGTCTGAAAAGAGGTTCACCATCTCTCTAGCCCTGGCAGGCTTTGGCTTTTCGAGTCCCTGGAGAGCTGCAAGCGCGAGATTTGCGGCAGTCTCAAGAGATCTTGGGCAGAATATGTAGTGAGCTATAAGGTGATCGAAGAGGTTTTCGAGATAGAGCGCGCCCTTTTCGATGTCGTCTTTGCCAACTTTGATATGATAGTTTTGGAACGGAAACTCGCCGTTTTCTGGCGCGCCTATCCTGGGCCTTGGAAGAGGCGGTCGATGCCAATTGCCTCTGGCGCGCTCCCAGATTTCAGTCAGAAGTTCTTCTGAAGATCTTTCCTCCAACCTTTTCTACCCCCACTTCTGGTCCGTATCCTCTGGCCACTATCTTGCCATCTTTCATCCGCCAGCCCGCTTTCGATCCTGCAGTCCCACCGATCGATATCTTGCCGCCGTTCATCATCAGACCCAGGTACTCTCCAACGTTCCCGTTTACGCGAATTTTGCCAGAATGCATCAGCCAGCCGCACCTGAGGCCGGATCGACCCTTGACCAATATGTTGCCGCCGGAGTTTCCAACGCCCACGTAATTGCCAGAATCGCCCTTGACCACGCCCCAACCACCTTTCATGTTCCTGAAGGCGTAATCTTTGCACGAAGGTGCCACGATCCCGCCACCTTCCATCTCTTGACCTAGGTAGTGGCCAGCACCAACCTCGAGCACGATCCTGCCGCCTCGCATCTTTTCGCCCACATGATCGGGCGGCGTTTTTCCCCCCGCTCTTGCTTTCAGGACGATAACGCCACTATTCATCTCGGCGCCTGCAAAGTTACCGGCAGCCAAATTCAAAGGCTTGCTGGATCGTTCTGCCACAATGCCAGATAAGTAGCCCCGAATCTTCTCTTCCCTCGGATTCAGAGGAGACGCTGATTCGATCAGGCCAAAGATGGCGTCGTCGTCGGAAGAGACAAGCTCTTCGACTTCATCCCTACTGGGCTTTTCGCCGAGCCTCTGAACGAAGTCTTCAAAACCCAAAACGAAT
>CAYWZG010000163.1:0-3849 GCA_964462795.1 uncultured Methanotrichaceae archaeon
CGTGTCCAGAAGTGGGCAAAGCTAGGGAAGTACTCTGCCGTTCTTAATAGCCCACAAAGCTGCTGCATTTTGTTGCCCCCTAGTCTAACTGTTTAGTCTCGCTTAGCCGTTCGCAGAAGAGCCACGGCATTTAGGCCGTGGTAGTTGACCGGTGACACTGAACGCTTGCTAGGTTGCACTTTAGATAAAGGATTATCTGTAATATCTTGAGATACTCAAAGTTCGCGACGATCCAAAATAGAGCGAATGTATTAAAAATAAAATAAGGTTAGCGACCAGGCTGTGCCTGGCAAAGTTATATAGAAAATTGGATTTTTAATCTGCTGCTTTCTCTACGTTCTCCGCCTTGGGGCCTCTGTCACCTGCTACTACGTCAAAGGTGACTTTATCGCCTTCATCGATGGTCACGCCAGGCTTCAATCCACTTACGTGTACGAAGTAGTCCGTTCCATCATCGCCAGCTACAAAACCGAAATGCTTTGTTCTGTTAAAGAATTTTACTGTGCCAGTAACCATTTTTGATTCCTCGCCAGTCAAGGATAGTGGCATCTCGCTATTTAAATGTATGTATAACTTCTGAACATCACCGGATACGATTAAAAGCGGTACGACAGACAAGCGTGGCGATGATCAAAATTGGCTAGTTCGTTTCCGTCAGGAGAATCGGTTTCGATGGTTGGACGTGGCAAAAAATCCCTTTAGGCTTGATTTTCAAGGGCTTTATTTGGGGATTTTGGGCCGTGTTGGGTATGGATTCTGATCGAGACGTATCACAAATGCTGGCTGCATGGGCGGTCGAAATCTGTAGATTTGAGGCATGTGTTTAGCCCTCCTTGAATCGATTGCTTGATGTTGGTTTTTGGTCAATGAACGCACGCCAACCAACAACTTGTGCTAGATCGGAAAACAATATCTTTAGCCGCATTTACTCGAAATTAGCTCTTTGGAACTTGAGATCGATGTCGTCACAATAATGCTTGAAATGTTGAACGTTCTCAGATCTAAAGGATCTTTTCGTAAAAAGTCCCGGTGGGTGCAAAATGATGAAAAAACCAAGACAAATTGCGTTTTATGGCAAAGGTGGAATAGGAAAATCAACGGTGGCCTCTAATTTCGCGGCTGCCTGTGCTGAAAGGGGGCTTAAGGTCATGTATATGGGCTGTGACCCCAAAGCGGACTGCACGAGGAACTTGAGGGGTGATGTGGATATTCCCACGGTTCTTGAGGTATTGAGGGATAAAGGTGGTGCAAAGGCCGACTCGTCTGGGGTCTTAGGGGCAGACAACATAGTGGTTGAAGATCTGGTCTATCGAGGTTACAAGGGTACTTTGTGTATTGAGGCGGGTGGTCCAGAACCTGCTGTGGGATGTGCAGGCCGAGGCATCATAGTAGCTGTTGATCTCTTGAAGCGACTTGGGGTCTACGACGAAGATTTTGACGTGATAATATACGATGTCTTGGGTGATGTAGTATGTGGCGGCTTTGGGATGCCTTTGAGAAAGGGTCTTGCAGATGACGTATTCATCGTGACATCTGCAGACTATCTTGCTATATATGCAGCAAATAATATCTGCAAAGGGATCGAACGACATGCTGGTACAAGAGGATCTTTGTTGGGTGGGTTTGTCTATAACGTGAGGGGTGCGATCGACGATGTGAACATGGTGAAAGGATTTGCTCAAAGTGTTGGTTCAAAGGTGATTGGTGCTATTCCCAGCGATCTGATGGTTGCGGAAAGCGAACTTTACGGGAAAACTGTTATCGAATATGCCCCAGATTCACGAATTGCAGAGAGTTTTAGAGAGCTTGCAACGGCGATATTGGATAACAAAGAAAGTGTAGTACCAAAACCGCTATCGAGAGAAGTACTTGCGGAACTTGCTCAGAGGATAAGAGAAAAAACGAGAGAAAGTATTTTGAAAGGCAAGCTGAACTAAGCATTAGATATATCTTAGAATTTTGTGCCTGGTTAGCTGTTGTGGTTGTGTGCTGTTAGGGGATTGGGTGAGTAGGGAATATGCGCCGAAGGCGCTTTCGCGCCCCGAAGGGGTGCGCCAAAAATTTGGCGCACCTCCTAAAAAATCCACACATTACTTGAAAACAAGTTCTACTTCAGTGATGTCGACTTCCCAGGCTTTGAGATCTCGATCTGCCGAAAACCCCAAGTAAAGCCAGAAATGACCCGGAAACACGTCTTCGCTGTGTGCCTCCTCAAACTTCAAAAATAGATCATAAATCACCTGCCACCCTTCTTTCCCAATGTGAGGCTTTCCCTCGACGACGTATTTCACCTCATCCCAATTGGGAATCGCCAACCTGTAGAGGCCCACGAGAACGTCATCTTGATTCGTGCAGCTGGAAAACAGCGCGTTGACCTGATCTTTGTCCAGTATCTGTTTCACGTCTGCTCAACACTCCAGACCAAGTATCATCACTATATCCGTTATGAACCCACCGCCCACCACCAAATCGACAAAAAGGCGCAACATACAAAATCTTCTTGTAGATCCGCGCAACAAAACCCAAACGATGCCCTGCCCCAAAGAATCCGACCTCCACCCATTTCTGGCGCTGGTGGCGCTCTTCCTCTTGCTCGCAGGCACGACCCTAGCCGCGGCAGACGATGGGAGACGAATCGTCCCGGCCGAAGGAGATACTTGAGAAGATCGAACGGGGCGAGCCAGTGGACTACGACAACGTGGTCGTGGTGGGGGACCTCAACCTGAGCGGGCTGAACCTGCCCACAGAACACGTCGAGAGAACTGAATTCGAGATTGAGTGGCATGGTCTGGCCGAAGAGATGGCGATGGTTGAATCTCCGATAAACATTACCAACTCCAAAATCCGAGGGAACGCGACTTTGGGTAACTCCATTTTCCAGGAATCTGTCAATTTTAGAGGGACCAATTTCAGCGGCGGCACTGCCGACTTCGGGAGAGCTGAGTTCAGCGGCCATGCCAACTTCATGGGGGTTCAGTTCAGCGGCGGCAACGTTTCTTTCCGGGAATCAGATTTCGGAGAAATGGCTCAATTTGACAACGTCACCTTCAACGGCAGCGCCAACTTCTCATACGCCCGATTCAGCGACCGCGCCTATTTCGAAGGGTCCACCTTCAACGACAGCACAGACTTCGAAGAAGCCCAGTTCAAAGGCAACGCCTGCTTCGAAGGCTCAACCTTTCATGGAGACCTCGACCTCACGAGAACGGGTTACCTGCGCCTCTTTTTGCGCTGGAACTCGATAAAGGACAGGGGGCTACGCGCCTCAGACGACGACGCTTACCTTGCCCTGATAAGAAATTACATGAACCTCGGCTGGTTTGAAGACTCGAACAACTGCTACTTCGAGTACAGAAACAAATGCCGAAATGAAAACGGATGCGTAAACATCAAAAGATGCATCGAAAAGGTTACCGACACGCTCGAAATGTTCCTTTACGGATACGGCGTAAAACCGCAATACACGCTTTTCTGGATCATGCTCTCGGTCCTTCTCTTTGGCACCTTCTTCTGGCGCAAAAAAGGCATCAGGAAACTGGTCCGAGAAGAAAAGCTCGAAGAGAACAGATCCAACGCTGTCGAAATCGCCACCCACTTGAGAGAAGTCCCGCTAGCCTTCAAGGACCCCTTCCTCTTCAGCCTTGCAACCTTCACTTCGGGCTTCGCATCCTTCCTCCAGCCCAACATCGACTACAAGACTGACGAAAAATATGCGCGCTATGCCATAATCGAGCGAATCCTCGGCACCGTACTCATCGCCCTCCTGATCGCTGCGATCAGCAAAACCTACCTGATAACTCTACTTTCCAAGTTTTCCCACTGTCACCCCTGGTTTATAAACTACTTTCA
>CAYWZG010000164.1:0-3813 GCA_964462795.1 uncultured Methanotrichaceae archaeon
CGGCTTATAACCTAACAAATGTATGCGAAAGCCAAAACTTGGAAAGTAGAGCTGTGATATGAACGAGCACAGAGCTATTTATTTAGCTTCTGCATCAACCGTTTCAGAAGTGAAAATGTATTGTCTTCCATACTATATCCTGAATCATCTACAAATTTAGCGCCATCGAGCCAAGCCACGATTACAGCATAAATTTCATCAAATAACAATATCTGGGCGATGTTCGTAGTTAAGTTGTCGACGTATTCAAGCCAAGTATCCTCTAGAGCTTTCAAAACGACATCATCAGCACCATTATTTCTTAGATGATCAATATAGTGCTGCATAGTACCCCTCTTGGGCCATTCTCCTTTTTCGTACTCCTTGTAAGCGCTCAAGGCCAGACTCCCTATCGATCCGCCCCGTTTCCGTTGATCAAACAGCCACATGTTGAAGTTGGTATATCTCATCAAGCCAATCACCCAAATTTGTCGTTTGAAGATATAGTGTTTAACGATACCTTCAAGATCGGTCTCAAGTTCGTAAGAGTTTAAGATTTGATCGGTTCTCGACTATAAACACTATTTCGGCGAGAACCAATTAGCGTGATCTAGAGTTGGAGCCTTGACTATAGAATCATCTCCAAGACATAAGATAACATCCATCAGAAGAAATCAGACACATTCCAGAGACCAGAATCTGCCACATCCAAACCAGAGTCAAATTGTGGCGGCGCACCCCGCAACAGAGCTATGGGGCATGATCCGTGCCGCCGCTTGTTGCCCAGATTTATGAGCAGAAGAATTTCATCCCAACATGGAAGTCCGCTCACTTCAATTCTTGAGCCGGTTATTTGCTTTTCATCCCCACAGCAAGCTGCAGGGTATTCGACAAAAATAAGTTCATCCATCCTAGATCTTCAATGGGACCGATGTGGAGGACTGCCACTCTAAGCTCGGCTTCTGCACCCTCATCGTCAGAGACCCGCGAAAGGATCGTCACCACGACTGCCAAGATGGAAAACCACCTTTCGAGCATGGTGATTTCCCTCCGCGAACCAAGAAAAAGGGGTTCAAGGTCCCTCATTATCGGCGTCTAATCGGGACCTAAAACCATATAATCCTTTCAAGTGGCAGATGTCTCCTCCTCGTCGAGGTAGATCCCAGCCCCAAGCCACCAGTCATCGTCGACCTTCGTCACATAGCTCGTCTTCAGTTCGGTCTGGTTGGTGATGGGATTTGTCCAGACGTACTCGAAGAAGCTGCTCCCGTTTAGAGCAATGGACCTCATCTCCCGGTCGATGTAGACACCTTTGGAGTTCTGGATGTCGAGACGGTTCGTGCCGACCTCGGAGGGGAGGTAAGGGAGTGCGAGGCTGGTTCCATTGAAATCTGCGGCGAATATGTAGACTTCTTCTCTCACAAATGGCCCGTCCAAGTCCATGAAGTCCGCCGTTGCAATATCTTTGCCGTAGACCCGGGCGTAGGAGGCAGCAGGCTCGACGAAAGTCACTAGCTCCTCTTTCGTGGCAGGAGGTTCGTAAGATGAGGATGTACCGTTTTCGGCTTGTTCTGCCTCTTTTATGTAGATTCCAGAACCAAGCCACCAGTCGTCATTCACTTTTCTAACATAACTCAGCTTGATGGTGGGTGTCATGTTGTTCTCAGGTTCAGGGTAAGAGTAGTAGAGAAGACCAGTTTCTTCCTTTGCCACATCCATAAGATCGCGGACGTAAAGAGCCCCGCAAATATTCCTCTCTCCAGATCGGTTATTGCCCACCAACTCCGGCTGGATGGGGAGTGCCAGGACTTTTCCATCGAAGTCGTAGGCAAAGATGTAGTGATTACCATCTACGAAGTCTCCGTTCACGTCGTTGAACACCTCCAGAGCATTCTCCTTGCCGTTCTCCTGGGCGTAGGCTAACGCCCTGTCGACCAGAGTCACCAAAGAAAGGCGAAACTCGGCACTGAAGACCGCGAGGGTATCGGATAGGAACATTCCGGTCCCAAGCCACCAGTTGTCATCAACCTTGGCGATGTAGATCAACCTCGGCTCTGGGGTATTGTTGTGCTGAGGGTTGGGTCTGACGTAGTAAGCAAAGCCCTCGCCTCTTGACGCGATGTTGTTCAGGTTCCTTATCAGAAGCAGCCCATTAGCATCCCGAATGTCGATCTGGTTTTTTCCCATCATCTCCGGTCTGAAGGGATTGGCAAGATAGGTTCCGTCGAACCCGTAGGCGAAGATGTAGCGCAGGTCTCCCACGACGAACTGACCACTTTCGTTGTTGAATTCCTCCAACGCCCTCTCTTTGCCATTCTCCTGGACGTAGATTAATGCTTGGTCCGCAAATTCCTGAAGGCTCTGGGACACTTCGGGAAGCTCTGACTGGTTCAGTCCACCGGTAGCTTCGAGGTCAGTCTCCTCAAGTCCAAAGGCTGATGTCGATAGGACCATGGTCAAAAAAACGATGAATGATATCGATTTTGCCCACATGTAGGTATGTATAACTTATTTGATATAAGTGACTTTCGAATGACCGTTGCAGGTGTATAGTCCCGGAACCTTTGACTTTATATACGCCCTCGCAGTTATTAAAATTCTTTTTCATATATTGAATTAGGACTCCCCACGCTTTAGGGTATGTGTTTAGTCCTCCAAAATTGCTCGCCTGATGTTGGTTTTGGCCAATGAAGGCACGTGAACCAACAACTTGCGTCAGATAAGAATAGGACTTACGCAGTTACGACATGTGATAACACATAACGTGGATTTTTTATGTAGCCACGTATAGCTTCGCGTTCAATTTCCCTTTTGATCTCAAACCAGCTCCGTCCCGTTCTAAGTCTTTCCATTTATAGTCAAGAACCGATTAGATAACACTAATCGGTTCTCGAAAGATTAGTGCTTAACGATATGAATAGGCCAAATCTCAAACTCTTGCGAGTTAGAGATTTGGCTCAAAGGTATCGTTAAGCACTATATAATCTCAGAAATGCCCTAATTGAGAGCTGTATATGAGCTCTCTGTGACTGGCTATTTCTTGCTTGGCATCGTTTAACACCGCAAAATTGTTTTATGCCTCGATGATACTCTTCAATTTTCCATGGTTGGTGTGCCAATTCTTTGCGTTGAGGTTCATCCACGTAAGTCACATCAGTTGCCCAATATTCCACGTTTCCGTCTTTGAAAACTGTCCGAAAAATTTTAACAAATCCGTAACTTTTAAGATGTACCACTCTACCTTCAGATGGGATTTCTACTGTATTGATCTGAACATTTTTTGTATTATCTGGGTTCACTAGCCGATTTTTCTTGAGTCGAGTCATCCAGTGCCATTTTAATTTCTTAATAGCTTTAAAATTATCGAGACTGGCATACCAACTATCGAAGAGGACAAACTCTGGTTGTAATCCTCTCTCTGCAGCTATTAGTAGCAGATCTCATAAGTGATCGTTTTTAGTTCATGTGAGAGAATTAAACCACCAAATGGATGACATCGGGCAGCTTCGGTACAAGTGAAAACTACAGAAGAAGCGATCAGAAATTGAATGTAATTCTCCACATTGCATTTTTTGTGGATTCAAGTATCACTCTACTTCCCGAATCAATATATATGTATTAATACAACACAATTTATATCAATTTATTGGTCAAGTGTGTAAGTCCTAACATGTGGCAACGGTGTCGAAAACGAGTAGTTAACCAATCATATGTATTTATTTTTCAATCGTTGGTGGTGTGGTTGCTTTGCGTGACAGTCAGCGCATAATGTCTTCAAATTACTCTACTTTCCAAGTTTTCCCTCGGTCGCGCCCAGTTTATAAACTGTCCTTG
>CAYWZG010000165.1:0-3786 GCA_964462795.1 uncultured Methanotrichaceae archaeon
CAAAATTGGCAATACGACCGGAGAGGTGGTATAGCAAAATTAGTCAACACAGCATATGACGCAGTTATTACCCGAATATTGGACGAACGGGCGAGGGGCTATCCATCCCCAGCCTGAGGCGGGGGTCTTCCGCCCCTCCGCACACCCAAGGAGATAAAGGCGCTTGTCAGTACGCCCCTTTGAAAACAGATTCTGATCTATAGTGCTTAACGATACCTTTCAGACAAATCTCTAACTCGTAAGAGTTTGAGATTTGTCCTATTCGTATCGTTAAGCACTATTCTGGCGAGAACCGATTAGTTTCATCTAATCGGTTCTCGAATATAGTTGCAGAAAGGATCAAAGAGGGTTTCTGTTGGACTTTGGTGGCCTGGGAAGAAAGGAACGGAAAAGGATCAAGACACCCCCTCTGCCATAAATCTCTCCAGATGATCGATGGCGAGCCACACCGATAGGCAGACCAAACAGTTACAACCAACGCCCTTGAAGAAGAGCGGCCAAAAGCCTTGAGCGACCTTTGCTTGTACGAGGAACGCCGAACATCTCTCTCGCTTCCGTTTCGTGATATAAAAAGGTTCTGCAAGGCTATATATATGACCCAATAGGTCAAGTAATTCTGGCCACCGGCATGTAAGCGGTCGGTATCATTGGGGAGAACGTTGGGAAAATCTCCTAAATAGGCATATATGGAGTTAAAGAACATGGAATTCTGGCGATTGAAACCTTTGTATTTATGTAATTAGGTGATCTGAACTTGACTATAGCAATTGTGGATTATGGCGTCGGAAACCTCTTTAGCATATACAACGCCCTCCACCACGTCGGCGCAAACCCAAAGAGGATCACGGACCCCGCGGCCCTTTCAGAGGCAGGCGGCCTCGTGGTTCCTGGAGTTGGATCCTTTGGAAGGTGCATGCAGAAGCTTTCCCCCTTCAAAGACGCCCTCTTTGAATCACTGGAAAGAGGAACGCCAATGTTGGGCATATGTGTGGGAATGCAACTTCTCTTTGAAAAGAGCGAAGAGAGCCCAGATGAGGGGCTTGGATGGGTCGATGGCCAAGTGGTCCGCCTTCCTGATACCGTCCTCATCCCCCAAATGGGCTGGAACGAGCTTTCCATAAAAAAGGATGTTGAAATCCTGAACGGAATCAACGAAGGCGACCGCTTCTACTTCGTCCATTCCTACCACTGCGTGCCCAAAGACGCATCAATGATTGCGGCCACTACCGATTATGGAATGAAGATCACTGCCGTCATATCTCGAGATAACCTATTTGCCGTGCAGTTCCATCCTGAAAAGTCGGGGGCCAAAGGGCTTTCTATCCTTGAAAACTTCGTGAGGTTGACCAGATGCTAGCCAAAAGAATAATCCCATGCCTCGATTGCGATCTTGCCGTGGCCCAAGGTAGAGTTGTGAAAGGGATCGAGTTCAAGCAGATACGATATGCCGGAATCCCCTGGGAACTTGCAACCCGTTACTACCAAGAAGGGGCCGACGAGATAATCTTCCTTGACATAACTGCATCCCATGAGAGACGGGATACGATGGTCAACGTCATCAAGCAGACTGCAGAAAATGTCTTCGTACCACTTGCAGTCGGAGGTGGCATAAAGACGTTGGAAGATGCGAGGACTATCTTCAACGCCGGAGCAGACAAAGTCACCGTGAACACCACCGCACTGAAACGGCCCGAGATTATCACTGAAATCGCCGAAGAGTACGGAAACCAAGCTTGTGTCGTGGCGATAGACGCAAAGCGGCGGTACGAATCTTTTGAAAACAGGATAACAGTTCCAACACCGAAGGGCGAATGCTGGTTTGAGTGCTCTTTTTACGGAGGCAGAGAGTTTACGGGAATCGACGCCATCGCCTGGGCAAAGAAGGTCGAAGAGCTTGGCGCTGGCGAGATAATGCTGACCAGCATGGATCGCGATGGCACCTACGACGGCTTCGACATAGAGCTTACTGAAACTGCATCTTCTAGGGTAAGGATTCCCGTGATCGCTTCAGGTGGATGCGGAAACGCAAAACACATACTAGAGGTGTTTGAAAAGACCCACGCATCTGCGGCTCTTGCCGCCAGCATATTCCACTATGATGAGTGGCCGATTGGCGATCTGAAGCAGTACCTGGCAGACAATGGGGTTTTGGTCCGGCTTTGAGGCTGCACCGCTAGGTTTATGGACCTAATATCCTTTGGATGGATGTAGGCATAGAGGTGTAAAGTTGATCTCGCTGACAAAAGCTCCATGTGACCTGCTCCTTGAGATCAAGTCGTTGACAGGAAACTTTGGATGGGTTAAACGGCTTGAATCGATGGGCGTAAGGGAGGGCCAGAAGGTGCGCAAGATAGCCTGTCAGCCCTTCGGCGGGCCGGTAGTGGTTGAAATTGGCGGATGCTGTGTGTCTATGGGAAGAGGCATCGCATCTAAGATCAATGTAGAGGTAGTTACGCCAGCTACCTCGCAAAAAGATATTGCTGCCGGAACTGCCGATTAGATGGCACGTTCCGGGCTTGCTTCTGCTCTTTTTCTTTTCATCTATTCAAGTTCGCTCAAGACGATATCAGTTGCTTGAGTTTCTGTATGCTTTCCATGGTCTGAGCAGACTCTTGTTGTTTTTCTTCCTCAAAGTGCCTTATTATCTGGTCGATGGTAGTTCTCAAGGAATAGACTTTCATGGGCCTGCCTTTACCGCCTCTTTTGACCTCCTTTTCGTCAACCCAATCGTTCTCGCGCAGAGTACGCATGGCTATGCTGACCTCGGGCTGTCGGAGGTTGGAGCCCATCTCTATATCTTTAGAGGAAGCTTCATCCACGTTCGCGAGGTAGGTAATCAGTATCGCCACGTTTCGCTGCACACCTAGGCTTCTCAGGGTCTCGGCGAACTCGAGATCCTTATCATCCAAAACTTTTACCATGCTATCTTTCATCATGATCACCAAGGGGATTTTTTTAAATATGGATCTTACAAAAACTTAATCATATAAATAATTTATTTCGATCGGGCGGGTCGGCCTCGATGGGCTCTCTGCAAATTATGTGGCACCAGATTAATTAATCTCAAAAGCGAGATTACGTCTCTAGTCTTTGGCCTTTGACGGGCCTAACAATTCGACTGTGGCGGCGATGAGTCATTTGCTTGGATGTGAACGCGAATGGAATGATAACACAAAGGTTGAATTCAGGAGTGTGGGTGGCCAATTTTTTATTGGACGTTTTATTGGGCGTCGTATTTTCATGCCAATGTCTTTGCGCGCGTCTACCTAGCATTTGTCGCGCATCTATTGTCTGCCTACAAGCTCGATCTATTAAGCCCCACACGAATTGCCAATTGAACTGCAACTTCTCGATATCTAGTAAGTCAGGACTGAATGCGGCAATTTATCAAAATCGTTTTGTCTAGACCACAGGAATGCGGGGTCAGTTCATCTTTTTACGCGACAGAGATATGCATGTTGAGCTCTGGAAGGAATGCATGGTTTCTGTCTAAGTAACCAATCAGGATCTAAAGGCGATATCCACCGAGGTACCAAACCTTCCTGGAACTCTCTTTGCTGGGGCAAGTCCCCTCTTTCGACTTTTTCTGGGACGGCTCGAGGAGATACTCCCACCAGAGAAACGGGGGCGCGGCCCAAACTACGTCTCTTCGACTCTGAGTGCTCACGTGGAATCTGTCAAAGCAGACGAGAACGGCCTTTGGATTGATAGCGATGGCAGGTCTGTCGAGGTAACTAGTGTCGTACAACATTAGTTTTTAGTTAAATATAAATGCTTGTTTAATCC
>CAYWZG010000166.1:0-3692 GCA_964462795.1 uncultured Methanotrichaceae archaeon
CATGAAGCACCAAACTGTCTAAGGCATAATCTTCTTGACTGGCTCTCATGTGCTTGGTTTTAACTATCAAGTGCGTAACTCCTAATCTTATTTCAGCTCCTCTCTGACGGCAGCATTCCCATGGATCCCCTCGGCCCGCTTGCTGTTTATCCCACGGACACGGTGACGAGATTCGCGTGCCCGAGCTTGCACCTGCAGATCGTTCAGTGCCCGCCCGTTCTTGTAGTGGGCATAGACGCGCGGCATCCCGGCACCTTCGGCAGCCTTGTTCACGATCTGGCGGACACGGCGCTCGGGTTATGTGCTGGCCAGATATTCTGGCCCGAAACTCACCAGGTGGCACCACGATAGAAAAGAGCTGATGCGGACCCGTCCGGAGAAGGTGGACGAGCTGGCTAGATCGATGCTTGCTACGGGCCAGGCAGCACTTACCATGGCGGAGATAGAAAGGCGCCGGAACTTCTCACGAGGCGGGTGAAACAGATGAAAGATAGGTGGGCAGGGGAAAGGCCCCGCCTCCAATCTTCTATCCCTTGATTTTTTTCTGAGCACTCTAGTGGATGGCTTCCTTGAACTTCTCAAAGCCGATCTCATCGATGAACTCGCCGAGCCTTTGCCACAAGACAAAAAACTTAATCTATCATTGATTTCTTACTTTACTCTACTTTCCAAGTTTTCCCTCGGTCACGCCCAGCTTATAAACTACCCTTGCGTCTCGCATAATACGAGAACCATATGGAATTAAATACGTCGCACATATTCCGATAAAAATAGCATTAATTCGGCTTACAATCTAGTAAAGGTATGCAAAAACCAAAACTTGGAAAGTAGAGTTACTTTAATGAGAATTTGACTCGGAGGGATACGTTGCACAATCATAATAATCACGGCTGGGCTTTCTCGCTCAGCCTCATAGCTGTGATCATAATATTAGCGGGATCTGCCCATGGTGCCATCAGAGTCGTTCCCGACAGTTATCCGACCATCCAGGATGCGATCAACGCCGCCAACAGCGGAGACACCATACAGGTGAAAGGCACGGGCGTAACTTATGATCAAGAGGTAGTCGTCAACAAGAACCACATCCTCGGGGGTCTGGACAATGGATCCGGGCTTCCCGTCGTTACCTCCAGTACCGGAGACGCCATCACCCTAGAACCGAACAACTGTGAGGTTCGACGGTTCGTGGTGAGGGCCGCAGATGGGGTGGGCATCTACGTCGATAATTCTAACAACCACATAACCCATTCATATTACGTTGGCATATTGTCGCAGACAACCTCAATATTCATAAATTGGAGTCACCTGTGAGGTATGTGGCCGATGCTTCCTGCTTGAAAACCGACTTATGCATCAAAGGCAAGAGCGGCATCCTGAAGTCGATTGAGACTCGTGAGGAAATTTTGACAGATTCATCACATGCGATCGTATTTCACTACACGCCGAAACACGCTTCCTGGATGAACCAGATTGAAATATGGTTTAGCATCTTGGTTAGGAAACTGCTGAAACGGGGCAGCTTTGTTTCTGTAGAAGACCTGAAAGCCAAGGTTTTAGCCTTTGTAGAGTACTTCAACCGGACTATGGCAAAGCCGTTCAAATGGATCTATCAAGGCAAGGCACTTACTAGCATAACTATAGCCTTATTTAAGCCCAGCTGTACTAGCGTGAGTCTGCTGGATCTCTGAACGGTTGCTTGAAGGCGGATCGGTGAGCGCTACTAGTGCTCTTTCATAGAAAGTTAACACGGATTTCTAGAGACTTTATTTAACTCCCGCATATCCACAGCTTTTTTTTATCTGGAGCGCCAACCCAAGTGCCCATGAAAGTCCTGGTGGTCACAGGAAGGCTCGCTGAAGAAATGGTGAGAGATTCAGCTAAAGGAGCCGACGTCTTGGTCCTGAACGTGGATGTTGCAGCCTTCATAACGCCCCAGATGCTTCTAGAGGCTGCGCCAGAAGGCTACGACCTGATATTAATACCAGGTGCCATAACCGCTGACTTTGGTCCTGCAGAACAAAAGCTCGGAACGAAGATCCGGCTCGGGCCAAAACACGCCGTCGATCTAAGATACATAATGTCGCTCCTGGACGAGGTCACTCTTTCAAGAAAGATCCCTGCCTGTACCCTCCTTGAAGGAAGGATGCGAGAAGAGGCGCAAACCAAGATCGAAGAGCTGGAACAATTGGCTGTGCCTGTTCTCACCATAAAGGACCTGAAGATCGGTGGTAAGAGCAGGATTAAGGTTCTTGCAGAGATAGTGGACGCAACCCGATTCGACGAGGCCAAGCTTCAAGCGAAGATCAGCCGCTATGAAGCCCAAGGCGCAGATATGATCGACCTTGGGATCCCATTAGATGCAAAATCTGAGGATGTCAAACGGGCGGTATCCTACGCCAAGAACGCAACAAATCTTCCTGTGAGCGTCGATACCCTCGACCCCGATCTACTTGAGGCTGGAATCGAAGCTGGCGCCGACCTGATATTGAGCCTTAATCAAGCGAACGCAAGACAGATCGGCCCACTTGCAGCCAAAGCCGGGATTCCCGCAGTGGTGATCCCTGGCCCAGGATCAACACATCCCCCTGACCCCTGCACAGATTTTGATTCCAGGCCAGATTCTGAATCCGGCTCGGGGACTAAATCCAATCCAGGTCCCTGTTTGGAACCCAGATCCAAACCCGACGAATCCTACCACAAGGCTGGGATCGAAGAGAACGTGCTTTTGGCTCAATCCTTTGGTGTGGAAGTAATGGCCGATCCGGTTCTCAATCCGCCTCTTCAGGGGCTGGTCAAGTCGGCCTATGAATACCAAGAGTTTCACAGAGCGCACCCAGGAATCCCGCTCTTCTTTGGGGTCGGTAACGTGACAGAACTTATCGATGCAGATTCGCCCGGTGTAAACGCCCTATTGACTGCGATGGGCGCAGAAGTTGGTGCCAGCGTTCTTTTCACCCCTGAATATAGCGACAAAGCGAAGGGAAGTATCCATGAGCTGAAAACCGCGTCCAATATGATGATTCTGGCCCAGGATCGAAAGAGCCCGCCAAAGGATCTTGGGGTTGACCTATTGATCCTGAAAGAGAAAAGGAGGCTTCCTGAAAATGCAACACCTCAGGACTTTGTGGAGGCCAGCGATGGATACCAATGGGAGATGGACCCAGAAGGATGCTTCAGGATAGGGACTTTTGAGGGCAAAATAGTGGCCGAGCACCGCAAAATCACAATCGTTGGGACTTCTGCCACAGAAATTCTCAATACCATAATCGATCGCAGCCTTGTGACTCGACTGGACCACGCAGGCTACCTGGGAAGAGAGCTAGAAAAGGCCGAAATTGCACTCAAGCTTGGCAGAAGCTATAGCCAGGACGAGTCACTTTAATTTGCGGGAGTGTAGAGTGCAGAGCGGGAAGTCCCCTGTCTTTATAGGCCAAGGATGAAAGCGGAGCCCTCCCCTTTGTTTCTGGCTGTAGTTAGTGATTTAAGGCAATAATGGGATATACTAAAAGTGACAGGAGGGCGCGATCTAACTTCGGGTGAGTAAATCACCCATCACTAAAGTGACGGGCATTTGACGTGCCCTGGTTTACCAGATCATCAATTGGGATATAATACAATTGATAACCGATAGGAACGAATTTATATTCAAGAACCGATTAGATAACACTAATCGGTTCTCACCAGAATAGTGC
>CAYWZG010000167.1:0-3684 GCA_964462795.1 uncultured Methanotrichaceae archaeon
TGATAAAAAGCTCTCCAAACATTATGTATAATAATTAAATTTAAGAGACACTAGTTTCATCTAATCGGTTCTTGACTATATCTTTTTTTTCTTCGGCACACTGCCAAACCCACCATTCCAAAACACAAATAAACTTGCACGCCCACCAGGTGCCCTAATGACCAAGTTCATCATAGTCTTGGGCACCACTTCCCATTCGGGAAAGAGCACTCTTGTGGCGGGCCTGTGTAGAATATTCTCAGACCGGGGCCTAAAAGTCGCTCCTTTCAAGTCCCAGAACATGAGCCTCAACTCCTGGGTAACCTCGGCGGGTAAAGAGATGGGGATCGCCCAGGCAGTCCAAGCTTGGGCCGCAAGAGTCGAGCCGACCGAACAAATGAACCCGATCCTGCTCAAACCCAAAGGGGACCGGACATCCCAAGTCATAGTCTTTGGCGAGCCCGTAGCCGACAAATCCGCAGAACAGTATTACAAAGAAATCAACGGGCTCAAAAGCGTCGTCGATGAGGCGGTGGCTGGGTTAGAGCAAGAGTACGATTACGTGGTGGTTGAAGGCGCCGGGGGGGCGGCCGAGATCAACCTGTACGATAGGGACCTTGCCAACACATACATCTCGAACAAGCTTGGGGCCCCAATAATCTTGGTCGCCGATATCGAACGGGGCGGAGTCTTTGCAAGCCTCTACGGGACCGTGATGCTTCTCAGACCCGAGATCAGATCGCTCGTGAAAGGACTTGTCATAAACAAGTTTCGAGGCGACCCCGGAATCCTAATGCCAGGCCTAAAAGAGCTAGAGGACCTGACGGGAATTCCAGTGCTTGGGGTCATGCCCTACCTTGACCTCACCCTCCCATCAGAAGACTCAGTGTCACTTGGCGACAAGAAACCCCGAGGCATCAAAAGCGCAAGAATGGTCAAGTCGGCCAAGAAAAGTGACGAGACAGCTGATCAGGTTGAGGAAGTCGAGATCGCAATAGTGCGCCTTCCAAGAATATCCAACTTCACCGACTTTGAACAGCTGGAACGAGAAGCTCACGTGAGATACGTGACTCCAGGGGAACCTTTAGGCGAACCCGACGCCGTGATCATCCCTGGAACCAAGAACACAGTCTCAGATCTCGAAGAGATGCGAAAGAGGGGCACCGACAAAGAGATTTTAGCGCTCAGGAAAAAAGGCGTTCCGATTCTTGGAATCTGTGGCGGATACCAGATTATCGGCCGAGAGATCATAGATCTAGGAATCGAAAACACCACTGCCACCATCCTGGGCCTTGGCCTGCTCGATCTCACCACCCATTTTGACAGATACGAGAAGAGAACCGTCCAGGTGAAAAAGACGGTCACGGGAGACGGGCCAATCCTCGGCCCGATCAAGGGCGAGACTGTCTGGGGCTACGAGATCCACATGGGAAAGACCGATTCAAGAGAGCCTGCCGCCTTCGAAGACGACGGCGCCGTAGGCGAGGGTGGACTCGTCCTTGGAACGTACCTTCACGGCATCTTCCAGAACGATAACTTCAAAAATGCATTCCTCGATTTCCTCTACCGCCAAAAAAACCTCACCCGAAAGGCTTCTGCCAGTGGTGACGGATACGACGAGCTTGCAAGCGATATGGTGCGATATCTCGATATGGAACAGATCTGGAAAATGGTCGACCTTGAGCCGCCTCAAGAAGATGATGAAAACGAAGCAGTGCGCGAAAACATTGACTGATAATAAGAAAAAAATAGGTAAAAGAGTGTGGGAAGGATGAGCGGGGTGAGCAGGTCCGATAGCTCGAAGTCAGGAAGAATCACTCTTCCGACGTCAGAGCCTCGATCCTGGCCTTTATCCTATTTAGCTCTCCTTCCAGGTTCCTAGCCGCATCTTCCAAAGATACGAGCTCTTCTGCAGGGGCGGGAGCGGGAGGCACAAAGGCGTTTGGTACCCCATATCCGACCGGGGCGCCAGCCCAGGCCAATCTCCTAAAGCCTCTGCCGCCACCGCGCCCTCTTCCGCCGCCCCGAGGAGCGTATTGCCCAAATCCAGGCGTAGCGTAACCAGGCGCTTGATTTCCTGCACAGTAACCAAGAGCCCTTCCAGTCCTTGGACCGAATCCCACTGGTCCGGTTCCATCTCCACCAGGCATGTTCTTATGACCTCCTGTTTTTTGTCGCACGTCCACGCCCTTTGCCGCGCCCCTTTCCATTGCCTTGAGGATCTGATCCCTCAGATCCAGACGCAGCATAACCGGGCGCTTGATTTCCTGAACAATAACCCTGGGCCCTTCCAGTCTTCGAACCAGATCCCCGTGGTCCTGTTCTGTCTCCTTTAGGCATAATTCTCACGTTCTCCATTTCTTCGTCGTTCGTCTTGGACGTATAGTGTTTAACGATACTGTTCGGACAAATATCGAACTTGTAAGAGTTCAACATTTTGGCCTATTCGTATCGTTAAGCACTAATCTTTCGACAGCCGATTAGTCTCACTTAATCGGTTCTCGACTATATTCTTCCACTTTAGCGACCCATCAAACGTTCCGCCTGATTAAGTCACTTATGCGAACTAATATTTAAAGTTTCTGCTAAAATCAAGAAAGGTTCAAATATATAGTCACATATACGCAAGACTCATGTGCCCAGGAAGAGCCAAAGGACGAGGCAGACGTCGTGGTCAGCGATGGATAACCGAAATCCCTGAGAAGAGACGGTTCAGTCCAGAGGGCACGAGTGCGACCGAGGCCATAAACCTATCTTTCGAGGAGCTAGAGGCCATCCGGCTCGTCGACCTCCTGGGACTTCAGCAGCAAGAAGCTGCTTTCTACATGGGCATCTCCAGGAAGGCTTTGTGGAATGATCTTCGAAGCGCAAGAAAGAAGGTTGCCTCCGCCCTGGTTTACGGACTTGGTATAAGGATCAGCGGCGGAAACTATGCATTGAGGGGCGAACAGAGCAACCAACGCCCAGAACAAATTCCGGAAATGCAAGGCCAAGATCAAGACCGCCAAAATGATGCGATGGCACCAGGTTGCGGCAAAGAGGAAAAAATGGCTCTATTGGAAAAGGAAGCCGAAAGGATGGAAGAGCTCTTGGTCACCGTCAAGACCAGAATGAAGGCCTTGAAACTTGAAGACGATTATAGTCGAGAACCGATTAAGTGAGACTAATCTGTTCTCGAAAGATTTGTGTTTAACGATACGAATAGGCCAAAATGTCGAACTCTCACGAGTTCGACATTTGTCCGAAAGGTATCGTTAAACACTATAATCAGAATCGCTCTTCTTCCGTTCGTATTCTTCCTTTATCGCCTCTATCATCGAGTCGTCAGCCTCTACGATGAGGGGCCCGATGTAGTTACAGTCTTTGCAGTGGTATACCTTGCCCACAGATCCACCAGTCTCGTAATAGAGCTCTGAGCTGCCACAGACAGGGCAGACTTCTTTCATCCCCTTTGTTCCAGACATTCGTCTATTTCTCCTGAACAGATCAGTCCGTTGAAGATAGGGCACTGAACCCATATCAACATTTTCACTTTATAGACGGAATCTCCTTTTGTGCCACCCAATGCATAAATCTTATATAATACGTTATCAAAAGCACATTAACGTACAACATAATACATTCATCCCTGGTGATCCTATGAACAAGACACTAAGGGCCCGCGAAGAAATAACCTTGTCATATGAATGATTCGTAATTATTATA
>CAYWZG010000168.1:0-3532 GCA_964462795.1 uncultured Methanotrichaceae archaeon
CGTATTCGAAGGCATGAGGTAGGTCTTCAGGCTTCATATCGGGTCCACCGGTTATGATAACTGGGATGGTCAAGTTCCTGTAGAGCCCTTCTTTCTTTTTGATGCAGTCAACGAAGTTTCCGAAAGTGAACACCACGGCATCGTGCTCGTTGATCAGCGCAGTCTCGTACTCGTCCATCTGGGCGATCTCTCTTCCGACGCCCCGAGCCATCCCGATCATGTTGCTTTTGGCCCCGTGCCTCCGCAAGTATTCTGCAACGTCGCAGGCAGGATGAGGCAGATGATGAATCGCTAGGGTAGGCGTCACAACAGCGATCTCGGTTCCGGCAAGAGGTGCTCGCTCGAGCTTGCCCCGAAGCGCCTTGCTCAGCATCTCCATCGCTGACATGTCCTCTTTAGGTATGAGCATCAACAGTATGATCTCGCTTTGGGTTACGTTTGTCTGGAGCACGTACCCGCCCAGGTCTTCCACCAGCTCGATCACGAGGTCGTGCTTGTAAACCCCACCGGTAAACATCACAGGCTCAAGCATTCTGCATACCCCTGAATATTTCTTTAACCCTTTTTACCATGTCCTGATCGATCGTCTCCTCGGCAGCCAGGAAGAAGAAACTGTCTTTTGCCATCTCGTTCCTCCTGTTCCTGAACCCCTCAGGAGCAATCCTGATGAGGGCATCGACCAGATCGCGCCTAAACTCCTTTTCGAGGTCTGCAACCACCAGTTCTTCGGGAGATATGTCTGATTCCACGATTAGCACGTTCCTTTCTGGTTGCATCACCTTGTCTCGGCCATAAGTCTCCCAAAGAATTCCTATTAGATTGGCCATGTGCTCTTCGTCCTCGAGGTTTATCTGGTACCCTCCCTCAACTTGGATCAGATCGCCCACATCTCCCACTCTTAGTGGGGGCATCTTCCCCCGAAATCGGCCAAAGACCGCAAAATAGGGTTTTGTGATGTCCACGTAGATGTAAAGCTCTCCTATAGAGCGGATCAAGCCCAAGTCCTGGAGAATGTCGGTGATGATCTCTTTGTACTTTTCTGCCCCGTAATTCTCGCCTGGCATCTCGATCTTGAAGACCCCAAGGGGCTGCATCTCCATCTCTCAATCCTCCAACAGACCTGAGACCAGAAGGCTCGCCCCCACACATCCTATATACTGAGCGTGGTGAGGCACTATGACCTTGATGCCAAGAAGTTGTTCCATGGCTTTTGGAAGCCCTTCGATGAGAGACGTCCCGCCCACCATGATCACGGGCTCTTTCACTTCGATCTCTTGAAGCTGCTGTTCAAAGACCTGCTCTGCGACACTATGACAAGCCGCCATGGCAACGTCTTCAGGCTTGCTTCCTGCCGATAGGCTGTTTACCAAGCTCTGAGTTCCAAAGACGATACAATAGCTGTTCATGGGAACCTTAGTTTGGTCGCCTTTCATGGCCAACTGGCCAAGCTCAGTTATGTTGACGCCGAGCCTTCTTGCAGAAAGTTCGAGGAACCTGCCGGAAGCACCTGCACATATTCCACCCATGGTGAACGTTCCAGGAATGCCATCCTGGACCGATATGGCCTTGTTGTCCATACCACCGATATCGATCACCGTGGCCGAGCCTTTTTGAGCGTCTGCCAAGAATACCGCGCCCTTAGAGTTGACGGTAATCTCTTCTAGGATCAATTTGGCCCCAAAATGTTTTCCGACAAGATGCCGGCCGTATCCGGTGGTTCCAAGCCCCTCGATCTCCTCTTTTTTGACGCCAGCCTCTTTTAAAGCCGCGTTGTAAGCATCCTCGGCGCTTTTCAAAACTTCGGTGGTGGGGCCCCATCCAGTCCCAATAATCTCGTTGTCCCTCATTACCACGGACTTCGTGGTCGTAGACCCAGAATCTATCCCGGCGGTAAGACCAGTCTGCCGCTCTCTTGACAATAACCCCTTGTACTTGGCAGTGGTGACCAGAGCTTCCATCCTCGTCAAAAGCGTCTCGGCCGTCGTCCTCTCTGTGAAAGAATAGCTAAGAACCGGTATCGAGGAGTTCTCGTGAATGTACTTTCTGATTTCGCTTCTCACGATAGCGCCTTCGGCACATCTAAAACAGGTGGCAACGAAGACGGCGTCTGCAATATCTGGGTTTTCCACGATCCTTGTAGCCCTTGCCATCGCCAGATTGAGATCTCCACTGGCAACCTCGATGCCGAACCTCTTTTCGACATCTTGGACGTCTTCCAGCGAGACTTCGGGATAGATCAGTTCAGCACCCACCGAATCTACGGCCTTCTGAAGTTCGGTTTGAACTCCACTGTACTCCGACCCGCAAGAAAGCTGTGCTATCCGGATCACTTCAATCCCTCCAGAAACTGACGTATCTTGTGAACGAACCTTTTGGCTTCAGCGTCGTCCGTTGGATAATCGAGCTCCAAAATGGGTATGCGTTTGGTCCGGAGCAAAAACCGGGTTAGTTCGTTGGTTCTCGCACAGCCCGTGCATCCTAAAGTGCAACTGTTACCCTTAATGACGATGGCTGCGTTTGCCTCTTCTATCATCGGCCCAAAAAGTGCCATTCTGCCCCTGACGCCCGAAGGGACGTCGACTGCAGCGTACTTCAATCCTTTCTTTGGATCTTCAGGAGTCATGTTCAAGGGAGGCGAGTCGAGACCTATCGTGTTAACCTTCTTCCGGACCTCCTTGGAGACCACAAGCGCCTCGTGTCCCATCCTCTCCACGAGGTCTGCCAGGATCATGCTGGTTGGAGGATATACCATAACTTTAACCATGAACCAACCTCAGGAAAATTCTTCTTTTATAAGTTCTTCAATCCGCTCTACGCTCGGCCGCTTCTTCTCTTCGGGAACCGAGATTTCCTCATCCAGTTCGTCAGAGGCGAGACCCTGTGATATTAAGGGCAAAATCTTGGATTCATACTCTATCATGTAAAACCCAGGCCTTGCACCACCGCCTCGATAACCCCTGCACCGTCGAGAATCACCTGGAGGAAACCCTCTGTCCTTGATGAAGATGTTGTTGGGGTCGATCGCCCGGATCTCATTCACAGTCTCTTTGATGTCGTCTTCCTCTCCGTCGATGATGACGCCAAAACAGGTCTCTTTAATGTTGATTTCATGACCCGATTCGTATATCTTCATGGCTATGTCGGAAGGGAGAACGTCGGAATCCTGAGACGTCACCACGTACTTGGTAACCCTCATTCTATCGCACCTCCAGAACGTAGACGGTCTCGCCCTCCTCGATCTCTTTGAGCTTGTCCAAGTCGAGAATGCGACCTACGATGTTGGTTGCCAGGAACTTTTCTCCAGAGGGCCCATATTTGACGTCGTCCACCAGCTTGACGCCCACAAGACCTGCGTTCCTGGCAGCTTGGTTCGTCACACCTATTTCGCCTGCTTTTACAATCTCGGTGGGCTTGTTTTCCGGCAAAATTTCCTTGTAGCTGGTGGCATCGATCGCCGGCTTGAAGAGAACTGTAATCTCGTAGACAAAAAAGACGGGAAGAGGACCTTGTCGCTTTTCTTTTAGTCCTACCA
>CAYWZG010000169.1:0-3474 GCA_964462795.1 uncultured Methanotrichaceae archaeon
CCTGAACATCTAAAACCAATATCCTCCGGCCGATTTTGGGTACCTGAGTAGTTACCAAAGCAAAAGAGATACTCACATTTAAGACGACAAAAAAACTGAAAAAATTGAGGAATAAAACTCGATTACTCGATGCTGATTGCCTCTGAGGGACAGGCATCGACGCAGGTTCCGCACTCAGTGCACTTGTCCGCGTCTACCACTGCGATCTCGTCGTCTCCCATGGTGATTGCATTCTCGGGACACTCATCGACACAGGTTCCACAGCCCACACACTCATCTGCGTTAATTTTTGCTGCCATTATAGATTCCTCCAATTCTCTTAAGATTAACACTTTTTCCACAGGCAGATGGAATATATAGCTTTCGTCAGGCCGATCTTGGAACGGGATGCAAATTTCACAAAACTCACAAAAGGGAGCGGGTCCCGATTGGGGGGACTTTGCCTTGCCAAAAGGCTTTTGCACCTCTTTCTTCAAGCCCCATCGGTCAGGCAAGATCCGTGTAACGTTTCCTGTCTTTTAGCTCCTGTTTTTTGGCTTCGTTCCACCCGCTCACGGCCTGGAGGTATCCAGTAACCCTGCTCCATTGCTCTACGTCCTCAGACTCACAAGAAGGACAAGAGTCATGAAGTCCTGCGGCCACTTTGTAGCACGATCTGCAAACGGTCATGTCTTTGGTGAAAGCGAAATATCCTATCTGGGTATTTCGCGCTAGTTTCATGGCAAAATCCATGAGGCCCCGTGGGTCAGGAACGCTCTCGCCTAAGAATATGTGGAAAATGTTTCCGCCGTCTACGATTGGGAAGAAAACGTGCTCTGTCTGGGCCCTGTTGAAGAGTGCTACATCTGCGGAAGGCGGAATGTGGGTTCCGTTAGAGTAGTAAATAGGAAGGTCCCGAGTCTCATGGATTTTGGATAAAGCGATATCAAGGTCGCCCTTTACCACTTCCATTGCACATTCTCTGAACTCTTCATGCAGTAGGTCAGATACGGCAAACCTCTGTGCAGTGGACTCCGCCGGAGTCCTGGCAAGAGCTATAGTTATCCCATGTTTCTGGTCCAGTTCGCGGGCGTAAAGTTCCATTTCTGTCATGGCCCTGACCGCCAACTTCCAGGCCTCTTTCGACTCGTGCATCTGATGACCTGTATGGAACTGGACCATCTCGTTGACACCCACGACGCCTATGGTGTATACCAAGCCTTCTAAGTCTACTGACACCGTGCCTTTCTCGCCAGTGTTTGGGTCTTTAGGCTGCTGGGTTGCGAATGGCATTCTCTGAGCCGTTAATATTTGGTCCATCCATTCTTTCTTTACCTTGAAAACGTCGATGGCGGCGTCCATCAGCTCTCGGAGGTACTCAAATAGCAGGTCGTCATCACCCCTCGCAAGGTAAGCGGCCCTAGGGCAGTTCAGCGAGACCACTTGCCATGATCCCATCGAGAAGTGCATCCCGTCTTTGAAGTACATTTTTTCATCAAATAATGCGTCGCTCGCGGGATTCGCAGCGAACTGATATGCGCAACATTGATAGCAGCTTATTCCTTCACCTGCGCCCCTGTACTCTGGTATCTGGTTGTCGTAGTAAGGAGTGCCGTATTTGGCAGCAAGCTCGAACGTGAGAAGGTACAGATCTTGATATGTGGGAACATCTGGATTTGCAGCGTTGAACTCTTCATCTTCGTTCATGAAATCTGGCTCTATCGAGATCTCGGGTTTTGGGAAGTTGAAGGGTTTGCCCCAGTAGTCTCCAGCTAGCATGACTTCCATCAAGGCCGCAAAGCCTAGACGAACCTCTTTTTCGAATTCGCCATAGGTCTTTTTAGGGGCCTGGGTTCCGTCCCACACCTTTCCTTTGTAGACCACTGGCTTATCTCGCCAGAGCTTTGGAACTCCTGGACTGAGCTGGACTGAAGAAAAGACCACCTGGCCGCCTCTTGCCACCATCATCTGAGTCATCTCGTAGACGAACATCTGCATTAGCTGGACAAGATCTTCGTGTGAGTGATTCGCCAGGTATGGTGCCAAAAAGGTAAGGAAGTTATAGAATCCCTGGCCTCCTGCAAAGTTGGTCTGGGCTGAAGCAAGAGCCTTCACGGCGTGGAGAATTGCCACTTCGGGTCTATTGGCTGGACCTGCAACGCTCGCCTTGGTTCCGGTGCCGTCGGGCATTAAGCCGTAGTAGAAGAAGTATCGAAGATCCCAATCCTGGCAGAAACCGCGTGTTCCAAAATACTCAAGATCGTGAATGTGGAAATCACCTGCAAGGTGGCGGTCAGCGAGATAAGGTGGCAAAAGCAGAAGGTACTGCTCCTTGGATATTTTGTCTGCTTTCTTCTTGTGGCTGGTTTCGGCGTTCTCCTGGAGGTTTGCGTTCTCGTGAGCTTCAAAACCCGAGCCCACGTCGATCAAGTGAGCGTCGTAGACTGGAGTTCCCACCCTGGTGCATATGTTTCTCCATTCGGGATGGTGTCTTTCCAGAATGATGACGTTCACGATCTCCCTAACTAAGGGGCCGCTGAGGAACTTGACGTCCATCCACCTGATCCTTCGCTCGGCCTCTCTTGCGATATCTTCGGCTTCTTCATCAGATATTCCAGAGATATTGTAGAACTGCTCTGAGAGCTTCGTCTCCTTCAAGAGCTGTTTCACTATAGCATCTCGGTTCCAGTCTATCAGATGACCGTCCGTGGTTCTGACCCTTGGCATCTCTGAGACCGAGAGGCCGTCCAAGGTGATTTGGAGGGTGCTTTTGTCAGTGCTTTCATTCCTCACCTGCTCCGCCTCCACGACATGAAGATAGTTGATCCTTCTAAGACATAATATGGCACATCACTATGGTGCTGCAATTTTGTACCCCCGGTTTGGTGCGGCTTTCAACTTTGCTAATTGGGTGCGGTCCCTTATTAACGTCTTCGGCTCGTACGCCTCAAATTATTGTAAAGGTTTCTGACACGACGAGATTCGAGCCAGGAGCGTTTCTGGAATCTCTCTTCCTATTTAAAGAAAGACGAGACGCTTATGAATTAAGGACTTTGATCTCACCAGAAGCCGAATTTGAGCAGGATAAGAGGGTTTTAAACCCTATGATCTCGCTTTTGCCCCTTCTTGCCACATTCATTTGATCGCGAAGGGCAGTTCTATGACATCTGAGTATTTTTGGGTAGAATGAGGCAATATAAGCTAGGAACTGACGTATAAGCCAGAATTTTGCAGGTAAGCTCTCTTCGGAGTTCTGAGTGTCACGTCGTTCCATTCAGGAAATCTTCTGCTCTTTTGCTCAATAGTCACAGGTTGAGGCAGATCCTGAAGATGTCTTTCCAACCAGCATCTCGGATTCTTCTAAAAACCCCATAACTCATACCACTCACTGAGAAAAAAAACAATCCAACAATATTTTAGTCATGCGTGTCTTGATGCGACTCATTCTTGCCCATTTCATCTGATATTTCTATAGATTTTCCGCAGTGTGGACAT
>CAYWZG010000170.1:0-3448 GCA_964462795.1 uncultured Methanotrichaceae archaeon
TCTCAACGAAACGTTGCCCTTTAACGAGACTGTGATCAACGAGACTCTTGTGCCCAATGAAACGATCTTTCTCAATGAGACTTTGCCCCTCAATGAGACGCTCGCCAACGAAACCGCTCTTGCCAACGAGACGGGTCCGGTCGTCTCTCGGATAGGTGATGAGAACGAAACGGGCGCAGAAGATGGTGTGGAAGATAGTACAGAAGGAGAAGTGAGAACGTACCGAAATCGGTCGAATGCGAGAGTGCTGTACGAGTACCTAAAATCTCTTGTGAAAGACGTGACTGGCGGCGCACCAGAACCTGCAAAGCCTCCGGTTAACGTCTCCAAAATCGTGGAAGAGGAGCTTTCAGACCTCGACTTAGGCCAGATAAATTTCAATGTGTCTCAAGAGATGACCTTGGGCGTAACCGAGAGGATCGAAGTAGCGGTCTCAACGGATATCGATCAGCGCCTGAGAGAACGGCTCAAGGCAAGAGAAGAGCTCCAGGGCGAAGATGTCAATATCGAGACCTACATGGAGACCGCCCTGAAGGGCACGCATTTTTACATAAAATCCAAGAATCTCGACATTCAGGCAGCTGAAGGCGAAGGATTTACCCAGTGGGAGTGGGAAGTGACGCCTCTAAAAAGTGGCGATCAGAACTTGTCCTTGGCGATCTTGGCGGTTGTGGAAGTTCCAGAATGGGTAGAAGTTAGGAGAGAATATCCGGCGTTCGAAGAAGTGTCCGAAGTAGAAGTGTCCCTCCCAAAGATGGTCATCTACATTTTGGATCAGGTTTCTGATGTCCGAAGGATGGTCTTCTCCTAAAGTAGGGGAGGGATCCTGCTGCGTTCGTCCTGAATTGTGAGACTTATAGACCTTGGGCATATCTTCCTTTGGCCTATCGAATATCCATCAAAACGGTTATCTACCCTGCTACAGACTCGCTAAACCATGTTCACCATACTCACAGGATCACAGTTTGGAGACGAGGGCAAAGGCAAGATAATCGATCTGCTCACCCGAGATTATGACATAGTGGTCAGGTTTCAGGGCGGAGACAACGCCGGCCACACCGTCATAGTCGGCGATCGGACCTACAAGCTCCATTTAACCCCAAGCGGAGTTGTCTATGGTGCAAGGCTCCTAATAGGGCCCGGCGTCGTTTTGAACCCAAAGGTTCTCTGGGACGAGGTCGAGGCACTCGAAGGCGAAGGGATTCATCCAAACCTCGGAGTTGACGCCAAGACCAGCATAATCATGCCCTATCACATAGAGCTGGACGGACTGAGAGAAAAAGCCCGAAAGGACAAGATCGGGACGACAAAGAGGGGCATAGGTTACGCCTACATAGACAAGTTCTCAAGAGACGAGGTTCAGATGAAGGACCTGACCGATCCTGCGCTTCTCAATGCAAAGCTGGATGAGATTGGCCCTGCCAGAGAGAAGGCCATCAAAGAGATGGGTGGTGACCCTTCGGTCGTCAGAGATCCAAAGTTGATCGGCGAGTACCTGGAGATCGGAAGGAAGATGAAAGATGCGGTTGCAGACGTCTCTTACGAGATTAATCTTGCTCTGGATGAGGGCAAGAAGGTTCTGGCAGAAGGGGCGCAGGGCGCTTTTCTGGACGTGATTCACGGAACTCAAAAGTTCGTCACCTCCAGCTTCACCACCTCTGGAAGTGCTTGTGCCAATTTGGGTGTGGGGCCGTCAAGGGTTGACAACATAGTGGGGGTTGTCAAGGCTTACATGACGAGGGTTGGAGAAGGGCCGATGCCGACCGAGCTTGAAGACGAGGTTGGAGAACACTTGAGCTCGAAAGGAAAAGAGTTTGGGACTACCACCGGAAGGCCAAGAAGGTGCGGTTGGTTTGATGCTGTCCTTGCTCGAAAGTCGGTTTACCTGAACGGGTACACAGAGATTGCCTTGACCAAGTTGGACGTGTTGACTGATTTAGATCCCATCAAGATCTGCGTTGGATACGAGTTGGATGGCGAGAGGCTCGATTATCCGCCCGAAAGCACTGTCGAGTTTGCAAGATGTGTTCCGGTCTATCAAGATGTGAAAGGCTGGAGCGAGGACATTACCGGGGCTGGGTCTTATGAGGAGTTACCAGAGGCAGTGAAGGATTACGTGGATATTCTTGAAAAGATGCTCAAGGTGAAGGTCTCGATAGTTTCGTTGGGTCCAGGAAGAGAGCAGACCGTGCGGAGATAAAGTTCAAGATTCGGTCAGTTGCGAGTCGATTCTGTTTGTAGTGTTTAACGATACCTTTCGGACAAATGTCGAACTCGTAAGAGTTTGGCATTTTGGCCTATTCGTATCGTTAAACACTAATCTTTCGAGAACCGATTAGGTGAAACTAATCGGTTCTCGACTATAGAACGCGCCCGATCCCTTTGGGATCGGGACTTGCGGGGAATGCCCGAAAAAAAGTCGCCACATTCAAGCGAGGTTTCATGCCAAAACGACTCGTTCTGGTCAGATATTCCTCGCAAATTTTTGGGCATTATCTTGACCTATCCAAAATCAGGAACATTCATGTCTAATGATGACATGTGGGCAAGTTAAAAAATATGCCAATATCATTCCATCTTATGAAGGTCAATTCCGATAAAATAGATGCACGTACAAAAAAATATTAAGTAAAACTTTTCGTAAACGCCTTTTTGCTTCATCACAGCAATTATGTTGAAAGTTTGGAATTGCACATATGAAGTATGGTTCGCATGATCATGTTACCAATTGACATATATATTACCTCAGGTCATTTCCCACATTTGGTGGAACTTGTGACAGAATGCGAACACATAAACTGCGGCAGCATAGAGAAGGTGTGGCTCCCTCACACTTATCAAGGAAGGGGATGCGGCCTCAAGCCTCATACCTATTGCACCAAGTGTGGACTAGTGAAGAACCTGTCATCTGAAAAGCCCAAATCGATTGGGTATTACATGAACATCCTAGCTGAGATAAAGCAGGAGTTCAAGATAACCAAGGTCCAGACGAGGCTTATATCTAAGGAGCTTGAGAATGCCGATCTGGAAGATGATTACGCGATAGACAAGCATCAGCAAGACGAGCTTTTCGTCGCCACAGTAGAAAAGTACATCAATCTACCTGACTGGGTGGTCCGCAAGTTCCTCTGAGACTATAGGCCTGCACCAGTGGTCAACTACCCGCCACTAAAGTGACGGGCATGTAATGTGCCCTGGTTGACCAGATCCCCGATCGAGGAGTTTTACAAGATCGGGGGCCGATACGAAAGAATTTATAGTCAAGAACCGATCAAGTGAGACTTATCGGTTCTCGCCAGAATAGTGCTTAACGATATGAATAGGCCAAAATGTCGAACTCTTACGAGTTCGACATTTGTCCGAAAGGTATCGTTAAACACTATAGTTACCCTAGAATGCCGCCTCAGTTTCAGGCTCTAAGGGTGCCGGTTAAACAGTCCTGGGAGGT
>CAYWZG010000171.1:0-3344 GCA_964462795.1 uncultured Methanotrichaceae archaeon
CCTCCATCGCCTCGCATGAGGTCTCATTCCCCATGAATATGAGGGGCCGCTTTGCTCCGAGCAGGATTTCGGAGGCTTTCTCTATCGCCTCGTTCCATTCGGCATTTCTGAAAACGCCTTCCTCCAGGACCGTTGGCATCCTTATTCTGTGGCTGCTTACGACCTCCTGGAACTTGGCGTTTCCCATCTTGCAAGCGTTCTTCACAGTCAAGCTTTCCCCTACGAGCTCCACCTGGATGTCGTCGCAGGAAGCTCCACAGACCGGACAGACTATGTTCTTGAACGCCATCATCTACCCCCCCAGACGTAAAACTTGAGAACAACCTCTTCAGCGCTCAAAACCTTTTCTTCGGTAGGCTCTATGAAAACTGGGCTTCCCTTGTAGAGCGGAGACCCTGTTGAGAACGTTTCGGGAGGGACCACCACGTTTGCCCATATCGCCCTTGGCATGAATACGTGGCCTGGCATGACCGAATTGTCCGGGACCGCGTTGACTGTCACACCATATTTCTCATCGTTGGTGCTGACCTTCACCTTCTCGGGCGATCCCAGGGCCAAGAAGTCGTCCAGATTGATCTCGCAGACTGCACACTCTTCTTTATAGTCTTCTGTGAGCTTGTTTCCGCCTTTGGCCAGGCGACCCTCATCGATGGTACTCCCTGTGTTGAGCAGAACTTCTCGTCTCATACATTCACAACCCCCAATCAAGACACCCCCTTGGATCGAAGATGTTGAGCTTGGCTTCCATCGCTCACGATCCCTCCCTCACGTAAAGAATTCCTTTGGGATTTTTGGAAATCGCATAATCCCCGACGAACTTGGTAAAGGCGCCTTCCAGCTGGACTTCTCCAATCGCTGGATTCACCTCGCGTTTTTCCCTCACAAATCCTGGGGTGAACTTCTCGATCTCGCCCAGGACTGCTATTGCGCCACCGGTCATCTCGGCGCCCAAACCTCGGACCGCAGATCCTTTGACCAATATCTGGCCACCGCTCTGGCGAATTCCGCAGAAGTTTTCGACGTCTCCTGCAACCACTATTCTGCCGCCAGTCATCCCGCCATCAAGCTGGCTTTTGGCGTTTCCTTCGATCAGGATCTCACCGCCGGTCATGCCGTTCCAGTTGCCTCGGTAAGCGCAGCCTGTGTGATCGTTCGCATCTCCTTCGATCTGGATCGATCCGCCTTTCATCTCCATCCCGGCCCAGGAGCCAGCACTGCCCCTGACGAAAATGCTGCCGCCAATCATCTCAGATCCTGCGTGCATCCCGACCGATCCGAAGGTCTCGATCCTACCGGCCTTCATTCCGTGACCTATGTGTTTCACCCTGGTTGCGTCACCTTCGATCAGGATCGTGGTATCCTCTGGTCTCCCCGTTCCTCTGACTTCGACGTCGAAGAACTCTATAAGAGGACGCTCAACCGGGCCTTGCCATACCTGGAACCGTTCGATCACCTCTCTCGACTTTCCGGCGAAAGTTTCAGGAGTTATGACTTCGGCTTCGATCATTATCCCAATATCGGCTTTAGATTCTATCAGAACTTCTGCCATGCAGGTCACCTCCCAGCGAGAGCCTCTTTGGGCCCAGAGGTTCCCTTCGGCCCGGACGCGTCTTTCGGGCCAAAAGTGTCAATGGCCACGGGATTTTTCAAGTACTTGTCTGGCACTGGATAGTTGGCAAAGCCCACGGTGTAGTACTTGAACCACTCTTTGAGGTCTAAGAGCATATCTCGTTCCAGTTCCGGGTCTATTTGTGGCCGGCTGTAGAACCTCCTACCTTTGGGAACTGCCACAATTTCGCCTTTGTGGGCCACGATTGAACCATCTTTTATGGTATACTCTGGACCGCTAAATCCTCTGATGATTGAATCAGGATCGTTCACGTCAAGCTTGGCAGAATCAAAATCGTAAACGGTCACGTCTCCGTCGGCCCCAACTCCGAGGTGCCCTTTTCTGTGAGCCATACCGATGGTCCTGGCTGGGTTTGCTCTGGTCAGAACGGCTATCTCGTAAAGGGTCATCTCGCGATCCAGGCTTCCAAGACCCGACCTTCCATAGCCCCATTTGTGGCATTCGCTGGCGGTCTTGTCCCTCGCTTGCTTTGACATCAGCCAAGTTATGACCTGGGGATACTGGGTGAAGACGCCGCCGTTGGGGTGGTCTGTCGTCATAATCGTCTTCCAGGGATCTTTTACCATGAGCAAAAGTTCCAGCCCCATGGCCCACTGGACCGAGCTTATTGGGCTGCTCTTGAGGTAAAGGAACGGTATGACGCCAGAACCGCATTCCAGTTCGACGTCGGTGTTGGACCATTTCGGTCTAGAAAGCATGTAAAGGTCATGAATCGCAGGACCGTCGCCAGTCATCACGGTAGCTGGACCGAAAGGAACTGCACCATTATCTATGACCACGTGATCGGCTTTGTTGACACAGTTTGCAACCTCTTCGGCGCCGGATTCGAAGTCTCTCCAGGAAGTGCCACCAAAAGAGCTGAACTAAGCATGGGCAAGGTATATCGATTGCTGCCGTTTTGGGTCGAGTTTCGTTTCAGACCATTCCACGTCGGTTCGTTGAGATGGTTTCACATCGCCTGGGATCATGAGCGAATCGTTCGTGATCTCGAAATTTCCAGGATGGCCCAGGTTGTTGGTGTGAAGATGCAAGGAGATAGGGAGTCCCAACATCTCGTTCACCTCAGCAAGGCCGTGGATCACCTCTCGTGGAGTAACCTCGAAGTGTATGTTAGCCCTCGTCAAGGCCATGCACGTTTTTGGCCCAGCCCCAGTTTTCAACGCCTGCTGGGTTGATGCACTTTATGCCGTAACCTTTGTGAGTCTTCATCATCCAGGCGACATACGCTGCGGCTTTCTCCAGGTCGCCGTCCCGGAGGTAACGCAATGACTGACCAATTGTTGCCAAGGACCATGTATGCCCCCATGTCCAAGATGGGGATCGCCCTCATCTCTTCGTGAGTGTGTCGGGCTTCAAGCGGCGGCATTGCCGCTTCAAAGACGGTGGTGTAACCCATGGCGACGTAATCGTAGCCTTGTTTGTAAACCGAAGGGACTGTGTATCCGCTTCCAGAATGAGTGATCTTAATCTTCGACCTGACCGACTTGTAATGGTCCTCGGGGCGCATCAATCTTCCTGCGTTCACCTTCGCTCCAGCCACATGTGAATGAGAGTCGACGCCCCCTGGCATCACGGTCTTTCCTTCGGCGTCTATGACCTTTGCAGCTTTCCTTTCGGCTCCAGAAAGGTCGGCCACCACTTTGCCGTCTTTTATGAATATTAGGACTTACGCAGTTGGTGCAATCATAATATTATGACTCAACTTTTTTATACA
>CAYWZG010000172.1:0-3341 GCA_964462795.1 uncultured Methanotrichaceae archaeon
AGGGACGCAATAGTCTACAAATGCTGAAGGCACGGCTGAGTGCCTAAACACGTACATAATATTCAATGGAGATGTCACAATCAAGTGCGAAAATGGAGATGAGTTAGACATTTACGTAGACGGGCAAAAAACTGATTTGACTACCCCAAGCAAATTAACACTAAAAAAGAGAGACGCACCCTATTTAATTGAGCTTAAGATGAATGATGACACAATGTCATCCAAAAATATTGAAATTATGAGTGGAACTGAAAAAGAATATACCCTAAAATCTAATGATATAATAACACCTGTAAAGGCGACTGATCAACAAACCAATGAGCAAAACAATTCTGAAAAGAAACCACAGTAGCCACAAAACCCATCGGTTTTTGCACCTGCCCCCACAGGTTCACCAGTTTCTGGCCGCCAACATTCGCCAACACATCATATGCCAAGCCAACGTACACCACACCGGTCGAAGAGAACCCACAAAACGCATCGAAGTATGCCGACCTGTTTAAAGAATGCCATTCCACACTGAAAGCAAGATGAATCCAGAATGCAAAAATATGGGCGAAAGAGCGATCATCGCAAGGATTACAGAATTGCTCGGGATCGCAGAGAAAGACGACTGCGCCATCCTCAGCGTGGGCAAAGAATATCTGGTCTGGACCGCCGACATGCTCCATGAAAAGGCTGACTTTCCGTCGATTGCAACTCCCTGGCAGATGGGGTGGATGTCGGTCGCGGTGAACTTAAGCGACATCGCCTCAATGGGCGCAGAACCTTTGGGCTTGCTCTTAGCAGTGGGCCTCGCGCCAAAGACTGATATGTCGATCGTCGACGAGCTTTTCGCAGGATTTGGAGACTGTGCTAGACAGTACGGAACCAAGATCCTGGGCGGCGATCTCGACAGTCACGAAGAGCTGACCATCACAGGAACCGCCCTTGGCAGGGTTGAAAAAGATCTGGTTCTGAAGAGAGATGGAGCAAAGCCTCGCGATCTGCTCTGTGTTACTGGGTTCCTGGGCTCGGCAGGCGCAGGTCTCAGGCTGGCTTTGGCCGAAGATGAGTCGAGCAAGCAAAATAAACTTGTCCGAAAGCTCCTTGAGCCTTGTCCTAGGCTGAAAGAAGGAAGGGCTCTTGCTTTGTCGAAAAGCGCGACTTCCATGATGGACAACAGCGATGGCCTTGCTCTGTCGCTCTTCGATCTTGCGAAGGCAAGTGGTGTGGGCTTTCTTGTCCGAGAAGATCGTTTGCCCATAGACCCTGATGTCGAGGAACTGGCCAAGGACAGAGACGATCTGCTCTATCTTGCCCTCCACGCAGGTGGCGATTTCGAGCTCGTCTTCACGGTCAGGCCCAAGAGGCTCGAAGATGCCAGAAACGCTTGCAACTTTTCGGTAATCGGCGAAGTTTTAGAAGGTGGCGCCGGAATGTGGATCGAATTAAATGATGAAAAGAGGCCCCTCAAGCCTCTTGGATACGAGCACATGTAGCTTTAGATGGCAAGTCAGCCATTGTTGTGCTCTTTTGACGCTCGTTTGATGCTCTTTTTGCCCTCGCCGGTAAAGTAGGGCTCTCGAAGGGCCGTGGCCTTCTTGATCAGGTCCTTTGCCTCTTTCGTCGTGGGCGACCCCATTTCGACTAAGTTGTCGTTCCTGAGAAGGCAGGGCTTGAGTTTGCCGTCGGAAGTGACCCTGAGCCTGTTGCAGTTGGCGCAAAACTCGGTGTTATCTATGGGCCGAACGACTTCCACCTCTGCACCCTGTAAGAAGTACTTGCGCCTCCTGTGCATCTCTCTTATGACTATTCTGTCAGCCCTTCTCTCCAGCTCTTCCTCGATTCTTCCAAGGTCGCCACCAAGGCCCTGACCTTCCAGATCGAGAAGCTCAATGAGCTGAAGAATTAAACCATTCTCTCTTGCAAAATCGACCATGTTCCAGACTTCGTCCTCGTTCTCTTTTAAGATTACCATATTCAACTTGATGGGCGTGAGGCCTGCCTTTAAAGCGGCATCGATCCCTTCGAGGACTTTGTCTAGGTCTTCTTTTGCCCCGCCTGTAATCTTGGAGTAGATATCGAGGTTGAGCGAATCCAGGCTCACGTTCACCCGGTCCAGGCCCGCTTTCGCGAGAGATTGAGCTCTTTCTGCCAGAAAAGTCCCGTTGGTGGTGAGGGATAAGTTGAGATGTTGTGGCAGGTCTTTTAGGATCTCTTCAAGGTCGGGCCGCATCAAAGGCTCTCCGCCAGTGAACTTGATGCTTTTGACGCCCATATCAGCTCCTGCCCTGATCACGTTTATTATGGTCTCCCTAGACATCTGGTCGCCTGGATTGACCTCACCTTCGTGATGGCAGTAAAGGCATCTCATGTTACATTGCGACGTGACCGCTATCCTGAGACCTTTGATTTTCCGGCCGAAGGGGTCTATGAGAGTCATCGATTTCTTGAATTGGAAAGGGATGGTATTTAGGTTTTGGATTCGTTGAGGTACTTTTCGATCCGGTTTAGGCCCTCGGCTATATTCTCCAACGAGTTTGCGTACGAGAACCTGAGATAGCCCTCTCCGTTGCGGCCGAAGTCGATACCTGGGGCCACGCCCACATGCGCCTTTTCCAGGATGTCGAAGGCCAGGTTATAAGAATCGCCTGAAATGTGCTTTGCGTTTGCAAATACGTAAAAGGCACCGGTAGGTTCGATTGTGATTCCAAAGCCCAGCTCTCTCAAGCGTTTAATCATGAACCTCCTGCGCTCATCATAGATATTCTTCATCCGCGCCACATCTTCTGCCGTCTTCTGGAGCGCGGCGATTCCCGCGATCTGGACTGCGGAGTTTGCACATATGAAGATGTTTTGCTGCATCTTCTGGATAGGCCTTATGAACTTTGGTGGCGCTATGAGATAGCCGAGCCGAAGTCCCGTCATCGCATATAATTTAGAAAATCCGTTAAGGACGAAGGCATTTTCGGTGAACTCAAGTATCGAGTGTTCTTCGCCCTCGTAGACGAGACCGTGATAGATCTCGTCAGAGATTATGTAAGGCGTGAATTGGGCGATCGCCTGCATACGTTCTCTTGATAATAGGTTGCCGGTGGGGTTAGAAGGCGAGTTTATGAAGATCGCCTTTGTCTTTTCGGTGATCTTCTCTTCAATCGTCTCGGGTCTGTATTGGAACCCATCCTCTTCGTAGACCGGCACCGTAACCGGGACGCCTTCGACGAACTTGATGAAGTTTGGGTAGCAAGCGTAACCTGGATCAGAAATTATCACCTCGTCGCCCCTTTCCAAAAGGGCTGCAAAGACTAGTGTCGTACAACATTAGTTTTTAGTTAAATATAAATGCTTGTTTAATCCGT
>CAYWZG010000173.1:0-3333 GCA_964462795.1 uncultured Methanotrichaceae archaeon
ATACCAGCAAATACACGGGTTTGGCTTTCTCCACCAAAGGTCGGAATACCTGAGCGAAAGGGAAATCGCGGTCGTGTTCCGACAAAGGTACGAGTACTCGAAGGAGAGCCGCGTCCAATTGAAGTGAGAAAACTCAAGGATCAACTGGAGGAGTCTCAGTGGCATCATGTATTCGTCAGGGACACGGAACGAAAGAAGCTATGGACAAATATCGCATGTATTCGCGTTTTCCCGGTGGTTGATGAACTGCCTGGTGAAGAGGTATGGCTAATTATCCGAATTGATGATGGAGAAAAAGATATAAAATATCAGTTTTCCAATGCTCCAATTGATACAACCATAAAACAGTTCGCAAAGATGTCGTATAGCAGATACTGGATTGAACGTGCATTTCAGGATGCAAAAGGAATCGCAGGACTTGCTGATTATCAGGTCCGAAGTTGGACGGCATGGCATCATCATATAACAATGTCACTCCTTGCAATGTTGGCCATACTGATGATACGAATAGATCTAGGCCGAAAGGCAGAATTATTAACTGTTCAAGATGTGAAGGAAATTCTTGAGGTAATATTGCCTCAAAAGGAGATCACTGCACAAGAGGTGTTGAATCTAATCAAAAAGAAACATAAAAGGAGGTATTCGGCAAGAATATCACATCATAAACGTCAGAAATCATCAATTAAGTGTGTGGATTGTCGATATAGGCCTTCGAATGTTGGAATGGAGCTAATGTGACAAAGTCAAGGTAGGTTACAAGGAAATAGCCCAAAATTTATGGGAAGGGTCGAGTCAACTTTGAGCCTGCCGACGTATCTGGAAGCAAGGATGGGAAAAATATCAAGACGAGGACAATTTCGACGGTGTCCCAGAGGTTGACGCCAGATTTTCTGGTGAAGAAAAATATGATTGCAGGCATCAGAAAAAGCGATGAAAGGTAGGATAGGGGTTCGGTGTAAAGGGCCAGCCTCACGTCACCATTCAAAAGCTTTGCTAAAGGAACCACTGCAACGGCGGGTGGAACTGCGGCCATCACCACAAAGCCCTGGCGGAGGGCCTCTTCTTCCAGGGAATTGGAAAGAACCAGCTCAGTAGCTAACATCACTGTGCTAAATAGCCTATAAAACAATGGCCATAATTGAATAAAATCTGATCGAGATTGCATTGATGTGATATGGCCTGTTTAAGCGCTCATTTTACCAACTTTGGAGGGATGTTCATGATCGTGCCAATAACGTGTTAGCTACTGAGAAAGAACCAGTATAAATCCCGAAAGAAGTAGATAGCTTAGGAGAAAACCTGTTACGGCCCTTCTTGCCTTTGGCAGCACGAGCTCAATTCCGGTCATGGAAAAGGCCATCATCAAGAAGAGTGCCGGTATGATCAGGGGCTCGTACCTTTCAGCAGGTTCTGGGAAAAGAAATCCCAAGGCTACGGCCAAGGCCAGCATTAATTGAGGTATTTTTCAGGGGGTTCATATTAAATGCACAGAGGAGGCACTATCTTTCAGGGTAGGGTGAAATTGCACTCCCTGGAGATGTTGGACATTCGAATTTACAGTCAAGAACCGATTAGGTGATACTAATTCAGTTCACGCCAGAATCGTTCTTAACGACACCGCAAATTCAGCACACTGCAAGCAATGATTCTATGACGTCAACTTCCGCACTTTCTCATCCACTTTGATCCCCAGCACTTCCTCGGCCCCGTTATACACATCCTGAGCGATCAATGCGCCACCTAAGGCTGCATCGCAGCTTTTTAGCGCAAAGACTTCTTGGCCCATCAGCTCCGAAACCCTTGGCGCTATGAATGGTGCGGGATCTCCTGCTAGGTACAGATCTGGGCGCGCTGAACCTAGATCTTTTGCAAGAACCAATATCGCGCTCATCTCCATCGCGGCAAATAGCGCCAAAGTCTCCAAAGCTAGAGCTTTTTCCTGGATTGAACACTTTTGAAGCGAGTTTATTCCCTGCTTTCGCAAGATTCCACAGTTGGTGAAAGCTTGGTTGGCCGTGATATTTCCAGCGTCCACTTCCCGTATGGCCATCACATCCAATGGTCCATGAAGAAGTCCTGGCGCAAATATCGGCGCATCTATGGCTCCTGCGATCTTGCCGTTCACGACGCCCAAAGTCACCACGTTGGAGCTGGCATCGGATATCACAAAATTGGACGTGCCACTCTTATAGACCTTGTAGGCCAAACTCACCTTTTCAGGGCTGGCACCGTGGGAGAATACTTTCATCCTGAGGTCGATATCGCTTTCGTCGTGAATTCCAGGCAAGAGAATCGCAGGCCATTTTGACATCTTTACCGAGTCGAAGACCTTGGTCCCGCCACCAACGTGGATTCCAGCACCTTCTTGACTTACGACGCCCCTGTTATGCGCATCCTCTATTCTAACGATCTTGGTGAGTGCATCGCCCATGGAGTAAGTGAGGGCAAGAAGCTTGACCTCAGAAAAGTCGAGCCACTCTTCGACTCGATTTGCGATCTCTTTGGGCTCGAGATGACTTGCTTCCTCTCTTGGAATTACATAACATCGATCTTCAGAGGTGGCGAACCTGATCGCCCTGGTCCCGTGATCTACACCTATGAACAATAAGATCAGCTCCAATCATTCTAATCAACCCAAACAGATCGACCGTGTCAATCCGGCCAATCGAATCGATCCGACCAACTGAATCTAGTCCGATGAATCAATCAAACTTGGCCCGAGTCAGATCGTTTCTTCCATCAGCTCCAACATCACTTCGGCCAGCCTGAGGCTATCTTCTTCTGACTTCATAAAGGTGTCCATCTTGACGGAACGCCCCTCGTAAGAGCTATCTGGCGAAACTACCATCAAATCGACACATCCCAGAAGATCGGCCACGCCTTGATCTGAGACTGGGCGTCCCCACGCTCGCATGAACTCGGCAGCAGGACCGCTGAAGGGTTTGTCTCCTGCAAGAGGGCTTATAGCAACGACTTGCTTCTCTTTTAGGATATCTCTGACACCATCCAATTCCAGTATGGGTCCGATGCTGGTAACTGGATTACTGGGGCCTATGAGGACCGGTTCGTTTTCGTTCCGTAAAAGAGCTTTGAGAAAATCGGGGCTGGGCCTTGCTTTTTCAATTCCTTGGAACCTCACCGCCTTTGCTTCAAGTTTTCCACCATGCCCTACCCAGTAGTTTTGAAGATGCATCTCGCCTTTGGGAGTATCGATCATGGTGGTGACGGAGTCATCAGTCATGGGAACGACCTTCTGTTTCACCCCCAACGCTTGACACAGATCTTTTGTAGCCTGGGTCAGCGTTTCGCCCCGCCTGATCCATTCGGATCGAA
>CAYWZG010000174.1:0-3236 GCA_964462795.1 uncultured Methanotrichaceae archaeon
TGGTCCGGATCTTCTCGGCGAGTCGCTCAATCGAGAGACCCGAAGCGATCCCAAGGCCCGGCGAATGATCACATATGGCCATGTACTCGTACCCAAGAGCCTGCGCCGCCTCGACCATCTCTTCGATCGAATTCTTGCCGTCAGACCAATCGCTGTGAACGTGAAGGTCGCCTTTGATGTCCGAAAGCTCGACGAGTCGGGGCAAAGTCCCATCGAGGGCCGCTTCGATCTCGCCTCGATCTTCTCGAAGCTCTGGTGAAATCCAAGGAAGGCCGAGCCGACCATAAAGGTCCTCCTCGCAATCGAAGAAAAGCTCCTCGTCATCACGGAGCCGAGTCAGCGAGTACTCGCTCAGAGAATAACCACGTTCTAAGGCCAGGTTCCTCAACTTGACGTTATGATCTTTGGATCCAGTGAAATACTGAAGGACGGTTCCAAAAGACCTGTGGTCCACTATCCTGAGGTCCACCTGAATTGTGTCACCCGCGATCACGCTAGCTTTTGTCCCACCTTTCCACAAAACTTCTTGGACGAGAGGCATCTTGGCGAAAGCATCGATCACCTTCTGTGGCGAAGACGAAGTGGCGAGCACGTCTATGTCGCCTACGGTATCCCGACCTCGCCTCAGGCTGCCGGCAACCTGGAGATTTTCGACGCCTTCGATCCTGCCAAGATAGTTGAGGATTTCTTCTGCCAGCGGCAAGGCCACTCCTAAGGGAATTCTGTCACTTCGCTTCCTGTACCGCTCGATTGCTTTTAAGATGTTGTTTTCGGAGGTGGCCCCCATCCTCGGTAGACGGCGAACTTGGTGCTCTCTTGCGGCCTTTTCCAGATCTTCTATGCTGGACACATTCAACTTCTGATGCAGAAGCAAGACGGTCTTTGGTCCAATCCCGGATATCTGGAGAAGCTCTACCAGGCCTGGCGTAATCGCCCCAACGAGCCGCTTGTGCGTCTCTATCTGGCCAGTTTCAAGGTACTCTTCGATCTTTTTGGCTATGGCCTTTCCGACGCCTGGTATCGACTTCAGGCGGCCGTCACTCCAGACGCTTTCCACATTGTCTTTCATCGATTCAAGGGACCTTGCAGCTTTCCTGTAGGCGGCCACCTTGAACCCGGTCTCGTCGCGCAGTTCCAAAAGATCGCCAATCTCCCGAAGAAGGCGCGCAACTTCGTAGTTCTTCACGGAAAAGGAGTTTTTGGATCACAGGTTATAAAATTTCGCTCTATCATGTTAGAATCGGTATTGTGAGGGGCAGGGTTTGAATTTGACGGACCGGATTGTAATAGATTATCGCGATTCGGGTTCTGAAAAGATGGGCAAGAAGTGGCGATCGCCATATATTATATATTGACAAGAATGCGCGTACGAGAATGTAGAGGTACTATGCTGAGGCGAGAAAAAGTTCTGGCAGGCAAGACTTTGTAGCAGCGACGAAAAGGTGAGTGACATCTCCAGTTTTCTTTCCACCTCAAACCAGGTCATCTATGTGGGTCATTTCCTTGATATCAGTAAGGCCACTTATCGACTTGTTCTGGATGTTTATCCCTTGTTCGATGGCTGCGGCCACGATGTTGGTGCCGCCTATTAGAGCAATCCCAACTCGGTCACGTTCTACAGACATGCCTAAAACGTCCATGTTGGGCTCACCCAGCTCTAAAACGCCTGCAAATTCTACCTCGGACAGTGCTTCGAGCCGTTCTTCAATCTTTTCCCTCGCCAACATGGGGGCTTCCTGAAGATTCCCAAGGATCCTGCCATTTCCAGTTCGCATCATCCCTGTGACGTTGGTGATATCTTGAGATATGAGGACGTCTATTGGGTCGATTGTTGTGGCCCAGTACATCAACATGTCCGTGAACCTCACAGGCTCTCGCTCTATCACCTCGATGACCCCGCCACCCTTGGGCCTGATCGGAACGCCGCTTTTCAGGAGAACTCCATCGATGGTGATGCTACAGGCGGTCCGTATCCGTGCCAAGGGGCCGTCATAATCGATCTTGACGAAAGGACTTACTGTAAGGCCACTATTGACCACATCTCTTAACGTCTTTAGGGTGGGGCCCAGCATCTCTGTTGCCACCACCGAGGTGTTGGTGATAATTTCGCCTTCCATCCTCTCGGGATCGAAGCTCACCTTTTGCATCAGGTTCTCGATCCTGCCTAACGAAAATTCCAGAGGTCGCAACTATAATCACCACATATCTCGCCGTCGCCCCTGCTCAAGGGAGGGGGACGCGGTACCTAGACATTCATGGGGCTTTATCCCTTAAATACGATAAAGGCCGCAAGCTAGAAGCCATCTTATAGCACTTCGACCATACTCAATCAAGATGTTACGTCAGAGGTTTGTATTGGACACCACTGCTCTCACCGATTCTCTAGCCTGGGAAGGCGAAGGTTGCACCAACATCTGTGAAGGGATGAACGCCATCTTGGACTGCGTCGCCGAAGCTAGGTTGCACCTTGGGATAAGTTGTTACATCCCATACCCTTCAGTCTACAACGAGATACGGGACTTTGTGAGGCATAACGAGTGTGACGAGTCCGTTCTCATCAAGGTTGATACATGGCTTGTCAAGATGACTCCAGATCGCTACGAGGTGAAGATCCCGTCCAAGATATTCTACGATTACGTAGACTACATGCGTGGCAGGATTAACAAGGGCATGAACGTGTCTGAGGAAGCCATCTGGGAATCTGTCTCAAGATGTATCAACTTAAGCATCACAGAAGGTGACCTAAGGGATGCAAGGGAAGATATCGAGCGGGAAGTCGTGGGAAGTGTGATAAGAAAATTTCGGGAAAAATATCGGAACGCCCTTCGTTACGGCATATTAGACAGTGCTCCTGACATAGACATTCTCCTCCTTGCCAAAGAGCTGAACGCTGCAGTGATATCTCAGGATCTGGGCGTAAAGAGATGGGCCGAACAGCTGGGTTTGAGATATCTTGAAGCCAGGTCATTTCCTGTCATGACCAAAGAATATCTGCGCCGAGCGAGGGCTATTCAGAAGAGTGATGGATTGCCACTTTACTCACCACCTTTAAACAACGACGACATATATTAAATGATTAAGTTTGAGTGACTTGAGCGTTGAACCCTCGGGTTCATGCCCGCGGGTTCAGGACGAACACAGCGGGATCCCCCCTACTTTAGTGGGGGTGGAATGCGTTCGGATTTGTGTAAACTAACATAGAGTTTACCTCCACGAATGGAGTTGTGCGTACCCAA
>CAYWZG010000175.1:0-3223 GCA_964462795.1 uncultured Methanotrichaceae archaeon
GATAAAAAGCTCTCCAAACATTATGTATAATAATTAAATTTAAGAGACACTAGAATGTCTGATTCGGGATTTTTCTCATTTCGCTATCAGGGAATCATTGATATACCGTGATGGAGTTCCCCACGACAAAGATTAGCACATTGGCTTTTCGACCGACTAAAATTTCAGGATCGTATTAACATGAACTTCTGGCAACCCAAGATCGAAACCATGGACAGATCAGATCTTCAGGATCTGCAGCTCAGACGCCTGAAGAGCGTTGTGGAAAAGGTCTACAAGAACGTCCCATTCTACCACGAAAAGATGAAGTCCCTCGGAATCACGCCCCACGACATAAACTCCCTTGAAGACGCAAGGCGTCTTCCAGATACGAGGAAGGCAGATCTACGGGAGAACTATCCTTTCGGCCTTTTTGCAGTTCCAAGAGACGAGGTAGTCAGGGTACACGCATCTTCTGGCACCACCGGAAAGCCCACCGTGGTGGGCTACACTGCAAAGGACATCGAGACTTGGTCTGACATGGTAGCAAGGGATCTGGTCATGGTGGGATGCACGAGAGAAGACGTCTTCCAAAACGCTGTTAACTACGGCTTTTTCACCGGAGGCCTTGGAATCCATTACGGGATCGAGCGGATGGGCGCCATGGCAGTTCCAAGCGGCATCGGAGATACCAAGCGCCAGCTTGAGATCATGGTGGATTTCGGCGTGACCGTGCTTCATTGCACGCCTTCTTACGCCCTCTACCTTGCCGAGACTGCCAATGATCTTGGGGTCATAGACAAGCTCAATCTGAAGATTGGGTGCTTTGGGGCCGAACCTTGGTCTAATGAAGCCAGGTCTGAGCTAGAAGATATGTTGAACCTCAAGGCCTACGACTCTTACGGCCTTTCAGAGATGTGCGGGCCGGGCGTGGCTTTCGAATGTCAGGAACAAAACGGCCTTCACATCTGGGAAGATCACTTCCTGGTCGAGATATTGGACCCTGAGGGCGAACCCTGTGCGCCAGGCGAGAGTGGCGAGCTTGTCTTAACCACCCTGACTAAAGATGCGATGCCTTTGATAAGATACCACACAGGTGACATTACCTATTTCATAGACGAGCCTTGTTCTTGTGGCAGAACCAGCGTCAAGCTGCACAGATTCTTGGGACGAGCGGACGATATGCTGGTGGTAAAGGGCATAAACGTCTTCCCAAGCCAGATCGAAGACGTCCTTTTAAAGATGCCGGAGATCGGCGACTACTTCCAGGTGATCGTGGACAGAAAGAAGCACGGTCTAGACGAGATCGCAATCAAGGTGGAAATGGGCGATGTGGCTTTTACAGGTGAGCTAGAGGACCTGGCCAAAGTCCAAAAGAAGGTTGAAAGAGAGCTCAAAGCCGTCATGAAGATTAGATCCAGGATCGAGCTGGTGGAGAAAGGAAGCCTCCCTAGAACTGCAGGCAAGTCCAAAAAAGTGGTAGACCTAAGGGAACTTTAGGACGATCGTCGAACGCTATTTTGGCGGGAGCAAATTGGCGATGTCTGATTTGTTCCCATTTGCCATCGGGTCGATTATGTAGCTCAAAATCCTTAACCGATGAGCCCGATGGAAACTATCGTGCTTAACGATACCTTTCGAGACTACACAGGATTGTGCAAAGTAACACACGATCTTTGTGAGCGAAAGAAGTATCACAGGGTATGTAGAGTGGCTCAATTGAATTTCATGAAAACAAACGCTTCGGTCACGCTCTTCATGCTCTTGATATTGTTTTCAGCAGCTTACGCAGTGGGCGATCAGTATGGTACCACACCTAAAGGTGCAATATTCAATGATGGTTCCCCTAACGAGACTCGTTCCAATGGGGCCATCACCAACGATACCTGTTCCAACGTGACCCGCCTCAACGGTACTGTCTATTACATCAACAAGTCTGACGCGCAAGTCGTCCAGCCCGTGAACGGAACCCGCTTCAACCTCACACTCCCGGTCAAGTCCGAGATCACACTCTTTGACTCTTGGGGAAACGAGGTTCCAATAGAGTTGGATGAACAATTCCGGCGAGGTGTCTACAGATACAAAATAACGTCTAACACGTCGATCGAAGGTTACCTCAACTACACTCTGCCGGTCCAGGACCAGCGGTTTTCGACGGTGCCGATATCAGGAATGCCTGCCAAGGTGGTTATCCCACCAGGATATACAACAGGCGATCACCTTTTAGGCAAGCCTAGGCCCAAACCGGATGAAGTGACCAAAGACGATGGCAGGACAGTCCTCATATGGCAAGATCCCAAGAGAATGATCGACGTTGGCTACTACAAAGAGAGCGCGCCCAGGGCGTTTCGTCTCTTCCTTTTGATGCTCGCGTTTCTTGCAGCTGTGCTAACCCTGGGCCATGTGGCGAGCATGAAACGGCTTCGATCTATGAAAGAAGATGTAGACAAAGATTTCAACGGTCACAATCGCGATCAATAAGTATCAAAGGCGCGAAAGCCAAAGTTCATGACTATAGTCAAGAACCGATTAGATAACACTAATCGGTTCTCACCAAAATAGTGCTTAACGATACGAATAGGCCAAATCTCAAACTCTTACGAGTTAGAGATTTGGCTCAAAGGTATCGTTAAGCACTATAAACCGAGATCTATCTGGAAGGGCCCTTATGAGGTGGGTGGTTTTGACTTATCCCATCGCGCTGACTGTTGCGTCTACTTGGTCGAGGCAGGAGACGAACTGGTGATGATCGACTCGGGTGCAGGTCCCAGCCTCGACCGCATAATTGAGAATGTGAGCAAGCTGGGACTCGATCCAGATAGGATCAACCACGTGATAGCAACACATTGTCACATCGATCACATAAGGCGGCCTTGCAAGGCTAAAAGAGCTTTACGACGCCCAGATTGTGGCTCATGAAAGAGATACCGAAGGGATTGAGCTTGGAGAAAGCAGGCTGACAGCCGCCAACTTATACGGCCTCGTATACGATCCAGTCAAGGTTGATCTCATCCTCGAAGAGGAACACGAAATTCACACTCTGGGCGAAAAAGAATTCCATTTCATCCACACACCAGGCCATACGCCAGGCAGCATCGCCGTCTACCTAGACATGGAAAAAGGCCGCGTTCTCTTCGGCCAAGACATCCACGATCCCTTCAGCGACAATTGGGGTTCAGGACGAACGCAAGCAGGATCCCCCCTACTTTAGTGGGGGGCGGAATGCGTTCAAATATTCACAGCC
>CAYWZG010000176.1:0-2995 GCA_964462795.1 uncultured Methanotrichaceae archaeon
ATGGATGGATATAGAGATGAAGGGTTCGTTGAGGACATTAACTGTTATCACTATCCCTTTGAGCTTACCAGCACCTCTTGTGACTCGGCCCTTGCAGTGGACAACACTTTCGGGCTAGAAAGGGCAGATCTGCAAGATGAGGCCCTCTTAGAGTCGGGTGGATCGATCACACCAGCCAAGTTCACCGAGAAAGATAAACTTGCTTTATACGCCTTCGTAAAGTACCCAGGCCTTTCGGATCTGGAGCTTTCTAAGAGGACTGGGATCTCCAGGCCCACAATATCTGGCAAGAGAAACAAGTTCTTCCAAAGCGGCATGTTGAGCAGACAAGCTCACGTTGACTGGCAGAAGGTTGGGTGCGAGCTGATGAGTTTCTATCACATCGATGTAAAACCGAGGGCAACTCAAGATGACTTGATGAGCGTCTACACTTCATTCAGGGGTATCGGTGCAGCCCTTTTCAACTACATCCAGCCAGGTGAGATCTTTGGGTCCTTCCTTTCTCAGTGCTACATCGAGATGAAGAACGGAATGGATAAAGAGGTCAGAAAGCTTACAGAGAAAGGTCTGACCCAGAATAGGCCCATGCATGTCATAATGCCGCTCATGTCTCTCAAGGTCAACAAGATCGACTACGCCCCCATGGTCAAGTCCATGCTTGACGTGAAAAAAGAAATATGATTGGCCAGATAGCCGTGATCGCCACCAGGGCCGATCCGGCCAGCTTCAACATTGCCGAGAGGTTGAAGGAGCTTGTCAGGTGGGACGATCAAGGCAACTATCTTGCTTGCGAGAATTACAGGCTTGTCATTCTTGATGGGCCGCTCATCACTCTTGAGCGCCTTGAAGATCGGCTCACAGATCTGGGGCTGGACCCCGATCTTTTGGTCTTCGCTTCAAGGCACCAGGCCAGAGATGAAGTGCCACGTCTCTGCTGCCACTTCACTGGAAACTCGAGGGAAGCCACCATGGGTGGTGAACCCTGCAGCCTATCGGTTGCTGCGCCGGCCCCTCTCAAGTCCTTTCTGTTAAGTCTAGAAAATATGTTAGATAACGCGCCCATAGATGCATCGTTGGCCTTGCTCGAAGGCTTTGGGATAACCGCTGAGGCGACTCATCATGGCCCCACTGATCTGGAAACTCCTGCTCTCTTTGTCGAGATCGGAAGCATGAAAGAGGTTTGGCCAAACAAGGCGGCGGGCACGGCAGTGGCGCGTGCCATATTGGACATCGAGGATCTAAAATCGCCCATATTCTTGGGTTTTGGTGGGGGGCACTATGTCCAGCGCCAGAACCGTCTGCTCAGAGAGTCTGGGATCTGTTTTGGCCACATGTTCTCTAACTACCAGATGGAGGATATGAGTATCGAGCTTGTAAAGCAAGCGCAAGCGAAGTCTGGCGCGTCATATGCTTATCTAGATAAAAAGTCGCTTCGCTCCGCCGCCAAGAGGAATCTTTACGAGATATTGGAGCGGTTGGGCATCGAGATCATGAACGCGAAGGAAATAAAAGATAGGTTCCCACTGGATGGGGAACCCTGAAATCCACCGTTTTTGGACCGCTACAATTCGCACCTTCAAAACGTTTCTGTCGCGATCTTGGTGAATCTTTGCTTTACCCCCACTCAATTTTGTTTTCTTTAAACCCCATAACCTTGATCAGCAAAGCCATATGCCTGAACTAAACTTTACTTGATTTCCGATCAATCAATCTTAAGAATGGGTAAGAGTTATATACGCTTCCTCGGCCAGATATATTCTCTGGAGGCGGCCTTTTTAGGCAACAAAATGTCGTTTCCAACAAAACAGATATGGATAATTCATTATGTTGGCCGCATTATTAAACGGACCTGAAAAGCTCTCAATCGAGGAAGTAGAGACACCAACATGCCCCGCCGGGGGCCTTCTTTTGAGGGTGAAAGCGTGCTCTCTATGCAGCACCGATGTCAAGATGATTCGAAGTGGCCAAAAGGATCTTCGCTATCCTCGAATCCTCGGCCATGAGATCGCCGGAGTCGTAGAAGAGTGCCGGGAAGGATCTGGCTTTGAAGAAGGTGACCGGGTCCAGCTCTATCCTGGAATTCCATGTGGAAGCTGTCTTTCTTGCATGAATGGCGCTGAGAACCAGTGTCCTTCAGTACAGCTCTATGGGTTTAACAGAGATGGTGGCTTTGCAGAATTTGTTGCGGTTTCCGAAAGATCTGCCCAAGTTGGGATTAATCCAATCCCTGAAATGATTGGGTTTGAAGAAGCTGCACTTTCCGAACCTTTGGCCTGTTGCATCAACGCTCAAGAGCGAAGTTATGTCGGCGAAAATGACTCGGTCCTGATCTTTGGGTCAGGGCCGACTGGGTGTCTTCACGCCCTCCTTGCTAGAGACAAGGGTGCAAGCCAGATTATCATGGCAGAGCCTCTAAAGATGCGACTTCGTCAAGCAAAGCAAGCCAAGCCCGATCTTTCCATCAACTCCAGCGAAGAAGACGTACGAAAGTCAGTTTTGGATTTCACGCATGGTAGGGGCGTCGACGTCATAATTCTGGCAAGCAGGGACGTTTCCATTGACGATGATCTGTTGTCGCTCCTCGCTCCGAGAGGCAGGATCTGCCTATTTTCAGGATTGCCAGAGACGAGGGCGCACTCTTGCATCAATCTGAACAAAGTTCACTATCGAGAAGTTCTGATGACTGGAGCTTACGGCTGCACCAGCGCTCAGAACAGAACGGCTCTTGATCTGATCTCTTCTGGACTTGACGTGGGCTGGCTGATCACCGAGAAGATCTCTTTGAAGAGGCTCTGGGATGGGGTCGATCATGCAGAGAGGCGCAAAGGTATGAGGGCGATGGTCACCGAGTTTAGATGATTCTGATTAATCCAAAAATATAAAAAATTTTCAATTATAGTTGGGAACCGATTAGACGAGTCTAATCGGTTTTCGCCAGAATAGTGTTTAACGATACGAATAGGCCAAATCTCAAACTCTTACGAGTTAGAGATTT
>CAYWZG010000177.1:0-2900 GCA_964462795.1 uncultured Methanotrichaceae archaeon
GGCAACGAAGACTCAAAGATTTCTGAAATCCGGAAAACCGGGCGTGCGGCCCCGACGCATACCCCATCCTTTAGGGCGGGGTGGGCCGCACGCAATTTGATCTAATCAGTTCTCGACTATAACTGGTTCACGACTATAATCCGAAAACGCCTCAGATCGACAGCCTCACATCGTTTATCGTGATCATGTAGAAAGGGTACTGAGTGTCCATGTAGACCCTATCGCTTCCATCATAGATTGCAAACCCACCGTTGTTGATGTTCCCGTTGGAGTTGAAGAAACTGAGCATTACTGGCAAAGTAGACGTGGGCAGATCGTTATCCAGATCGGAATCAGCAACCCTGCTCCCAGCCGGATAGCCTTTGTACCCTGTGATCCTCAAATCATTAGAGTTGATCTTGCCTGGATCCACGTCCAAGTAGATGGGATCTTCAAGGCTGTAAGCCTTGTCGCCGCTGACATCCAGATATCTGGGCTCTGCTGGAGGTATGGTGCCAGTACCAAATTTGGTCAACGTCTTTCCGATGTCGTTATCGGCCTTGCTCACCAGAGAGCCTGGTGGGAATTCCCCAAAAGAAGTCAAACGGACGTCGTTTTCGCTCACCTCGTCATCTGAGGGGATGATGTTCACGTATACAGGGTCATCAGGATCGAAGATGCCACGTATTCCCACATCCCAGAACGCAAACTCAGGACCCATGTAAAAAGGACTGAGCGCTCTTGCCTCGTCCACGTCGCTGCTCGCAACTTTAGACCCATAAACTAGACGACCTCGCTCACCATCAGAGACTGCAGTAGATGTAATGAAGATCAATAACAACGTTAGCAGAACCGCCCTGCTAAGTAAATGATGCCACTCCATATGATTTACCCCACATCAATTGTATGTACACCCCTTAAAACACTAATGTCGTATCAAATTAATTTTTAGGTTTCCGGAGATCCTGAATGATGTTGATTATGGGCGCCTGAATGCCTAAAAACAAATTGGAATTGACACTAGTCTTGTTATAATCATGTGCCGCAAAACCGTAGTCTATGATGGCTTGGCAGGCGGCGTTCCAAATCCTAACCGTCTGGGCAAGTTCGTTAGATCTATCTAGCTTTGTCTTTAATGTGCGGTACATGTTATTGGGTACATAATGTCATTATTGGATATAGTTTTTGGTATGGAGTTGGGAGAGCTTCGCTTTCATCCCCACCTTAAGGGCCCGCGAAGAAATAACCTTGTCATATGATTGCTGCGTAATTATTGTACCAAATCTGCCTCATGCCGGTTTCGCGTAATGGCTGTACACGTTTATGTGCAAGTTATTTCGCTACGGGCCCTAACGGGTGAGGTCTTTTCGCTGTGCTCACTACACTCCCTTGAGATAAGTGGCAAAAGAGCATTCCAAACAACATCTTCAATATTTTGCAATATGTGATGACAAAACCATTAAGCAGAAGCGCCAAAATATCGTGGCAACACAAACCTTTATATGCCAGAACAGGGTTCATGGTAGTGCACAGATCCGATAAGTAAGCAGCGGGGTGGGGTAGTCAGGAAATCCCGACGGGCTCATAACCCGTAGATCAGTAGTTCAAATCTACTCCCCGCTACCAAAAAACAATTTTAGCAGAATGCTTTGTGCTTGTAGTCATGGATTTTATATTTGGCATGTGATGCGGCATACCAAAAAGGTCATCTGATATAATGCCAGTGGTTTTTTGGGTCTGCGTCGGATGTTTCATCTAATTGGTTCATACGCCAGAAAGTGGGAAGGTCCTATGATAGTGCTGATTGAGCAGTCACTCAAACTCCGTCAGGCCCTCGGCATTCGAATAAGACGACCTTGACCTCAATATGCCCCGTATCCAAGCAGCATGGCAAGGCCCGAGCAAAGGATCACACCATCCCCATGACGAAAAGCTCGAAAGTTAAGATGGCTTTGAGTCCTACAAAGCTTGCTATATTTGGAGAGGCTATCAGAGAGACCCCAGACAAAGATAAGAAAAGGCCACTTATAAGACGCCTCTCGCGTCTAACTTGCATCGGATTGCTCTCTTTGATGTGCGTCTTTTCCAAAAGGTGCATCTTCTTTTTGTGTTCCAGGTAGTACACAAACCCCAAGAAAGAGATCCCTTCCATTATGAGCAAGAGAACTGGCCAGTCGGTCATGCGTTAACACCAAAAAAGCCTATTTGATCAAAGGTAAATAACCTTTTCGCACTATTCAAAAGATATGTAATAAACATATAGGTATTGAGACATAAATAGTGTAATGATGTCATAGACATACAAAGGTGCAAGATAGCAAATTGGGCGGATGAAAGGCACACTGTGCGCTACATCACAGCGTTGGATCAACACCAGAAGGAATCGTGCAATACTAATACTTAGACTATGACGTCAAATGTCGGTGTTCTGATATGGCCGCCAAGAATACTATAAAAAAGGCAAGTCACCACATTTTAGCCCTGGCTCTATTCTACTTCCTTGTCGCGTGCCTCGCGAATGCGTCGCTCGAAATGAACGATTACGGCGAGATCATGAACGTCTCCAAAACAACATTAACCGAGTCGGTGCCGATTGAGAACGCGACGGAGGGCTCAACTGGCGAGGTAACCGGAGACAATACCACAACAAAAACGTCATCATATGGCACACCATCAGATACAATGCCAACACTAGGAGAAAATAGCGTTAAAATCGCACCAGCGAAATAGGCGAAGTAAAGACGACACCAATTGAAGAAAACATAAAGGGTTCTGATTCTGCAGAAACCATCAACATCGAATATGAGGAAAGGGCTGAAGACGACGATGAAACCACAGCTAAAAAGATGACGGCAAACGCAATCGTTTATAGTCCTAAACGCTATGTTTGACACTTATCCGGGGTGCAAGGTTATGTCGAT
>CAYWZG010000178.1:0-2882 GCA_964462795.1 uncultured Methanotrichaceae archaeon
GATAAAAAGCTCTCCAAACATTATGTATAATAATTAAATTTAAGAGACACTAGGGGTGATATGGAAGAGGTCCTCGACGAGAAGTACCCATCATTCGATTATCAGGGCTTGAATCTTCCTGGCCTTCTCTTCTTGCAAAGCGGGGCTATGCTTCAGGCTTGCATTCTCCAGAAGCTCGGTCGCGACCATGACATTAGGATACCAGGTGGACAAAGGACGCATCGTTATGTTTTCCACACGACGGTGGCGTCCATTCGCGCAAATAGTGAAATGATAGATATAGTGTTCGATCTGGATAGGCTGCCAGCTTTGGAGAAGGTGGGCACGGGCACCACTCGTTGATATCATCTGAAGAAAATATCTGGCAATTGGTGTGGTGTTTGACTGTACATTTGGGCTAAATCTAAAAATCACCGTCTTTTAATATTTGGCCAACCCGTATCGTTAAGCACTAATTTTGCGAGAACGAGTCATTCTCGCCTCACTTAATTTGTTATTGGCTATAATAGGTCCTGTGAACGTCATAAGCACATTATTCCAGATTTTTTAATCTTAAGATTCGTCGCTGTTGATCTCGGGGTTTTCTTTCATCGAGAGCGATATCCTCTTCCTCTTTGGATCTGTACTCAGGACGGTGACTTCTATGGGCTGGTGAACTTTAACGACTTCTGTTGGATCTCGGATGAACTTTTCAGATAGCTCGCTTATATGCACCAGGCCATCTTGATGCACACCTACATCTACAAAAGCCCCAAAGGCGGTGATGTTTGTCACGATTCCAGGAAGTTTCATTCCAGGTCTAAGATCCTCGATGCCCGTTGCATCTTTGGAGAAACGGAACGGCTCGAACTTTTGGCGTGGATCCCTTCCAGGCTGAGCAAGCTCCAGGAGAATGTCTTTTAGGGTGGGCATGCCCGTCTTTTTGGTTACGTACTTGTCAGGTTTGATCCTCTTTTGAAGCGTCTTATCTTCTACTAGTTCCTGGATTGAGATGTTCAAGTCTTGAGCCATTGCTTCGACTATCCAGTAACTTTCTGGATGGACTGCGGAACTGTCAAGCGGGTTATCTGCGTTTGCGATCCTAAGAAATCCTGCAGATTGCAAGAACGCTTTTGGGCCCAAACGTGGCACGTTTTTTAGTTCTTCTCGAGACCGAAAGGGTCCATGCTCTTCTCTGTACTTGACTATCAACTCTGCAAGCTTTGGACCTAATCCAGAGACGTGGGTGAGAAGTTCTTTGCTTGCTGTGTTCAGGTTTGCGCCCACCGAGTTGACAGAGCTTTCGACCACTTCTTCCAGCTTATTTTTTAGTTTGGTTTCGTCCACGTCGTGCTGGTATTGTCCCACTCCGATCGACTTTGGGTCTATCTTAACCAGCTCGGCCAGAGGGTCCATAAGTCTTCGTCCTATAGAAATTGAGCCACGGGTGGTGACATCTTGATCTGGAAATTCGGATCTGGCACTCTTTGATGCTGAGTAGACTGAAGCACCTGATTCGTCTACCATCACCACTGGCACATCTTTATATATCTCGGATTTTCTTAGGAATTCTTCGGTCTTGCGACCTGCAGTTCCGTTCCCCACTGCGATGAACTCTATATCGAGCCTTTCACAAAGGTCCTTGACTTTCTGAGCAGATTCTTTAGCTCTTTCTTGAGGTGGGTGCGGATATATTGTCTCAGCACAGAGTAGATCGCCATTTCGGTCCAAAGCGATTATCTTGCATCCGCTTCTGAATCCGGGGTCTATGGCTAGAACCCTTTTTTGTCCTAAGGGTGGCTCCAACAAGAGTTGGCGCAGGTTTTCAGCAAAGACTAGTATGGCTTTCTTTTCTGCTCTCGATCGGGCCCAAGATAAGCACTCTCGTTCCATTGATGGCGCTAAAAGCCTTTTGTAGCCGTCGTTGCAGGCTAGTTTCACCTGCTCTGATGCAAGGCCATCTCCTTTTATGAAGATCGATTCGAGAATTTTTGAGCTTTTCTTCTCTGGCGGTTCGATGTGTAGCCTCAAGAAACCCTCTTTTTCGCCGCGCATCATGGCCATGATGCGATGCGACGGAGCTTTTGATAGGGGTTCAGACCAGTCTGCATAATCTTCGTACTTTGTCCCCGTCAATTCCTTGCCTTTGGTCGCCTTGGCAGTCAGGGTTCCTTGGAATTTGAATAGGTCGCGCATCAGGGACCTGGCATCAGAGTCTTCGTTAACCCACTCTGCAATGATGTCGCGCGATCCTGCCAGGACGTCCTCGATCGAATTTATCCCCTTTTCAGAGCAAACGAAAGAAGTCGCTTCTTTTATCGGGTCCAGGTCTCCTTGATCGAAGATCTTTTTGGCGAGGGATTCGAGGCCGCGTTCTCTGGCAATGATCGCTCTGGTGCGGCGCTTGGGTTTGTATGGCAGATAGATGTCCTCAAGAACTGAAAGGGTCGAGGCATTGTCTATCCTTTTTTGGAGGGCTTCGGTCAAAAGCTCTCTTTTTTCCAGTGATCTTAGCACTGACTCGCGCCTTTCATCCAGATCTCTTAGGCGAGCCAAACGGTCCTTGATGGAGGTTATGGCAACTTCATCCAGGTTTTCTGTAATTTCTTTTCTGTAGCGAGCTATGAATGGGACCGTATGTTTTCGATCCAGAAGTTCGATGGTGGCGCGGACCTGGGCGTCTTTCAGTCCAAGTTCTTGAGATATATTTGAGGCGTGAGTTTTCATCTTAAATGCGCAAGGAGACCCCGCCCTTCAGGGCGGGGAGGAATTGCGCCCTCCATCTTATGACGGTCAATATGGTCAAATCCAACACTTTTGCAGTCTGTGTAATCCGTTTCCCAGATACGATGTTATGCAAACTGACATTCCCTTTCGAGGATCCACCTACATAGCTCAAACCA
>CAYWZG010000179.1:0-2807 GCA_964462795.1 uncultured Methanotrichaceae archaeon
GATGCTGATAAAAAGCTCTCCAAACATTATGTATAATAATTAAATTTAAGAGACAGTAGTTACCAAATTCTTTGATATAAGTGACTTTTGAATGACCGTTGCGGGTGTATAGTCCCAGAACCCTTGATTCTATATACGCCCTCGCAATTATTAAAATTCTTTTCATATATTGAATTAGGACTCCCTACGCTTTAGGGTATGTGTTCCGTCCTCCAAAATTGCTCGCTTGATGTTGGTTTTGGCCAATGAAGGCACGTGGACCAACAACTTGCGTCAGATAAGAATAGGACTTACGCAGTTACGACATGTGATAACACATAACGTGGATTTTTTATGTAGCCACGTATAGCTTGACTTTGTCACATTTCAGATTCAATTGCTAAATCGGTAACTATCGAGCCCATGTTGCCACACAGATAACGAGTCATTTTCTTATTACGTTTCAATCTACTTGCATGCATGCGGTGGCTACCACCAGTTTAAGGTTTGCCCGGTGGGTTGTAACTGTCTAATCTGACAAAGTCAAGTTAGTTTTGGGGCTCATGTGGTATAGCTTAAAGCTACACTTGCTATCTATCGGTGTATATGTGCCACATATACTGGTGGCCCGATAGCGGTTTCACTGTGGACACCCACCACGACCCGGTCAACAAAAAGAAGATAATCGGCACTTCCTGTTTCCAAAGAGAATTCACGGCGGGCAATGCCTTTCGAAACTCGGGGATCATAGTTTCCGCGGTCCTGGACAGCCCAGCCTGATGCTTCCAGGAGCTTGTCGATCTGTCGTCGTGCGATCTCTTCTGGATTCCCGCCTGCGTCATCTGAAGCCGTCTCGATCACCCTCATCCTAAAAGTCTGTGTGAGGAAAAGTCGTGACTTCTTGTATATGCCAATTTCGAAAAACGGTTCTGTTGCATCTCTGAGTGTTCGTTTGTGGTGGTGTGCGTGTGATGAAAGTGAAGCTATCGGTGCCGTTCAAGATCAGTGTGTGCTCAACATAACCGACTCCGTCAACCGTTTCGAAGTATTCAGGCCCCAACGCTTCGATCTCATAGTCCACTGTCGCGTTAAGGTCGAAGGAAATGACGCGGTCCCCCCCCAAAACATAAAACACCCAGGACGAAGGCAGGTACAAATCACATTCTGCTTTCTGTCTTCAGATGAATGGGCATCAGAAAACGTTAGGTGAAATGGGGTTTTTAGATGTGCGGACCCAAGTCCACCCGATATTTTCAGGCGGTGATACTGGATCTGGCAATGTATTTGATCAAGTCAGGTGCCAACCGTGTCCTCCTCTTGATCTGGGTTGTAGCATCGTCGATGCTCTCGCCTTTAGAGATCACGTTTCCGATCTCCTCGATGGCATTTTCATTGACCACAAAGTACTCGTTTATGTCTTTTCTGTGGCCCCAGACGTCTCCTTTCAGAAGGTCAATTCCCTGCACCTCCAAGAAGAGCTTCATGGCCTTGGACATGGTCTTGTAATAAGACTAAACAGGGATTCAGCCTCGATGAGTGGTGGTGGGGGTGTGATGGTGCAAAAATGCTATCGAACTCTTCCTTCTTTCAACTCCGCCTCAATCGCTTCATACAATTCTGGATATTTCTCTCTGAGCCCGGGCTCAAGTATGTCCCGGATCTCATTGCTTACCGAGAACCCCCTTGCGGGCCTAGTAGCTCCAAGATATGCCATCATGAGGGCCACCTGGAGCGACCAAAATGAGACTCGTCCGTTATTTGCCACTTCATCAACCATCTCTCGCAAAAGGTTTCCGTCTATCTTCTGCTGCTCTGACGTCTTACTCAGATCATCTTGGCTCATACCTCTGACATCCGACTCTGTACCTCCGACCTCCGACTCATCAAAGATCGCATCAAGCCCGCGTTTCATCCGTTTCTTATCTTTCGGCATTGTACTTCACCACCTCTCCGGCGAGTCGTTGGTATGCTATGCCTCCTGTAGACCCTGGCGCGTAGATGTTGATTGGCACGCCTTCAAGCGGCGCTTCTGCAAGGCTGATGTTGCGTGGGATTACCGTTTCAAATACGATTGATTGGGCATCTGGCTTATGTAGCCGTTCGATGGCCGTCTGGTGAACCATTTTGTGCAGATTTGTTGACGAGTACATCGTGATGAGGAAGAAACGGCGCAAGTTTACACCTAGGCGGATCTTTGATCTGTCGAGCACTTTCAGTAGCTGGTTCAGGCCGTCAAGGGCATAGTACTCGGGCTGGAGTGGTACGAGCACGGAATCGCTAGCTACTAGTGCATTCAGTGTGAGAACGTCTAGACTCGGTGGGCAGTCTATGACTACGTAATCGTATTGCTCTTTATCTAGCAGGTTCGTGAGCTGCGTCGAAAGTATGTGGTCTCGCCCCACTTGGCCCGACAATTCCAGCGTTGCCCCGGCGAGGTCAAGGTTGGCGGGCACTAAGTCAAGCTTGTCAACTGATGTTGGTAGGGGCCTAAGTGGTCCGTCGTCAAGGAGGGAGTCGTATATAGTGTGTTCAAGTGATCCTTTGTCGAATCCGAGCCCTTGGGTACTGGCTGCTTGGGAGTCCACATCGATCAGTAAAGTTCGGTACCCCATTTCGGCGAGGTATCCCGAGAGGTTTATGGCGGTGGTCGTTTTGCCTACTCCTCCCTTATGGTTCGCTATGGCGATCCTCATACATCATATGTCTGACTTCAGATATCTTAACTCTACTTTCCAAGTTTTGGCTTTCGCATACATTTGTTAGGTTATAAGCTGAATTAATGCTATTTTTGTTGGACTATGCGCGAATTAGTTCCGCTCTCACAGTTC
>CAYWZG010000180.1:0-2756 GCA_964462795.1 uncultured Methanotrichaceae archaeon
GTATTGTGAAAAAAGACCTATCCGACAGAACTCACGAATGTCCTTTCTGTGGATTTGTTTGTGATAGAGATTCATTGGTCATCGGTTAAGACAAAAATCGCAATGTGGCAATGATCTCGGTAGCAAATACGATGAAATCGACTGGATTAAAAAAGGTACAGGGGATCCGTTTCCGAATCCAACCCCATTTATGTAGTGCATAAATCGTGTGAATAACTGATTGATTATGTAGCTCAAAATCCTTAACCGATGACCTATGGATAGAGATTACAACGCTTCAAGAAACATACTCATCTTGGGGATGGGACTGCCCTTAGAGCCTGCCGAGCCAGAACCTCTACATCGCATCTCTGTGATGCAAGTTCTGGTGATGAATCAAGAAGCTCCGCCCTTTAGGGCGGGGTAGTTCACATAAGTCCTAATAATCTCTTCTGGGAGAAAAGGTCCTAACGGGTAATCCTCATGAACATTGATGAGATAACTCGGTAGGCGCTGGGCTCCGATCGGCGCTTTCTTCTGATGAAGACGATTCGGCATTCAAGAGTCGTGAAAGTCTTAGATGTCGCCCAAATGACAGATCGATCCGTTCAAAATATCAGTCGTGCCATAAGAGAATGTGAGTAGCTAGAGCTTGTCGAGTGTATAACTCCTGAGAAGCAGACATGGAAGAAGTACATGTTGACGAATAAGGGACAAGATGTGTTAAGGGCGCGTGAAAAACACAAAATTATATGAGTAGGATGATTCTATGAGCAAAATAAAGCTTACAGAGACGGTTTTTAGGGACGCTCATCAGTCACTTTTGGCCACTCGGATGAGGACCAGAGACATGCTCCCCATCGCGGAGAAACTCGATGAGGTTGGTTTCTTCTCGATGGAAGTTTGGGGTGGTGCAACGTTCGATTCCTGTATACGGTACCTCAACGAGGACCCATGGGAGAGGCTACGTGCATTGAAGCTGGCAATGCCTAACACGCCGCTCCAGATGTTGCTTCGAGGCCAGAACCTGGTAGGTTACAGACATTATGCAGACGATATAGTCGAAAAGTTCGTGGAACGGGCCGCAGTCAATGGCGTGGACGTGTTCAGGATATTTGACGCCGTAAACGACATAAGGAACATGAAAGTGGCCATAAAAGCCGCCAAAAAGACAGAAGCTCACGTTCAGGGCAGCGTCTGTTACACGATCAGCCCAGTTCACACAATAGAGCAATTCACGAAAATGGCGGGGGAACTTGCGGATCTTGGTTGTGACTCCATCTGCATAAAGGACATGGCTGGCCTGATCACTCCGCACGATGCCTACGAGCTAGTCAGATCCATCAAAGGGCACATCGACATTCCGGTCTGCCTTCACTCACACTGCACGAGCGGAATGGCACCAATGAGCTGCATCTTCGCCTGTGAAGCCGGCGTCGACATTCTGGACACCGCCATATCGCCTTTGGGCTGGGGCTCATCTCATCCGCCTACAGAGAGTATTGTGGCATCGTTGGTGGGAACTGATTACAATACTGGGCTCGATCTGAAACTTCTCACTGAAATTAAGAGATACTTTGAAAAGTTGATGGAAGTTTACTCTCCTGTCTTCAACCCAATCTCAGCGAGAGTGGATACCAACGTTTTGGTATACCAGGTTCCAGGAGGCATGTTATCTAACCTCGTCTCTCAGCTGATCGAGCAGAAGGCCTTGGACAAGTACGACGAGGTACTGGCCGAGATTCCAAGGGTTAGGGAAGACTTGGGATATCCCCCCCTGGTTACACCCACTAGCCAGATAGTGGGAAGCCAGGCGGTGTTGAACGTCCTCACCGGTGAGAGATACAAGGCAGTCCCAAAAGAGGTTCGAGACTACGTCAAAGGCCTTTACGGAAAGTCGCCTTCTGAGATCAATCCCAAGATCAAGGCAGAGATCTTAGAAGACGAAGAACCCATAACTGTAAGGCCTGCCGATTTGCTATCACCAGAGTACGAGAAGATGAAGAGGGAAGCTGAGGAAAAGAACATAGTCAAAAAGGAAGAAGACATCCTCACCTACGCGCTTTATCCCCAGGTTGCCGAAAAGTTCCTCAGAGGCGAAGCAGAAGAAGAACCGCTCCGAAAGAAGAGCAAGACGATCGGAGAGGTTTCATCTGACTTGGTCTGCGGAAAACCTTCCGCCTTCAACGTCGAGGTGGACGGCGAAGCGTACCTGGTCAAGGTGGCACCTGCCGGGATGACGATTCAAGAAGCAGAACCCAAAGCACCCAAGGATGGCGTCACCGTCTCGATGCAAGGCGTGGTCATCCGTTATCTGGTGAAGGAAGGGGACAAAGTTTCCAAAGGCGATACCGTGGCAGTTCTTGAGGCCATGAAGATGGAAAACGATGTCTGCGCCAACAATAGCGGTATCGTCAGGCAGATCTACGTCGAAGTAGGCCAAACCGCCGCACCTGGCGACGTATTGATGTCCATTGAGTAGAGTAGAGGGCACAAGGCTCAGAAAAGGGCCCCCTCTACCCAATCACTTAACCACCTGATTTTTTGCAAATTATTTTGCCATCCTGAGCCCAGATCATCTTGCGCTCGGATCTCTCATTCCTAGTTATTTTGCATTTTCAGGACGAACGCAGCAGGATCCCCCCTACTTTAGTGGGGGGAGGAATGCGTTCAAATATTCACAGCTTGAATTAAGGTTGTACCGCTCGCCCTTAATCTGATACAGTTTCTCATAATATTTACACTTGTAGTTATCATTTTGCCGAAAACATCACATA
>CAYWZG010000181.1:0-2743 GCA_964462795.1 uncultured Methanotrichaceae archaeon
AAGCACTATTCTGGTAAGAACCGATTAGTGTTATCTAATCGGTTCTTGACTATAAATTCGTTCCTATCGGTTATCAATTATATTATCTCCCAATTGATGATCTGGTAAACCAGGGCACGTCAAATGCCCGTCACTTTAGTGATGGGTGATTTACGCTTGATTGTAGGCTAACTTAATAGAATATTCACTCAATCAAGCCCCAAATCTTTTGCCCTTTCAAGGGCCTCTTTTGCCTCATCATCTCGATGAAGGGTTTTTAGCGCGAGCCCCAAATTACGCCAGGAAGTGGCATATTCGGGCCAAATCTCCACCGCCTTTCGAAAACATTTAAAAGCTTTTTTAGGTCGTTTCAGAGCACTTAAAGCTACCCCTTTATTGTTCCATGTGTAAAAATCAAACGGATCAACCATTATAGACTCATCATAGCACTCGATAGACTCTTCATGTCGCCCCAAGTTGTCTAAAGCGACACCCTTGTTATTCCAAGCACTTCCAGCTTTTGTTCCCAATGGTTCAATCTCAATAGCCCGATCATAGGCTTCCAACGCATCTTCAAATCGCCCCATGGAATGGAGCGCATAACCTTTGACAACCCAGGTTCTAGGGTTGGTCGGTTCCACCTCCAAAGATCTATCACAGCATTCCAATGCATCTTCGTGCCTGCCCAACTCGTTAAGAGCAATTGCCTTGTTCCGCCAGGCGCTGGCATTTTCAGGAGTTAACTCCAAGACCACATCAAACGAGCTTAGCGCTTCTTCGTGCCGGTGTAATTTACGCAAAGCGACCCCTTTCAGGTACCAAGCGTCGGGATGGAGGTGATCTTCGTCTATGACCTTATCGAGACATTCTATCGCTGACTCAAACCTACCTGAATTATAGCGGCCAAGACAATTCCTGTGATAAATATCTAGGTCTAACATATCTCCACCAACCGTCCCCATATTTGAGACACATATGCCTTAGATATTTCCATCCCACCGCCCATTATACCCTTCAGCTGCCCTTCCAGTTGGTTGTGCCCTGCTTTGTAAATATCGAAAAGGTCTGATTGGACTGAGCCCCAAGATCGATGAAATCGAATCTGTTTTTCCAAAAGATCGGGAAGGTCACGAGTGGAGTCTGGCCCAATGAGAATTATATAAGCAAATAATATGGCCAAGATTACGAGAAACACGACGAATTTTATCTTAGATCTCTTTTTCTTGGGACTGGGCCCACCCCTTATGGGATACTGTCCTTTTTCAGACTCAACGGCCTCTTTCTGAACCCGACCCCTTTTTTGGCGAATATTCCTCCGAAGGTTCTCGATCTCGACTTCACCCCAGAATCTAACCCCAAAAGTTTCGGCCATTTCGCAAGCCCCTCTCGTGAATCCAGATGAGTCCGAGGCCACAACCGCGATGCTACCAGGAAATTTTTTTTGGACGCCTAATATCTTGTCTATTTCAGCCCGGTCAATCGGATTGTTCAGCTTTTTGCATTGTATTATATAAGAGATTTCATGACCTACTTCATCGGCTTTGGTGGCGATTATATCCACACCACCATCGTTAGACCTTGCCGTTTTGTTCACCTTGTAGCCGTTCAGCTCCATGAGATCGGCTAGGTCTTCTTCAAAACCATATCCAGCTTGTTGAGGATCCATCTTTTCACCTCAGCGGCAAAGGCTCCATCCTTTAAAGGATCCAGATCGAAAGATCTGGAGCTCTTCAGCGTAAGCTGAAGTGTGGGGAAGAGCCACATACATGCCGAAACTTATATATCTTTTCAACGTCGACACCGCCTTGCTCAAGAGCTATGCTCCGCCAGCACGCCTCAGTTAATGAAGCCTGGAAACTCTTACGAATATTGTGAGATAAATACAGCGTTAAGTGACTGGCGTTCTGAATCCTACCACAGTATGACACTGCCCCGAGAAGCATGGAGGGAAAGATCCCCGACCAGATGTTGCTTATGATGACATTTCTTGGAGTTAGGATGCTGGTGGTTCTCACCATCGCGAGTGCTAGCAGGCACGAAGTCAACCAATCGAATGTAGCAACGTGGAAACATGTTATAGTCGAGAACCAATTGGATGGAATTAATTGATTCTCGAAAGATTAGTGCTTAACGATACGAATAAAGCCAAAATTTCAAACTCTTGCAAGTTTGAAATTTGTCCAAAATGTATCGTTAAACACTATATTTACAAGCCATTGGCCTTTAGGCCATGGTAGTTGGCACTATCACAACACAATTTCGTCTTAGAGGATAATAGTCATTAGCTAAATATTGCTGTAAGTTCACATCCCACAACGCTGCTGCATTTTGTTGCCCCAAGTTTAACTGTTTAGCCTCACTTGGCAGTTCACAGAGCCACTGCCTTTGAGCCATGGTAGTTGACATCATATCAAGATTGTCGCCATGTGGCCACAATGTCACTGCCCGCCTCAGTACACACAATACAGAACTAAGTTCATCTTATAGTCATGAACGCTAAGTTTGACACTTATTCAATGCGCAAAGACTAATGCCTACCCAAGAACCCGCGGGCCTTGTAGCAGATGATGTCTTTGGGATGCACCATTAGGTATCAAGTCTAAGGTTCACGACTATAAATGCGCATGCGCAAGGAGACCCCGCCCTGAGGGGCGGGGAGGAATTGCGCCCTCCATCTTATAATGGTCAATATGGTCAAATCCAACAATCTTGCAGTCTGTGTAATCCGTTTCCCAGATACGATGTTATGCAAACTGACATTCCC
>CAYWZG010000182.1:0-2355 GCA_964462795.1 uncultured Methanotrichaceae archaeon
ATATCGCAAATCATCGCAAATTTGCCCAAATGTCCTTAACCGATGACCAATGGATCTAGCTCAGGTTTGATTCAGATCTTGACGAAGGTTGCTGACACCTCTGACCTTATGAAGTCTTGGCCTCTGATTCGAGTCTGTCTATCCTGAACCTCTGTTGAGATGCGACTCAACATGTGAAAGAGGCAAGATACTTCCTCTTCAGAAAAGTAATGGGTCAAGATACCATCGCCTCGAAGAAAGGTGTTTGTCTCGGACAGCATTCCTTTTCCAAAGCGCATGTCTTTGCGCCCGAAATCTAGAAAGAACAACCTGCCACAGGTGGCGAGAACCCTCGCCACCTCTGACGCGATCCGGGAGCGCCCTTCTTCGAGCACGTGGCCGACGACGTGAAAGGCGAATACCGCATCGAAAGACGCATCTTTGAAGGGAAGACAAGTTCCATCACCCACAACAAACCATGCCTTTGAATCGAGGTTCAACGATCCAAAGATGCATTTTTGGCTGAGCCTGACCGCTTCGAGCGAAAGGTCCAGAGCGACCAACTTCCAAGATCGACTCAGCATGGCAGATAACGTCTTGCCATTGCCGCATCCAAGCTCCAGGATCCTGGACTCTGAAGATAGGGGCGGCAAGACTGCGGGAGCGCCCTTCCAGACAGAGCCCTTCTTCTGGTAAGCCTCATCCCAGGCGAGGAGCAGATCTTGGTCGGATCGAGAGTTCATCGGTTCATTCTAGCATAAGGGCTCCATATCAGGGTTTGCACCAAAATCTTTACTATCGAAGGCAGCTCAATTGTGGACTTGAGGTGTTAAATCTTGATATTAAGGAGTGGGGCCTTTTTATTGGCCATATTTTTATCGCTGAGCATTGCCACAGCTATAGACGACAGCGGAGGACTAGAAGAAGACTATCTCAGTTACGGCCTTGAGAGGAGCTCGAGTTCTTCTGTAGTTTACACGTTCTCCAGCGGAACCGATTCAGATGAAGCGTTCCGATACTCTCAGTACGTTGAATATTATTCATCTGGCGAGGATGAGCCACCTGATTTTGACCTACAGAGCTTCGAGACCTTCGGGAATACGCCCTCAATTCTGCACATGGGCAGCCAATCTATTCCCTACGCCGATTACAAGTCGCAGACTCTTTACAGCGATGCAAACACCCTCTGGATCGAGGGTGAGACCAGCTGGACTCAATATGCCATCTGTCCTCAAGGGTCTTGGCTTAAGATCATGGCTGTCACCCCTTCAGACGGGATCGCATACTTCTACGAGATCACACCAAGCAGTCGGGTCAACTTGAACCAGTACTCTATAAGTTCTTACAACCGGATGAGTTTTTATGCAGAAGAGCACGGCCGCTACTTCCTGTTCTTCGTGAACGAGAAGGGCACCAGCAATCTGGTCATGGTAGATGTGGGACCCTGGTCGACATCTGAAGATGTCCCGCCAGAACCGACTCCTTCGCCTACGCCCACACCGGTCCCCGTCCCGACTCCTGCGCCAACCTCAACTCTGTTACCCACCCCAACCATTGGTGACGTTAAAGTGACCGTCAAATCAGAGGGGATGATAGGTTACGACGTTTACATAGACGATGTATACGTCGGCAAAGACGGAATTGGCGGTGACGCCCTGGATGGAGTCTACAATTTAAGGCTCATTGGAGGCCAGTGGCATACGGTGAAGGTGTACGACGGCGAATGGTTCTACGGAAAGCCCAAATACTACGCCAAAGGTTCGACCCATACGCTTTATGTGGAACCCGCGACTACTGTATACATTTACGGCGGCAGATAGTCATATCTGCTCAGCCTTTTGATTTTTGTCTTTTGAGGGCGGTTAGCGTAAGTCAACTACCACGGCCTAAAGGCCGTGGCTTGCGAACGGCTAAGCGAGACTAAACAGTTAGACTAGAGGGCAACAAAATGCAGCAGCGTTGTGGGCTACTAAGAATGGCAGAGTACCTCCCTAGCTTTGCCCACTTCTGGACACGCCGAATCCGATGGGATTTCCCCCTAAGCCTGCTTCGCCACCTCGAAGGGACATTTTACCCAGACTCGATCTGGAGAGCATAATATGCGCATTCCTGTCATGGACGCTAAGATGCGTCAGTTGATGCCAACCACTCCAACCAGGGCTAGGTTACTTCTAAAAAATGGTCAAGCTAGTCCCTACTGGAATAAGCTAGGCGTATTTTGCATCATTTTGAAAAAAGAAGTTGAACCAAGTAACCAACTCATTGCATTGGGTATCGATCCTGGCAGTAAGTTCGAAGGATGGTCAGTAGTCGGCACACAGGAAGTTGTGTTGAATGGAATGTCAGAAGCACCACATCACATCAAGAAATCGTTGG
>CAYWZG010000183.1:0-2234 GCA_964462795.1 uncultured Methanotrichaceae archaeon
AAGTTCTCGCGCTACGCGAGACATGAAAGTAGTTTATAAACCAGGGGTGACAGTGGGAAAACTTGGAAAGTAGAGCTGATAATCGAGGTTTCGAGCCCGGTTCATGAGAAGATCGAACTCCTGCTTCCCTGCAGATGAGACTGAAGTTGTTGGGATGATCACGAAGACGTTCTTTTTTTCTGCGAAAGGATGATGATAAGCGAGCGTCAGCTCATCGCCCATTATTGCCATTCCCCCATAAGTTGCAGCTGCGGGCCCAACGCCGGTCTCAAAACCAAGAACGACTCGCCCATCTTCTGTCTCTTCCACGTAGTTGTTCCCTATAAAAAGACGGATCTCTTCGGTGGTGAGAGGAGAGCCTAAGGGCCAGTAGCGAAATAACTTGCGCATATACGTGTACACCCATTACACGAAACCGACATGAAGCGGATTCAGTATAATAATTACGAATCATTCATATAACAAGGTTATTTCTTCGCGGGCCCTAAGGCTACGTTCATGGCATGGGCGAGGGCTACGAGAACCGATCCAGTCGACCCAAGACCCACGTGTTTTCTTTGATGATCCTGAACGGTAATCTGAAAACCGCCATCGTAACCCACCGTATTCTTGAAAACCTCAACGAAGTGGCGGATGATAGGTTCTCTTGAGTAATCTATGGAAGTCTCAAAGGACGTGCACTCTACCTCGGCTTGGCAATAGATCTGGATGGCAAATCCAAAACCGCCGCCACCAGGACGGTTTGGTGCAAAACGGTTCATGTCAAGGACTGAGAGGTGTATCCGGCCCGGAGTAATAACCCTGACCTGTCCTTTGATCGGTGAAAGATCGTAATCACCTTCAAACCCCATGGTGTTAACGCACTCACCAGGAGAAAAGGCGCTGAACTCGTACTCGACCAGGTCCAGGTCGCCTCCACGTATCTTCATAGTTGGCATTTAGCCACTCCCTTTTATCGGCAATTACTCTTGACGATCAAAGTATATATTTTTGCCAGAGGCACTGAGGGGAATCCCATAAGCGACGGTACAGCCTTCCATCCAACCTAGTGACAAAGCAGCCGTGCCCGCCGTGTACATTATTCGATTATCTACGTTGTGGAGGCTTGCGGTCTTGGCCGCAGATCCAAGAGCAATTCCAAGGTCTGCCATCTTGATGGCGCAGTTGGGCCCCAAAAAAGGCTTATCTGCAATCCCTTCTGATGTTTTCTGCCTTCCTTGAGATTCAGGAGTTTTTTGCGCCATCTGAGTTCGTTGGGATCTTTTGGCCATCACTTCCTTTTGGGCTTTTAGCATCTCTTTACAGGTCGAATAGCCACATGCCCCACAATCTAGCCCGATGACCTCGCCGCCTTTGGCACCTACCTGAAGACATGCACCACTCTTCTCAAGGTTACCTGCGTCCCTTGCGAAAAATCCAAGATCATAAAGATCACCGAGGCGACGCATCTCTTCGGATAGACGATTCAAGTCAGTGCCAGTTATCACACGTATGTAAAGAGAATCGCTTCCCCGAGCCTTCGGCGCCGTCCGGGCGGCAAGCGCCATCAGCTCTGCAACCATCACGATAAGATCGACCAGTCCAGTCATGAGAAAAGATTGGCGAGCGTAGTATTTATAGAACCCTTTCTCGGGAAGTTCGTGATCGAGAGCGGCATAAATATAGGCAAGAAAAATTTTATTTTCCCCTCTTTTTCCGTATTCGATACTTGTAGATTTCGTGGCTTGCAAAGAGCAGGACCGGAAACGGGATCAGTATCCACAAATACTCCGAAGGCACGTGAGCTGTGTTGAAGACCAACTGGGCAGCTTTCACGTTCAAGAGGGCATATATCCAAAGAATTTCGAATATTAGGGTGACAATAAGCAGCTTGTTCTTGAAAGCCCCCCTCTCGAAGGCCGAAAACTCCCAAGATCGGAGCGTCCAGACGTTGAAAAGCTGGCAAGTAACAGCTCCAGTAACTACTCAGGTACCCCTAACCGGTCGGAGGGTACTGGTTCTAGTTGTTCAGGGTAATCTGACCATAGACCCATACCAAAACAAAAAACGATATCTTCCGATCACAAATTAAAAAAATAGACTTAGTCGACGGCAGAAGAAACGTCTTGCGAATTACGGTTGCCGGTGTCGATCATGGTACCTGAGTAGTTACCAGCTCCAAGAAGTGTCATCGTCATGGCGGCACTATCTAAAAATCGAGTGATTTTCAGATATTGAGCGCAAAATACCCCTCT
>CAYWZG010000184.1:0-2139 GCA_964462795.1 uncultured Methanotrichaceae archaeon
GAACGAAGAAATTCACAAATAAAGACAATCAATTGGAAATTTACCAAAGATGATGGTAACTACTCAGGTACCCCTAACCGGTCGGAGGGTACTGGTTCTAGTTGTTCAGGGTAATCTGACCATAGACCCATACCAAAACAAAAAACGATATCTTCCGATCACAAATTAAAAAAATAGACTTAGTCGACGGCAGAAGAAACGTCTTGCGAATTACGGTTGCCGGTGTCGATCATGGTACCTGAGTAGTTACAGATGATGCTGATAAAAAGCTCTCCAAACATTATGTATAATAATTAAATTTAAGAGACACTAGAACCGATTAGAGTCACTTAATCAGTTCTAGACCATATTTAATTAGTTTTCGCCAGAATAGTGCTTAACCCTCTTTTGGCAAGATATCGAAACTGATTTTAGATAGCGTTGAGACTGTTCATTAACTTACCTTTAGGTGATTTGATGAAAGCTTTGTACCTAGAAGACAGCTATATTAAGACCTTTGAAGCGACGGTCGATCAGGTTTCCGATTCCAAGTTCGCGATACTGGACAGGACCGCGTTTTACCCAAATTCCGGCGGTCAGCCTTACGACACCGGAATTTTGGTGCATGAAAACGAGGAATTTCCTGTGGTATACGCAGGTCTCTTCGATGGCCAGATCAGCCACGAATTGGGCAAAGAGGGACTAGAATCGGGCGATCTTGTGACGGGCACGATCGATTGGGATAGAAGACACGCCTTCATGCGGAGCCACACCGCGTGCCACCTATTGAGCGCGGTGATCTTCAAAAAGACCGGCGCTAAGATCACAGGAAACCAGATCGGTGAGGACAAGTCCAGGGTTGACTTCAGCTTGGAAGCTTTCAACCGGGAACGTTTGGCCGGTTACGTGGACCTGGTAAACGAGATCATCGAGGAAGATCGACCTGTGATAACCAAGATCATATCTCGCAAAGAAGCTCTTGAGATTCCTGACCTCGTCAGGCTTGCAAAAGAGGTTCCAGATAGAAGTGAGATAAGAACCGTCGAGATCGAAGGGGTGGATCTTCAGGCTTGCGGCGGAACTCACGTCAAGAGAACTGGTGAGATTGGGCAAATTGAGATGCTAAAGGCGCAGAACAAAGGGAAAGCCAACCGCCGGGTTTACTTCAGCCTGGTGGGTGACTGATCTTGGATGAGATGGAGCTTCTTGGGAAAGCCAAAGTCAAGGTGAAGGACGAGAAGGTGGTGGAGGCAGGCGAGCCCTTGATCGAGTGGTGCCCCCCCTTTGAAAAGGTAAGAGGCATAAAGAAAATTACGGCAAAGGCTGCCGCCGCGAACATGGAGTTTAGGATAAAGGAACACGGGATGTTCTCGCCCAGAAGGAAACTGGAGATGGACGTCTTCGTGGGGTTTGGGGCCTCTGAAGTGATGATGACCGCGCTGGAGAGGGGTTTGATCGACGCGGCGGTAACAGTCTGTGATGGCGCAGGAACAGTCATCACCGCAAACCCAAAGTTGGTCCAGGGGATGGGCGGCTGGATTTCGGGCCTGGTCAAGACAGACCCGATCCCAGAGGTTCTCGAGGGGATCACCGCTCGGGATGGTCAAGTCCTAGATCCAGAGGTTGCGCTGATCGATCAGGTCCAGGGCGCAGAGGTGGCTGCAAAGCGCTACTCGAAGTTTGCGGTCACGGTGACAGATGCAGATACAGCAGAAAGGCTCCGATCCTTGGAGGGTGAAAAAACGGGCGTTGAGATTCTGATCATAGGGGCCCACCTAACTGGGATCAGCAAAGAGGATGCAGAAAGGCTCCTCTCTTTTGCGGATATCGTCACTGCCTGCGCTTCAAAACATATCAGAGAAAAAGCAAATCCCCTGGTTCAGGTGGGGACAGCGGTACCTTTGTTCGGCTTGACCCAGTGGGGAAAAGAGATTCTGGTGGAGAGGGCAAAGGAAGTCACATCCCCACTTCTGATCAACACGATGTCGCTTCCAGTCTTGCCCGAGCACAAGCAGCCAAGGCCGCTTGTTTGATCGAGGAGAGAGTAGTCCCACCAGATTGTCGCGTTTCATTACTTCGGGAGCGCGGAGGGTCACGGATACCCCGACCTTTAGGTCGGTCTCGTTAACTCTTGGAGTTAACGAGAGTTAGCGACGATAA
>CAYWZG010000185.1:0-2109 GCA_964462795.1 uncultured Methanotrichaceae archaeon
GGAAAAGAATGCAAAAAATACTACGTTTAGGGAGGGGCCCTGCCGAACGTCGGATAATTCAACCGGACGCGATATTCTTTTTTCTGGGTGGATATAATCAAGTTGTTGCGACGCACCCACAGGCAAATGGCGGGACGTTCAACTTTTAACAACATTCTGGATATTTAATGTGTTTTTGAGGGGTGCTAGGATATATCAGATCTCCGCTCTTTTGTGTGGGCAAGTCGATGGGGTCACGAATCTGATGGTTCGCATAATCGAAGATATATTGCTACCAACTGCCTCACAGATCTGACTTGGGGCCAGTTCATTATTGAACGCGGGCCGATTGAAATTAGCTACCGTTGTTTCTAGACCCACAAATCATTGCTACCAGTCGAAAGGGCTAAATATTAGGATCGCTTTGCATCGGCTAGACCCGCCTTAACTCAGCTTGGTAGAGTGCGCGGCTGTAGTGGGTTTCGCGCCGAAATGGTGCTCCGTGCGGCTACCGCGATGTCCCCGGTTCGAATCTGGGAGGCGGGACTTAAGAGTGTCCGGATAGTGTAGAGGCCTATCATGAAGCCCTGTCGAGGCTTCGACCCGGGTTCGACTCCCGGTCCGGGCGTTAAGAAAAGGGGGCTAAACCCCCCTTCTTAATCCCTTTCTGTTCTTTGAGGTCATATCCTCGATCTAATCTTCGCTTTTAGTTCGTTTATCCTCTAGGACTTACGCAGTTGAACAAAAAAACAGTAGCATGAAGCACCAAACTGTCTAAAGCATAATCTTCTTGACAGGCTCTCATGTGCTTGGTTTTAACTACCAAGTGCGTAACTCCTATCCTCTTATCAAGCCCGGTTATCTTTTCCTCGAAGAACTCCTTTTTTATCTCGCGTCTTGTAGTTAGCACTTCCAAGAGCTCGATTACATCTTGGGTTGACTCATCTTCTGAGAACCATGGGTGCTTTGTCGCGAGTGATTCAAGGTTCGCTTCCAGATGAGCGTAGTTTTCCAGGAGCATTTCTCCTGGGCACTCCAGATTTTCCTCCAGGAGTTCCAGCGGCTGCATCAAACGATTCAAACATTTGTAATATTTCAGGAGATGTTCTTCTGGGAATTCTGAAGAAATCCTTGGATCATACATCCCTTCGTAAGGTTCTGTGAGCGTTCGAAGTTCTTTGGCCCATCTATTCCAATATTGATCCATGTGGTCGATTCCCCCCTCAATTAATTAACAATAATACCTACTTATTTCTATCGGGTCGCCTGATGCGGATGAAATATATCGTGGGATTTCGTTCAGAATTTCAGACAGCCTTATATTATAATTATTATTTAATCTTAAATGATATTCTAATCAAAACTCGTGAAACGATACCTTTCTTTGCATGTAGAATATGTGTGATGAGGAAAAACGGTATTATTCAGAAAAGGCTTCTATGACGAGTCGTGTTTTGGAGGGGTAGACATAAGCTTGAATCAATCGGAAGTCGAACGTTTTGAAAGAAGCCTTGCGCGGGCAGACGTGGACAGGATGAAGCGAATTCTTGAGAGGATCAACTCAGACCGGCTCGATCAAGGCCTCAAGGATGTGGACCCGGAATGGTTGGAATTCGAGATGGGGCGGTCTATTAGACGGCTGGCGGCCATGATAGTCCGAATACCCTTGATAACGGACTTTTCAGCCACTTCAGTTCAGGAAATGCGTCTTGTGGGTTCAGTAGATTCCGATAAGTTTCATCTGCCCTCTTGTAGATGGGCAAAGAAGATCTCTCCTGAAAAACAAATATGGTTTTCCAGCGTTCAAGATGCCAAAACTCAAGGATACGTGCCGTGTGGGGTCTGCAAGCCGACTTGACGTCTCTGAGATCGGGTCCATCTCCAGTGCTGTGGCGGAATGGGTGATCGGTCGTTGATTCTTCAACTAAAAAATGCCGGTTGGAAGATAGATCTGGAAAGAATGGTTAAGGCGGGTAGTATTCACTACAAAAATTAAACTCGAAAGAGTGTTTGAAATGCAAGGCTGAAATCCAGTTGCCACTTTTGGCTACCATTTTTCAGGGCGAACGCAGCAAGATCCCCCCTACTTTAGTGGGGGGAGGAATGCGTTCAAATTTATGTGAACTATAG
>CAYWZG010000186.1:0-1909 GCA_964462795.1 uncultured Methanotrichaceae archaeon
GCTGTTCTGCTACTTTCTTCCAGGATAAGGAGTTGAAGAGGATGCTCATCACCGAAAGAGAGACGACCGCTGCCAATATGCTCAGATTCACGTTGGAGAGGCTTTCTGCTACTTCTTGGTGGCCCACGTGATAGATGTAAGTAAGGTATATTGCCAAGCCCACGGCTATGAGGGCTGCAGACTTTCCTGGATGGATCGATGGAAGTTCGATTTCGTGGGTCACGGCTCACACCATAGGTCTTCCAGGTTATCTTTATTTCGTCCCGCCTTTGGTTTTTGCCCACTTCACCCATCTCATCGTTCTTTTCGGGCTGGTGGACCTGTTTTGAATCTGCCCCCCTTCATCCACGAAAGCTATTTAACATCTCCATGAATAGTGCCGTGCTTATGGGAAAGACTGGTACCGTTACATGGGTCAAGATCAAAGGGCGAAAAGGTCAGATCAGGCAAGTTGCTCAATCCGAAACCCGATATAAGAGACCCGGACCCTTGCAGAAGTTCACCTCAGCTGGTGCGAAGAGAAGGCGGATAAGAAGATCAGATAAGGTTCTGGCAGTCAGGTAATTCCGGCGATTTTCGTAGGTTACCGTAATTTACCTCTGCCCTTCTTTGGGGGCTCAATTTTGACGATCTCAACGCCCTCTTTTGACTCAGTTCTGGTGCGATACGGCGAGATCGCACTCAAGGACGCTTGGACCAGGAACAGTTGGGAACGGATCCTGGCGTCCAACATAGCCTTTGTGCTCCAAAAAGCTGAGGTAGATCATCAGATGTCAAGAGAGAGGGGCAGGATCTTCGTTCAAACGAGTGATTCGCGGGCGTCTGAATTGGTTGCAACCGTCTTTGGAGTAGTCTCAGTAAGCCCAGTTCACACCGCAAAGCCAGATCTTGATGAGATTTCAGATATTGCAGCAGAGCTTGCGGCCGCGAGATCTCCGCCGCCAGACTCTTTTGCGATCAGGCCGCGCCGGGGTGGCGGCAAGATATCCAGCACTGAACTTGGCGTGGTGGTGGGCAGGGCCGTTCAGGAAAGGATCGGCGCGAGAGTGGACCTTACCAGTCCAGAGATGGAGATATTCGTTGAGGCGAGGCGAGATAAGGCGCTTGTCTTCACAGGAACAGTTCCTGGGGTTGGCGGCCTTCCTTTGGGATCGCAACCCAAGATGTTGGCGCTCATATCCGGTGGGATCGATTCACCTGTTGCAGCCTGGATGATGATGCGACGTGGCTGCCCGGTTTCGCTGCTCTATTTTGATGTGCGGCCTTATGTCGATGCAAGCGTTCAGGCGCTGAAATCGGCCGAGGCGCTGAAAGGATGGACCTCGGGCCGGAGGGTCAACTTCATAACGGTTCCGATAGGCCTAGGCCTCGAAAGGATCGCAGAGCTTGGGACCCGAGCTACCTGCCTTCTTTGCAGACGGTTGATGTATCGGATCGCAGGGCTCGTGATGGAAGAAGAGGGTGCCTACGGGATCGTGACCGGCTACTCTCTTGGCCAGGTTGCATCTCAGACGCCCATGAACATAATGGCCGAACAGTCCGGGATCGACTTTCCCATATACCACCCCCTGATCGCGATGGACAAGAGCGAGATCATGGAATTTGCAAGGAAGATCGGATCCTACCGCGCAACAGAGAACACGGACTCCTGCCAGGCTGCGCCCAAAAAGCCGATGACTCGCGCAAAGGTCGAGGAGATCCGGGCGCTAGACGAGGAGCTGGAGCTCGATGCGCTCGCGCGCGAGCTGTTCGCGCAAAGGGAAATGCGGCGGGTGTGACGTGGGTATGGTGTGGTTTATTACCTTTGGAGCGCGGACGAGGTCAACTACCACGGCCTAAAGGCCGTGGCTTGCAAACGGCTAAGCGAGACTAAACAGTTAGACTAGAGGGCAACAAAATGCAGCAGCGT
>CAYWZG010000187.1:0-1830 GCA_964462795.1 uncultured Methanotrichaceae archaeon
TTTGAATGCATCAAATGGCATAAAAATATTCCGGTCAACTGCGTAAGTCCTAGAATATATCTTTGACATCGCCATCGATCCCGTTCAAGGGATCGAAGACGCGACCGTTTTTGATTATCATGGAATTCTTGGGGTTCGTGAGATTAGTGGGATTCACGAAAGTTCCCTCCTCACAAGCCAGATGGCATCGGCAGGACAGATCATGCTGCAAGTGGCACAAGATCCGCAAGCTTCTTGGTCGACGACCTTAATTGTGCCGTTCACCACCTCCAAGAGTGGTTTATCCTCAAGCTCGTTGAGGTGGCCTGCGGCCAGGTATGGATCAGATAAGGCGTTTACAGGGCAAGCAATGACGCAGTTGCCGCAGCCCAGGCAGTTTTCTTCGTCGGTCACAAGGGTCGAGGTCAGAGTCGGTCTCGCCGATGAATCTGAAAGTTTCTTTTCGAAGGCTTTCTTTCCCTTCATCTCCGGTATGATTGCAGTTTTGCGAACTGTGATCGCGCCCACCGGGCAGGCGACAGAACACGCGCCGCAATAGATGCAGGCATCTTTTCTGTGAGTTACCTTCTCGACAATCTCGCCTTGTCTCCAGTCTTTGTTGAAGAGGGCATTGGCAGGACAAGTATCGATACAGGTTCTGCAAGCCTGGCAGATCTTCTCGTCTCGGAAGAACTCTCCTTCGAAGGGTTTTTCCACCTCGATCGCCCCGACCGGACAGATGGCGGCGCACCAGCCGCAATGGATGCAGCAATCCTGGTCGATTGTGATCTTCCCTTCTATCTTGAGGGTTCCATCTTTTGCAAGTGTTCTTCCCTCGATTGTTATGCATCCCTGGGGGCATACCTCTTCGCAAAGGCCACACTTGACGCACATTTCGCTTATGGTGGTGGGCTTCAAGGCGGCGTTGAGGTATGATTCGTTCGTCTCGGGCTTTCCTTCCGTTCTGAACTCTAAAGCCCCGGTGGGGCAGATTCTAGCACAAAGAGTGCAAAAGGTGCATCTGCTTTCGCCTTCGCTGCCAATCGCGTTTTCGCTCCTGTTCCCACTCAGATCCCGATCAGGACCACCATCCTCATTCTTGCGACTCCCTTTTCTCTTCTCGATGAAGTCCTTCTCGATCAGGCCACGGACCACGGCACCCACTGAACCTATGACCAGCTCGCCTTTTGGACAGGTCATGACGCAGGTGCCACATCCTATGCATCTGTCTGGATAGTAGACCTGCGATCGGTCCTCTCTTGATTCCAGCAATACCTCTCTCATCCTTTTACCCAACCTGCTGGTTTGATTTATGGGGCATCAAGGGTTATGAAGTTTTGCACTTACGTTGATATAATGGCTGAATGTAAGCGTAAGTGCTTATGAGATATCGGATGAAATGTTTCTATAGTAGAGAACCAATTCGTCTCACTTAATCGGTTCTCGACTATAATATTCATCCCAAGCCCCACCTCCCCAAAAATACAAAAAAAAGCCCAAACATGAGGTAACGTCTATGAAGATCCAGATCCCGAAAATCATGAAGGCCATGGTCCTCCAAAGAGCAGGAGACCCTTTGTGACAGATGGAAGTTCCGGTCCCAAAACCAAGCCCGGACCAGGTATTGATCAAGGTTCACGCATGTGGAGTCTGCCGCACGGACCTTCACATCGTCGACGGAGAGCTGACCGAACCGAAACTGCCGCTGATACCAGGACACGAAATTGTGGGAACTGTTGTCGAGGTCGGAGAAAGGGTGGACTCGTCTCTCGTGGAAACGAGAGTTGGCATTCCCTGGCTTGGCCACACCGACGGAACCTGTCCTTACTGCCAGAGCGGAAACGAGAACCT
>CAYWZG010000188.1:0-1532 GCA_964462795.1 uncultured Methanotrichaceae archaeon
GTTGGTATAAGACTCTGAACTATAACCAGTCTGGATTCAAGATAGATCAAGATCAATCAATTCTGAAACTTTCCAAGACTGGTGACGTCAAGATCAAACTACACCGACCGATCGATGTGAAGGGATTGAAGGAAAAAGGCAATTGCAAAGGATTACATCGGAACATCCATGATGCGTCTTGGTCCAAGTTCCTGTTCATGCTTTCCTACAAGGCCGAGAGTGCTGGTAAGAAGCTGATCAAGGTTGACCCAAGAGGTACGTCTCAGAAGTGTTCTTGCTGTGGAAGCGTTGTGAAAAAGGATCTATCCGACAGAACTCACGAATGTCCTTTTTGTGGATTCATCTGTGATAGAGATTACAACGCTTCAAGAAATATACTTATCTTGGGGATGGGACAGCCCTTAGAGCCTGCCGAGCCAGAACCTCTACATCACATCTCTATGATGCAAGTTCTGGTGATGAATCAGGAAGCTCCGCCCTTTAGAGCGGGGTAGTTCACATCAGGATGGCGATCTCTTTGGATAGTTGGAGGGACAATTCAGCTTGAATCGATGGACTATTGCCTTGGTAGCGATCCTCATGATTTCGGTCTTGGGACCCGTGGAGGCTGCAAATCACGTTTATGAAAGGTCAGTGATCGAAGGCGTTGGTTACAGAAGCCATGAGATCGTGGGCCAGACCGCGGAGGGTTACAGTGGTCAGAAGATCGTGGGCAGGATCTCAGGAAGCGGTAACTTTTATGATCGGACCGAGTTTGAGCTGAACGTGAATCAAAACTACATTAACTACACCCAGGAAGCCAGCTTCGAGTACTTCCCTGTGAGTTACCAGACTGGAACTTACGATCAGAAGTGGAAAGATTCTCTCTGCGTGATTAATTATGATGCAGGTGCCGTGGTGACCGAGCAGTACTCCAATGTCGAAAGCCTGGAGAAAGTGACAACGATAAGCACCGTCGGCGCCGGGAATTCAAGCGACGTCAACGATAGTGGCATCGATGCTAGCTTCAATTCCAACGTTATTGGTGTGTCTCACATCGGATGGCTCTCCAGGGAGAAAGGAGAGAAAAGATACATAGAGATCGGAAGGAGCGTGGAGGACACTACTGGTGTATTCTCCATAGACAAGTACGTCCAACTAAGAAAGAACGAAAGCTCTTCGGCATCGAGAATTGACTGGCTGCCTTGCATGTAGACCCCAGGCCAAGAAAATCAAATTGCGTGCGGCCCACCCCACCCTAAAGGGCGGGGTATTCGTGACCCACTGCGCTCCCGAAGTAATAAAAAGAGATAACTGGGTAGAAAGGACGAGTCCAGCCGTCAAAGGCGAAGATGAAGAAACATAACGAGACTTAGTCTGGCTCAACCAAAACATTCCTACAAAAATATAGTCTGCATAATACTTTTTAGATATCGCTAGCAAAATCAGGGGCCGGAGCCGGGATTTTCGCCCGCTTTTACTAGTAAATCTTCACCAGGCTTTATAGTCATGCACCCAACAATTGACTTTTTAAATTTTCACTAAGGATCGTC